>NZ_JBSFKL010000014.1:0-180028 GCF_053598535.1 Streptomyces sp. NPDC001108
CCCCCCACCGGCCGCAACGACCAGTACGGCCCCACCACCCCACGAAACTCCCCCACCCGACCCCCACGCCCCTCATCCCGGAACAACGCCCCAGGAGGCGGCACTTCGGGCTCACCCGAAGGCCCCTCCGAGCACCTCTCCGAGGGCCCCTGACCGTTCGGCACACCCGCGTTCTCGCACACGTCAACTCCGCTCCGTAGTTGTCCCACTACCAAGAGGCTTCAGAGTGGCCTAGAGTCGGGCCGTCTTCAACGTTCCGGAAAGGGAGGGCACGTTGGTCAACATCAAGCCGTTGAACCCGGAAGCAAGCCCGAGGGCCGCTTATGGGGCCCGCTTACGCAGTTCGCGCGAGTCGCGCGGCTGGACGCAGGATGAACTCGCTGGCCTGGGAGGGTACTCGGGCAGGCACATCTCTGCGGTGGAAACTGGCCGCAAACCGCCAACGCTCCCGTTCTCGCGGAGCATGGATACTGTCTTCGGATTCACCAGTACCGCCGAATCGTTCGAACGCGCGTGGACAGAGCTGCGGAACGGCAGCCTGCTGGAGGGCTTCCCCGAGTACCTGAGCCAGGAGAACCGCGCGGCTGAGATCCGATTGTTCGACATCGGCGTGGTGCCGGGGTTGCTCCAGACGCCGGAGTACGCAACGGTCCTGGAAGAGGGCAACGTGCGACGGGGCACCATCACTCCGGACCAGGCCGCCGAGCGGGTCGAGGCACTGATGGACCGACAGTCCATTCTGACGCGGCGCAACCCGCCGATCCTGATCGTGGTGCTGGACGAGAGCTGCATCCGCCGCGTGATCGGCAGCCCCGCTGTCATGGAGCGCCAGATGACCCATCTGATCGAGTTCGCCGAACGACCCAACACCATGATCCAGGTGGCCCCCTTCACCATGGGCGAGCGCCGCCCGTTCGGCCGACAGGTGAACCTGCTGACCATGCCCGACCGCTCGGTGATGTCCTACGTGGAGTCCGAAACCAACGGGTACTTGGACAGGGAATTGACGTCTGTGCTGCCGTTGGTGAGGTACTACCATCAGCTTCAAGCCGAGGCGCACTCCCAGGCGGCCTCCGTGGCCATGTTCGACGAGGCACGAAAGGGCACCCCCCGATGACTGATTCCCCCTCCCCCCTCTGGATCAAGTCCTCTTACAGCGGCAACGGCGGGACCTGCGTCGAGTGGGCCCCGGCCCAGGTGCCCACCACCGGCGTCGTCCCCGTACGCGACTCCAAGAACCCGGGTGGCCCCGTGCTGCACGCCTCTTCCACCGCCTTCGCGACCTTCGTCGCAAACGTCAAGAGCGGAGAGTTCGGAGCCGCCTGACCAACGGGCATCCCGCACTTCTCATCCGCAAGGCCCCACCGTGCGCTGCACGGTGGGGCCTTCGCGCTCTCCGTTCCCGCCTGTTTGCCCCCTCGGCCCGAAGGGCACCTGGAACGCGGCACGGCTTTCGCGTTCGCACCCCGGACAGACACGAAAGGGTTCCCATGTCGGTCAAGGCCCCCCTCTGGTTCACGTCCTCCTACAGCGGCGGTGGCGGCTCCTGCGTCGAGGTCGCCACCAACCTCGCCGCCCCGCACGGCATCGTCCCCGTACGCGACTCCAAGAACCCGCACGGACCCGTACTCCGCACCACCCCCACCGCCTTCACCGCCTTCGTCACAGGCGTCAAGAGCGGAGACTTCGGCGGGAGCCCGGCCTAGGTACTGGCGGGCTCTCGGATTCAGCGGTCGCCACAAAGCCCAGCAGATCGGGGCAGACAGGCCGATGCGGGTTTTCGTGCTCGGGCTGACGGTGGAGTGCGGCAGAGTGGCCGTATGGGAACAAGTCTGGGGACTGTGGTAATCACCGGTGCGGCCGGGCGAGTTGGGTCGGCGGTGCGGGTCGGCTTGCGCGGTGACGTCGAGCGCCTGGTGCTTGTCGATCGTGTTGGTCTCGCCGTGCAGGACGCGGTCGAGGATGTGCGGCAGTTCGACCTGCGTGACGCCGAGGCGGTGACGGCGGCTTTGGCGGGTGCCGACGCGGTGGTGCATCTGGGCGGGGTCCCGGATGAAGCGCCCTTGCCGGACCTGCTGGACGGCAACGTTCTGGGGACGCACAACGTGCTGGAGGGGGCACGGCGGCAAGGGGTCGGGCGGGTGCTGCTCGCCAGCAGCAACCGTCTCACCGGCTTCTATTCGGCGTCGCAGACAGTGACTGCCGAGATGCCTCCACGACCGGATGGTCTCTATGGGGTGAGCAAGGTCGCGGTCGAGGCCCTGGGACGCCTGTATGCGGACAAGTTCGGCCTGTCCGTGGTGTGTCTGCGCATCGGGAGCTTCGAGGACGTACCAACCGAGCATCGTCACCTGGCGACGTGGCTGAGCCCCCGCGACTGCCTCGGTTTCATTCGTGCAGCCCTCCACGCCCGCGACGTCCACTTCGAGACCGTCTATGCCGTTTCCGCCAATGCCCGCCGGTTCTGGGACATCGAAGCCGGAGCGGCCTTGGGATACGTGCCCATGGACGACGCGGAAGCGCATGCGCCGGGTCTCCCACCGGGCGGGGACGCGGCGAGCAGCTTGCAGGGCGGCGCCTATGCCGATGCGGAGTACACGCTTCGGCATGTGTGAAGCCGGCTGAACGCGGTGGCCAGGCAGGCCAGCCACCGCGTCCGATCGCTGTGCTCCTCCTCCGCACCGAAGGGACGTCGGCCCGGGGGCGGCTACACGCCGGTGGCGCCGTCGACGCGTTCGCGGACCAGGTCGGCGTGGCCGTTGTGGCGGGCGTACTCCTCGATCATGTGGACGTAGATCCAGCGGAGGCTGACCTCCTGCCCCATGAAGCGGCCGGTGTCGGTCAGTGGGCGCCCGGCGCAGTGCTCGCGGGCGTGGGCGATCTCCGCGTGCCAGGTGGCGAGGGCGGCGCCCAGGGTGGCGTCGGCGGCCACGTCGAAGCCTCCGTCGGGGCCGTCCGGGTCGGCCTGCGGGTCGTGGATGGGCGGGGCCTGCTCACCGGCGAAGACGCGGCGGAACCAGTTCCGTTCGACCTCCGCCATGTGCTGGACCAGGCCGGTCAGCGTGAAGCCGGACGGTGGTACGGAGGCCGTGGCGGCCTGCTCGTCGTCCAGTCCCTCGCACTTCATGGCCAGGGTGGTGCGGTGGAAGTCGAGCCAGCCTTCGAGCGTCGTGCGCTCGTCGGCGTTCAGGGGCGGCATGGGTCGGTCGATGGCGCTCATCGGTCGATTATCGCCAGTGTCCGAACCCCGCCCGCGGGCAGGACCTGTACCCCCTGGAAAAAGATGTGACACCCCTTCACCGGTCGATCGTCACATTCTTTTCCGAGCACCCCCCGACGCAGGTCTCCGGCATGCCGCCTTCCCCCTCCGTCCGTCGCGCCGGCGAGCACGGCCGCTCGCCGACGCGGCATTCCCGGGACGCGCCTCAGCCGCAGCAGCCCCCGGCCCCCGACGCGGCCGCCGCCGGGGCCGGGGCCGGCGCCGTGGACGGCTTGACGGCGCGGACGATCGCCGCGTGCATGCCGTCGGCCACCGCGTGGGTGGGCACGATCTCGATGTCCGTGAACCCGGCGGCCGCCAGACCGGACCGGTACTCGGCGAACGAGAGGGCCCCGGCGATGCATCCCACGTAGTCGCCGCGCTCGGCCCGCTGGGCGGGGGTGAGGGCATCGTCGGCAACGACGTCGGAGATCCCGATCCGGCCCCCCGGCCGCAGAACGCGGAGCATCTCGGCGAACACGGCCGGCTTGTCGGTGGACAGATTGATCACGCAGTTGGAGATGACGACGTCGATCGTGGCCGCCGGAAGCGGGACAGCCTCGATCGTGCCCTTGAGGAATTCGACGTTCCGCGCACCCGCCTTCGCCGCGTTGGCGAGGGCCAGCGCCAGCATCTCCTCGGTCATGTCGAGCCCGTACGCCTTGCCGGTGGGGCCGACGCGGCGGGCGGACAGCAGAACGTCGATACCGCCGCCGGACCCGAGGTCCAGGACCCGCTCGCCCTCGCGGAGATCGGCGACGGCGGTGGGGTTGCCGCAGCCGAGGGAGGCGGCGACGGCCTCGGTGGGCAGCGCCCCGCGCTCGTCGTCGGCGTACAGGGCCGAGCCGAAGTTCTCGTCGACCTCCACCGGCTCGGCGCCGCAACAGCCCGCGCCGACGCCCTCCGCACCCTCGGCGCCCCCGGCACCCTCGGTGACCTGGAGCGCGGAGGCCGCGTAACGGCGGCGGACGGTCTCACGGAGTTCGGTGGGGTCGGTCATGGCCGCTCCTCGGTTCGTCGCACGGGACACATGCTCTGCATTGACGTTCATCGATGCAAGCTTGCGCTCTGGATCGAAGTTCGTCAACATAGAAGGATGTCGAATCAAGAACTGGTCGTGCTCGGCCAGGACGAGGAAACGGGCTCCGAGGGCTGCTGTCCGACGCTGCTGACCGCCCCCATGGACGAGGACCGGGCCACCGAGCTCGCGAAGCTGTTCAAGGCACTCGGCGACCCGGTCCGGCTGCGGCTGCTGTCGATGATCGCCTCGCGGGCCGGCGGCGAGATCTGCGTCTGCGACCTGACCCCGGCCTTCGACCTGTCGCAGCCGACCGTCTCCCACCACCTGAAGCTGCTGAAGCAGGCCGGGCTGATCGCCTCCGAGCGCCGGGGCACCTGGGTCTACTACCGGCTCGTCCCCGAGACCACCGACCGGCTCGCCGCCGCACTGGCCCGGCCGGACGAGACCGTGGCGGACGCCTCGTGACCGGGACGGAGACCGCATCCGCGTCCGCATCGGGGTCGGCTTCGGCGTCGGCTTCGGAGCCCGGGGCGGGTCGGGTCGCGGGGCGGCTGTCGTTCGTCGACCGGTTCCTCGCCGTGTGGATCCTGGTGGCGATGGGGGCCGGACTCGGCCTGGGACGGCTGGTGCCGGGGCTGGGTGACGCGCTCGCGAAGGTGACCGTCACGGGCGTCTCGCTGCCGATCGCGCTCGGCCTGCTGGTGATGATGTATCCGGTGCTCGCGAAGGTCCGCTACGACCGGGTGGGCACCGTCACCCGCGACCGGCGCCTGCTGCTGCCCTCGCTGCTGCTGAACTGGATCGTCGGCCCGGCGCTGATGTTCGCGCTGGCCTGGCTCCTCCTGCCGGACCTGCCCGAGTACCGGACCGGGCTGATCATCGTGGGCCTCGCCCGCTGCATCGCCATGGTCATCATCTGGAACGACCTGGCGTGCGGGGACCGGGAGGCCGCCGCCGTGCTGGTCGCGCTCAACAGCGTCTTCCAAGTCATCGCCTTCGCCGGTCTCGGCTGGTTCTACCTGTCCGTCCTGCCGGGGTGGCTCGGGCTGGAGCAGACCGTGCTGGACGTGTCGGTGTGGGAGATCGCCCGCTCCGTACTGATCTTCCTCGGCATCCCGCTGCTCGCCGGGTTCCTCACCCGCCGCCTGGGCGAACGGGCCCGGGGCCGCACCTGGTACGAGTCGAAGCTGATCCCTCGGATCGGGCCGTTCGCCCTGTACGGGCTGCTGTTCACCATCGTGGTGCTCTTCGCGCTCCAGGGCGACGCCATCACCTCCCGGCCGCTCGACGTGGCCCGGATCGCGCTGCCGCTGCTGGTGTACTTCGCGGTCATGTGGACGGGTTCCATGGCGCTGGGGCGCTTGGTCGGCCTGGACCACCCGCGTGCCACGACCCTCGCGTTCACCGCGGCGGGCAACAACTTCGAGCTGGCCATCGCGGTCGCCATCGCCACCTTCGGCGCCTCGTCGGGCCAGGCGCTCGCCGGAGTGGTCGGCCCGCTCATCGAAGTGCCGGTCCTCATCGGGCTGGTCCATGTCGCTCTCGCCGCCCGCCGGTTCTTCCCGGCCGGCACCCCCGAAGGGACCGTACGTGACTGAGGCCCCCGGCGCCGGGCGGAAGCCCTCGGTGCTGTTCGTCTGCGTCCACAACGCGGGCCGTTCGCAGATGGCCGCGGCCTGGCTCAGCCACCTCGCCGGGGACCGGATCGAGGTCCGCTCCGCCGGCTCCGCGCCGGCCGGGGCCGTCAACCCGGTCGCCGTCGCCGCCATGGCCGAGGCCGGGGTCGACATCTCCGCCGAAGTGCCCAAGGTCCTGACCACCGACGCCGTCCGCGCCGCCGACGCCGTCGTCACGATGGGCTGCGGGGACACCTGCCCCGTCTTCCCGGGCAAGCGCTACCTGGACTGGGTGCTCGACGACCCGGCGGGCCAGGGCATCGACACCGTCCGCGCCGTCCGGGACCGGATCAGGGCCCTGGTGGAGGAGCTGATCGCCGAACTCGTGCCTGCCGGCGGCGGGGAACCGGCCGTCCGCGCCGCCCAGGCCGAAGAATCGCCCTGAGGGCTGTCCCGCAATCCCCGGTGGATCAGCGTGCGGCCCCGGACGAAGGCCGCCCGGTCCATCGAGGTGGAGGCCGGGGTCGGTCACGGGGAGTAGGGCCCGCGCCCCATGCGCGCCACGGGGGCCGGGCTCTAGGGTCGGCGCTCATGGAGACGACCACCGGGAACGTCCGGCGCCGGACGGAAGAACGCAGGCGCGACACGCTGGAGCGGCTCGGCGGTGAACGCGACATCTGGGTGTCGACGGCGCACCCCGAGCACGGGCCGCATCAGGTGCCCCTGTGGTTCCTGTGGGACGGGCAGGCCGTCTGGATGTGCACCACCGCCGCCTCCGCGACCGCGCGGAACGTCCGGGCGGAGCCCCGCGTACGGCTGGCGCTCCAGGACACCATGGACGTGGTGCTCCTCCAGGGCGAGGCGGAGTGCTTCTCGGACCGGGAGGTGCCGGGGGAGGTGGCGGACGCGTACACCGCGAAGTTCGGCTGGGACCCGCGGACGGAGGAGGCTTCCCACCTGTACGTGCGTGTCGCGCCCCGGACCGTACGCGCCTGGCGCGGCGTGCCCGAACTGCGCGGCCGGGTCGTCATGCGCGGCGGGGCGTGGGTGGAGTAGGGCGCTCCCGCCCCGGGGCGGCGGGGCTCCCCACTCGCGCGTCGGAGCGCCGGATCAGTCGTCGATGTCGACGCGGTCGAACTCCCACAGCTGGGTGGGCGATCCACTGCGCCCGTCCAGCTTGACCTGCGGGACGTCGTCCCGGTCCAGCGTGGCGATCCGGTCGGCGCCGGGGAGCCCGATGGTGAACCTGCGGTTGCCCGCCGACTCGATGGTCCACTCGCCGGGCTTCTTCGTCGCCGAGAGGGAGACCGCGTCCTCCCGAGGGACGAAGGCGTAGTGGCCGAACCGGGCCGGGCCCGCGCTGATCGTGTACCGGTCGGGGGCGACCTCCTCCACCGTCCACTTCTCGACGAGCCGGCCGCCGAAGTACCGCAGCGGAACGTCGATCGGTGGATAGATCATCGGGACGGGGCCGATGCCCAGGCCGGACCCCGGCTCGGAGGCCACGTTGTGGATCACGTAGACGCCCGGGACGGGGGCGGCCGGGGCCGGGGCGGCGGGGGTCGCCGCATGGGTGGGCACGGTGGCGGTGAGGCTCAGCACGGCGAGCGCCGCCGCGGCGGCCGGAATCGTCTTCATGCCGGAGGAACGAACGCCTCCGGCCCGGGTCACGCCCCGGTACGCGATCCGGGGGACGCGGAACGGGGCGCGGGGCGGCGCGTGCGCCGGGTCACTTCCGCCAGAACAGGTGGTGCGTCACTCCGCTCGGGCTGGGGACGACATCCAGGTGGAAGCGGTCGCGCAGCTCGTCCGGGGACTCCCAGAGCCGCGAACCGGCCCCCAGCTCCACCGGCGCCACCGCCACGTGCAACGTGTCCACCAGGTCGGCTTCGAGGAACGCCCGGATGAGGGTGGCCCCGCCGCCCAGGCGCACGTCCTTGCCCCGCGCCGCCTCCTTCGCCCGTTCGAGCACCGCCGCCGGGGTGTCGTCGACGAAGTGGAACGTGGTGTCGGAGAGCGTGAACGACGGGCGCGGGTGGTGCGTCATCACGAACACCGGGGTGTGGAACGGGGGCGTGTCGCCCCACCAGCCGAGCCAGTCGTGATTCTGCCAAGGGCCCACCTGGGGGCCGAACTTGCGGCGGCCCATGATCTCCGCGCCGATGTTGTGGTGGAAGTCCCGGGTGAGGTAGTCGTCGAGGCCCCGGCTGCCGCCGGGGTCGGTCCGGTTCGGCCAGCTCGCGGTGGCCCCGGCCCAGGAGACCAGGGCCCCGGGGTCGGCGTGCCCGAAGGGCGTCTCCAGGCTCTGGCCCTCCCCCGCCCCGAAACCGTCGCTCGACACGCAGAAGTTCTGGACCTTCAGCAGCTGTCCCATGTCTCTCTTCCCATGTGTGGCCCGGTGCGGCAGGCCTGCCGCACCGGTTCGGACTGTGGATCTTCCGTGCAGGTGAGGACTGTTCCGAGCCGGAGAACTCATCGGGTCCTGGGACGCGGCCCGCGCCCCAGGACCGATAACCGGAGCGGTCTCCTACGCTTATCGCCATGGTCAGCCCTTCCGCGTACGCCCTCGTCGCCACCGACCTGGACGGCACCCTGCTGCGCAGCGACGACACCGTGAGCCTCCGGACCCGGGCGGCGCTCGCGCTGGCCGCGCGCGCGGGCACCCGGCATATCGTGGTGACGGGACGGCCGGTGCCCGCGATACGCGGACTCCTGGACGGGCTCGGCTACCGGGGGCCCGCCGTGTGCGGGCAGGGGGCCCAGCTGTACGACGCCGGGTCCGGGCGGCTGCTGCACGCGCTCACCCTGGACCGGGAGGCGGCCGAGACGGCACTGGGCAAGATCGAGGCCCAGGTGGGGCCGGTCTTCGCCGCCGTGGACCAGGAAGGGACCGAGGGGCGGACCCTGATCGAGCCGGGCTTCCGGATGCCCCATCCGAGGCTCCCCGCCCAACGGATCGAGAAGCGGGCCGAGTTGTGGTCCGCTCCCGTACTGAAGGTGCTCGTCCGTCATCCGAGGCTCACCGACGACGCGCTGGCCGCGGCGGCCCGCGCGGCCGTCGGCGAACTCGCCACCGTCACCCTCTCCGGCCCCGGCACGGTCGAACTCCAGCCGTACGGCGTCGACAAGGGCACCGGGCTGGCGCTGGCCGCCGCGTATCTCGGCGTGGACCCCGGGGCCTCGATCGCGTTCGGGGACATGCCCAACGACCTGCCGCTGTTCCGCACCGCCGGGCACGGCGTGGCCATGGCCGACGCCCATCCGGAGCTGCGGGCCGCCGCGGACGAGGTGACCGGGTCGAACGACCGGGACGGGGTCGCGCAGGTGCTGGAGCGGCTGTACGGCTGACGGGCGGGCCCGAGGGGCGACGAGGAAACGGGCGACGGGGGCCCGGACGGCGAAGGCACGGGCGACGGGGGCGACACGGGCGCGCCGGCCGTCAGAGCGTCATGACGCAGTAGAGCCGGTGCGGCTCGGGGTGGGCCCGTGCCTCCTCGGCCAGCTCCGCCAGATCGTCCAGGAAGCCGGCCAGCTCCTCGGGCTCGGCGTCTCCCCCGAACTCCTCGATCCCCGACCACGCCTCGGCCACCGCCGCGAAGCCGCCGGGTCTCGCCGCCGTGAGCGCGTCGCGCAGCTCGTCGGTGAGCGTGACCAGCCAGCGGGAGTCGTCCTCCGGGGAGCTGAGGAGCCGGTTGAAGCGCGGGAGCGACCTGACGTCCTCGTACGGCGTGCCGGTCAGCCCGCTCTCGGCCTGGCCCAGCTGCACGTACGGTTCGATCCCCTTGACCGGGAGCAGCGGGTGGCCGGACTCCTCGATGCCGCGCTCGAAGGCGGCCAGCGCCGCCGCGTCGTCCGGCGCGCTGAAGTAGTCGTAGAAGATCCCCATGCCCGCATGCTGGCACGCGGGTCTGACAATCCGTCCGGTCCGGCGGTGCATGGGCCCCGGCTCAGGGGGTGGGTGTCGCCCCGATCGAGCGGAGCACATGCGCGACCAGGTCGGCGATCTCCTTCTCGTCCTGCATCGGTCTGCGCAGCACATGGCGGAAGTACAGCGGTCCGATCAGCATCTCCACCGCCAGTCGCAGATCGGCGTCCGGCGGTATCTGGCCCTGCTCCTGGGCCCGTCGCAGCCGGTCGACCGCCTCTTCGAAGCGGGGGTCGAGCAGCTTGCCGCGGACCGTGCGGGTGAGTTCCTCGTCGTGGTGCATCTCGGAGAGGATTCCGGCGAACGCGGGGCCCAGCGGCGGGGTGGAGACCAGCCGGGACGCGCTCTCCAGCGTGGCCCGGAGATCGGCGACGACGTCCCCGGTGTCCTGGTACGTCATCGTGTCGACCAGGCCCTCGGCGAACGCTTCGAGGAGCACCGCGCTCTTCGACGGCCACCAGCGGTAGATCGTCTTCTTGCTGACACCGGCCCGGGCCGCGATGGCCTCGACGGTGACCCGGCCGTACCCCTTCTCCGTGCACAGTTCGAGGGCCGCCGTCAGCGTGGCCCTCCGTGATCGCTCGCTACGGCGCTCTGAAAACGGCGATGTGATCATTCGGTGAGCATAGGGGTGTTTGAACAGGGCCTTGTTGACAGCCTGTCGTCACAGGTCGAACAATATCGAGGCGGAAACGGAACGTGCCGTGTCGTGTCGTTCCGGTGATCCGCACCGTTCGTGCCGTTCGTGCCGCGACGAGCCGATCGGGGGACGGCTCGCCCGGCCGACGGTGCGACGGGCAGGTGCCCCGCCCGCCACCGCCGTTCACGCGGTGATGTCCTTCGCCGTGAACCGGGCCCAGGCCGCCGAGCCGAACACCGCCGCGTACAGCCCCTGGAGCCCGAGGTTCTTGACCACCTCGTCCCAGTAGACGGGGGCGCGCAGCAGGTCCGCGTACGACATCCAGTAGTGCGGGAAGAGGTAGGGGTGGACCGCGCTCAGCTGCGGGATGCCGTCGACGATCTGCACGGTGATCAGCAGGCCGACGGTGGCGGCCATGGCGGCGACGCCGCTGCCGGTGAGCGTCGAGACGAACAGGCCGACGGCGGCGAAGCCGACCAGCGAGGCCGCGACGACGACCGCGATCAGTCCGGCCCGCAGCAGTCCCTCGCCGAAGCCGATCCGGGTGCCCGAGATGGTGGTGACGTCGCCGGCCGGGAAGAGCAGCAGGCCCACGGCCAGGGCCGACACCGCCACGACCAGGGTGGCGAGCAGGCAGAACACCAGCACCGAGGCGTACTTCGTCAGCAGCAGCCGGGTCCGGCCGGCCGGGGCTACCAGCAGGTAGCGCAGCGTTCCGGCCGCGGCCTCGCCCGCGACCGCGTCGCCCGCGACGACCCCGACGGCCATCGGCAGGAAGATCGGGAGGGTGACGGCGAGGGCGGCGAAGACCAGGAAGAGGCCGTTGTTGGTGACCTGGGAGAGGAAGGCCGGTCCCGCCGCGTCGCCTCCCCCGTCCGGGCCGGGCGAGGAGCCGTGCCCGGTCTCGATCCGTACCGCGATGCCGATCAGCACGGGCACCGCGGCCAGCAGCCCGAGCAGGGCCAGGGTGCGCCAGCGGCGGAGGGTCAGGGACAGCTCGGAGCGGAGGATGCCGAAGGTCCACAGCGGGTTGCGGGACACCCGCCCGGAAACGGAGGCGGGGGCGGGGGAAGGGGCGGTTTCAGCCTGCGACATCGAAACCCTCTCCGGTGAGTGCGACGAAGGCGTCCTCCAGCGAGGCCCGTTCGATCCCGAAGGACCGCAGGCGTACGCCGGCGTGGACCAGGGCGGCGCTGAGGTCGGCGAGTTCGGTGCCGGGTGGCGGGGCCTCGGCGTCGACCCGGTCGCCGTCGACGGTGATCCCGGTGACGCCCAGCTCCCCCAGGACGCGGGCGGCGTCGCCCGGGTCGGGGGTGGTGACGGCCAGCCGGCCCCGGGCGCCCGCCGCCAGCTCGGCGACCGGGCCCTGGGTGAGGAGGCGGCCCCGGGCCATCACCGCCGCGTGCGTGCAGACCTGCTCGATCTCGTCGAGGAGGTGCGAGGAGAGGAAGACCGTGGTGCCGTCCGCCGCCAGCTCCCGGACCAGGGTGCGGATCTCCCGCATGCCCTGCGGGTCCAGGCCGTTGGTCGGTTCGTCGAGGACCAGCAGGCGGCGCGGGCGGAGCAGGGCGGCGGCGAGGCCGAGGCGCTGCTTCATGCCGAGCGAGTACGCCTTGGCCTTCTTCCCGGACGCGGCGGCGAGGCCGACCCGGTCCAGGGCCTCGGCCACCCGGGCCCGGCGGGTGCGCGGATCGGCGGTCGGGTCGGCGGAGTCGTACCGCAGGAGGTTGTCCCGGCCGCTGAGGAAGCCGTACGGGGCGGGGCCCTCGATCAACGTGCCGACCTGCGGGAGCACGGTGCGGGCGGCGTCGGGCACCGGGTGGCCGAGGAGCCGTGCGGTGCCGGAGGTCGGGGTGATCAGGCCCATCAGCATCCGGATGGTGGTGGTCTTGCCCGAGCCGTTGGGGCCGAGGAAGCCGAAGACGCTGCCGCCGGGGACCGTGAGGTCGAGGCCGTCGACGGCGAGCTGGCCGCCCCGGTACCGCTTGGTGAGGCCCCGGGTCTCGATCACGGGGCCGGGGGCGGCGGCCGTCGCGGGCTGTGTCATACGTACTCCCCCAGGGGTCGGACGGGACCGCCCCGCCGTACGGAGCGTACGACGGGGCGGCCGGGCGGTGCGTGGTGCGGTGCGCTGTACGGGCCCGCGCCCGTACCGTCAGGAGGCGCCGTTCGCGACCTCGACCAGCTTCTCCTTGGTGACGGCGCCGACGTAGACGCGGCCGTCGTCGGTCATCAGCGTGTTGACGACGCGGGTCTGGAAGACGGTGCCCGAGCCGAACTTCCCGCTGACCTTGTCACCCAGCGCATCCAGGAACTGCCGGGCCTCGGCCGGGGCCTCCTGCGACGCCTTGTCGGGGAGCCCGGCGGCGCCCGGGACCTTGAACTCGGCGACGGCGCTCCAGCCCTCGCCGATGACCCGGGCCCCCTTCACACCCTGGTCCCCCGCGCCGAGCTGCCCGGCGCCCGGGACCAGGCCCTCCAGGCCCTCCAGCCCCTTCGCGTCGGACCGGCCGGCCTTCCCGCCGCCCTCGTCCTCCTGGGCCTCGGTCACCTCGGTGCCCTTGGCCGGGGTGAAGGTGAACAGGGAGGCGTCCGGCTTCGCGAAGTCCACCTTGGTGAACCCGGCGTCGACGATCGCCTTGCCGCCCGAGCTCGGCAGCAGGGTGAACTTGAGCGGTACGCCGTTCTCCGCGTCGACCGCGATGGTGGCCGAGCCGATCGTGGAGCCGCTCTGCTTCGGCTTGACCACCAGCCGGTACGCGTCGCGCCCGGCGACCCGCGCGGTGCCGTCGACCGTCACCGAGGTGGTCGGTCCGGCGGCCTCCAGCACCTGCTCGGCCAGGGCCTGCGGGGTGGTGGGCACGCCCTCGGGCACGGACCGCTTCCCGGCGCGGTGCCCGGCGTCCTTCCCCGCCTCGTCCGCGGTGGCGTGGTAGGCCGTGTCGGACTTGCTGTCGTACGCCCAGACCTGGTCGCCGTTGCGGATCAGGCTGTACTCGGCGGCGTCGTCCAGGATGGACAGCCGCTGCTTGTCGGGGCCGTCGGCGGCCAGCCGGAGCGTGTGCGTGCCCGACACCAGCTCCGTCATCCGGTCCTTCGGGTCGGCGCTCGCGCCGCCCCGGCCGCCCGGCCCGTCCTCGCCGCCGGTGAAGGCGCCGGCCAGGCCGCCGAGCGAGGGGATGCCGAGGTCCGTGCTGATCCGCATCGTGCCGGAGAGCCGCTGCGTGTCCGAGGCGGCGATCTTCTCGATGAGTTCCTGCGCGCCGATCTTCGGCAGTTCGGGGTCGCCGGAGCTCGCGAGCGCCGGGACGAGCCCGATCGTCGCGGCGGCCACCCCGGCCACCGCGACCGGGACGATGTAGCGCGCCGCCTTGCGGCGTCCGACGCCGCCGTCGGCCGTGGTGCCGGTCGCTGCGCTGTCGTTCGGTGCCATCTGTGCCCTACCTCCGTGGTCGGCGGCTTCCGTCCGGTTGCCCGTTCCGTGCCCACTCCGCGCCGCCATTCTCACCCGGTTCGGTCAGGAGTGGTTGTTCTCCATCTGACCAAATCGGCGGCCCCGGAACGTCAGCCCGCGGAAGCAACTCCGCCTACCTCTACGGGATGACACCGCGCCCCGCCGTACCGCGAACCGCGTCGGGGATGTCCCTGACACCCCACCGGCCGCAGGGGCCCCGCAAGGGGGTGACAGGGGCTCAGGGCCTGTGCCGGGTGGCCTTCGGCCGATGGGCGGACAGGACGTGGCGGCTCGGCCGGAGGCCGCCCGACAGGCTCTCAGCCCGCGCGGTGGACCACCGCGTCGCACAGCTCGTACAGCGCGGCCTTCGCGTAGCCGTCGGGCAGCGGCGCCAGCGTGGCGCGCGCCTCCTCCGCGTACCGCACGGTGTCCCGCCGGGCCTGCTCCAGCGCCGGGTGGGCGCGCAGCCTGCGCAGCGCCTCGGCGTGCCGGGCGTCGTCGCCGAGGTCGCCGTCGAGCAGCTCGACGAGCTCCACGTCCTCGGGCCTGCCCTCGGCCGCGGCCCGGGCCCGCAGATGGAGCACGGGGAGCGTCGGGATGCCCTCGCGGAGGTCGGTGCCCGGGGTCTTCCCGGACTCGTGGGAGTCGGAGGCGATGTCGAGCACGTCGTCGGCGAGCTGGAAGGCGACGCCGAGCCGCTCCCCGTACTGGGTCAGCACGTCGACCGCCGCATCGTCCGCGCCGGCCGTCATCGCGCCGAAGCGGCAGGCCACCGCGATCAGCGAGCCGGTCTTGCCGCGCAGCACCTCCAGGTAGTGCTCCACCGGGTCGGCGCCCTCGGCCGGGCCGGCGGTCTCCAGGATCTGGCCGGTGACCAGCCGCTCGAACGCCTCCGCCTGGACGCGCACGGCCTCCGGGCCGAGGTCGGCCAGTATGTGCGAGGCCCGGGAGAAGAGGAAGTCGCCGGTCAGCACGGCCACCGAGTTGCTCCAGCGGGTGTTGGCGCTGGGCACGCCGCGGCGCACCTCCGCCTCGTCCATCACGTCGTCGTGGTACAGCGTCGCGAGGTGCGTCAGCTCGACGACGACGGCGGCGGGCACCACGCCCGGCGCGTCCGGGTCACCGAACTGGGCGGCCAGTATCCCGAGCAGCGGCCGGAAGCGCTTGCCCCCGGCACGGACCAGATGCTGCGCGGCCTCCGTGATGAAGGGCACGCTGCTCTTGGTGGCATCGAGCAGCCCGGACTCGACAGCGGCCAACCCGGCCTGGACACCGGCCTCAAGCGCCTGGTCCCGCACGCTCAGCCCGAACGGCCCGACGACGGTCACGAGGGGTTCTCCTGTCTGCTGTCGATCACACGGAATGTCGATGTGTCGCTGCCATCACTCAAGTCAGCGTATCCGGTCCCCTTTGGATCACCGTGGGCGCCTTCCCGCCACCGCCGGTATGTTCGGGATCAGCTCATACGATCAGGAGTTCTCCCTTTGTCCCCCACGGCCTCCGACACCCAGCCGACCAAACCGCCCCGCACGGACGACCATGCCTTTTTCGGCCAGCCACGGGGTCTGATGACCCTGTCGGGCCTGGAGGTCTGGGAGCGGTTCTCGTTCCTGGGCATGCAGGCGATTCTGGTCCTCTACTTCGCCGACACGGTGTCCCGCGGCGGCATGGGCATGTCGCCCGGCACCGCCGCCTCGGTCTCGGCCGCCTACGGCACACTCGTCTACCTGGTGTCCGTCGCGGGCGGCTGGCTCGCCGACCGGATGCTCGGCTCGTACCGCGCGGTGCTCTACGGCGGCGTCCTCATCGCCTGCGGGCACTACGCCATGGCGGTGCCCACCGACGCGATGACCTGGACCGGCCTCGGGCTGATCAGCGCGGGAACGGGCCTGCTCAAGCCCAATGTGGCCACCATGGTCGGCAAGCTCTACCGCACCGACGACGAGCGCCGGGACGCCGGATTCGCGCTCTACTACATGGGCATCAACATCGGCGCGTTCCTCGGCCCGCTGGTCACCGGCTGGCTCGGCGACCACGCGAGCTGGCACTGGGGCTTCTCGGCCGCCGCCTTCGGCATGACCCTCGGCCTGATCCAGTACGTACTGGGCCGCCGTCACCTGGCCGGGCGAAAGCACTCGGCCGAATTCGCCCTCGCCCCGGAGGCGATGCGGCGGGCCGTACGGCTCATCGTGGCCGGGGCCGTGGTCGTCGCCGTCCTCGCCACCGCCCTGTCCCTGGCGGGGTGGCTCACCATGGGCCGCCTCGTCGACCTGCTCACCCTGATCTCGGTGATCGCGCCGGTGGTGTACTTCGCGGTGATGTTCCGCAGCCCCCGGGTCACGGCCGAGGAACGCGGCAGGCTGCGCCCGTACGTGGTGCTCTTCCTGGCCTCGGTGGTGTTCAACTTCATCCTGTTCCAGGCGTACTCGACGATGATGCTGCTCGCGTCGACCAACGCCCGCACCGAGATCCTCGGTTTCCACTTCCCGGCTAGCTGGTACGCCTCCGCGCTCGGCGCCTTCGAGGTGGCGCTCGCCCCGGTGGTCGCCGCCGTCTGGGCACGGATGGGGCCGCGCCAGCCGCACGCCTCCAACAAGATCGCGATCGGGGTGATCCTCGGCGGGCTGTCGTTCCTGCTGATGGTCCTGCCCACCTCGGGCCACACCGGCGACACGTACAAGATGGCCGCCTGGTGGATCGTCGGCTCCTACCTGCTGCTCGGCCTCGGCGACATCCTGCTGGAGACCTCCGGCATGTCCGCGACCACCAAGCTCGCCCCCAAGGCGTTCACCAGCCAGACGATGGCGCTCTGGTTCCTCTCGCTGGCGCTCGCCAACGGCATCCAGGCCCAGGTCGTGAAGGTCTACGGCGAGGTCTCCAACCCCCTCTACTTCGGCATCAACGGCGCGATCGCGGTGGTGGGCGGCCTGGCCGTCGTCGCCGCCGCCCCCTGGCTCAGGCGCACCATGCACCCCGTCCACTGAGGTACCACCATGCACATCCGCACCACGTTCCCGTACGAGACCGTCCGCGAGGACGTCCGCATCCCGCTGCCGGACGGCACCCTGCTGTACGCCCGGGTCTGGCGCCCGGTCACCGAGGAGCCGGTGCCCGCGCTCCTGGAGTACCTGCCGTACCGGCTGACCGACTGGACGGCTCCGCGCGACTGGCAGCGCCACCCCTGGTACGCCGGCCACGGCTACGCCTCCGTCCGCGTCGACGTGCGCGGCCACGGCAACAGCGAGGGGATGCCGGGCGACGAGTACGACGCGACGGAACTGGCGGACGGCGTCGCCGTCGTCCACTGGCTGGCCGAGCAGGAGTGGTGCTCGGGCCGGGTCGGCATGTTCGGCATCTCCTGGGGCGGCTTCAACTCGCTCCAGATCGCCGCGCTGGCCCCCGAGCCGCTGAAGGCGGTCGTCACCGTCTGCTCCACCGACGACCGCTACGACAACGACGTCCACTACATGGGCGGCTCGGTCCTCGGCGTCGACATGCACGCCTGGGCGGCCACCATGCTGGCCTTCGTCTCCCGCCCACCGGACCCGGCGCACGTCGGCGCGGGCTGGAAGGACATGTGGCTGGAGCGGCTGGAGAAGGTCGAGCCGTTCATCCACACCTGGCTGGCCCACCAGACCCGCGACGCGTACTGGAAGCACGGCAGCGTCTGCGAGGACTACTCCGCGATCCGGGCGAAGGTCCTCGCGGTGGGCGGCTGGCACGACCCGTACCGCGACACCGTGCTCCGGCTCGTCGAGCACCTCCCGGCGGACCGGGTGCGCGGGCTGATCGGGCCCTGGTCGCACCAGTACCCGGACCGGGGGCTGCCGCCGGGGCCGTCGATCGGCTTCCTCCAGGAGACGCTGCGCTGGTGGGACCAGCATCTGAAGGACGAGGACACCGGCGTGATGGCCGAGCCGCTGCTGCGGTCCTGGATCAGCGCCTCGCACCGCCCCGCCACGGTCTACGAGACGCTGCCGGGGCGCTGGGTCGGGGACGACGCCTGGCCGTCCCCGAACGTCTCCCCCGTCGCGTACGCGCTGGGCGGCGGCCCGCAGACCGTCGATTCGCCGCAGCGCACCGGGCTGGACGCCGGGCGCTTCTTCCCGTTCGGCAACGACGCCGACCTGCCGCCCGACCAGCGCGACGAGGACGCCAAGTCGGTCTGCTTCGAGTTCCCGGTCGAGGGCGCCCCGATCGAGATCCTCGGCCGCCCCCGGGTGACGCTGCGCATCCGGATGGACGTACCGCGCGGCCAGGCGATCGCCCGGCTCTGCGACGTGGCCCCGGACGGCTCCTCCACCCTGGTCACCCGCGGCGCGCTGAACCTCTCCGCCCGGCACGGCCGCGACCGGGTGGTGGAGTGGCCGCCCGGCGCCACCGAGGACGTCACCTTCGAGCTGAACGGGATCGGGCACACCTTCCCGCCCGGCCACCGCATCCGGCTCGCGGTCTCCTCCGCGTACTGGCCGTGGATCTGGCCGCAGGCCGGCTCGGTGGGCTTCACCCTCGACGCCGACGGCAGCCGGGTCGAGCTGCCGGTGCGCCGCGCCGCCGCGGAGCCGGAGATCCGGTTCGAGGAACCGGAGCAGTCGGAGCCGCTCGGCGTGGTGTACCCGGCGACCCTCGACGAGCAGCGCCCGGAGCGGCTGGTGGTCCGGGACGTCGCCAAGGGCGAGTGGCGGCTGGAGGTCGACCCCCGCTACGGCGGCACCCGGGTCTACCCGGACGGCCTGGAGTTCACCGAGGACGCCCTGGAGACGTACACGATCCAGGAGGACGACCCGCTCTCCGCCCGCACCCGCTCCGACTGGACGGTCCGGCTGCACCGGCCCGAACTGGCCTGGGACGTGCGGATCACGACCCGCTCGGAGATCACCGCGGACGCGGACGACTTCGTCACCTCCGACGAGGTCGTCTGCACGGAGGGCGGCGAGGTCGTCTTCCACCGCACCTGGGAGCGGCGCATCCCGCGCACGGCGGGGTGAGCCGGGCCGGTGCCCGGACACCATGGAACTTTCCGGGCATCGGCCCCAGTTGGGACACTCCCGCGACGGGGCGGCGCCGACGTAACGTGTCCCCCAAGCGACCTGGAAAGCGAGGCAGCAACACATGCCCGAGCAGAGCAGCCCGCTCGATCTGGCCGAGGGCGACCCCTTCGGCCCGCACAACCTTCCCTACGGTGTGTTCTCCACCCCCGACCACCCCGAGGACCGCCGGGTCGGCGTCCGCATCGGCGACCACGTCCTGGACGCCGGGGCCGCGGCGCACGCGCTGGGCTCGCCCTACGCGCGCCTCCTCGCCCAGCCCGACCTGACCGCCCTGCTGGCGGCGGGCCGCACCGCCTGGCGGGACGTCCGGCGGGCCCTCACCGCCTGGGTCACCGTCCCGGCGCACCGCGCGGACATCGAGCCGCTGCTCCACCCGCTGGACGCCGTGACGCTCCACCTGCCGTACCAGGTGGGCGACTACGTCGACTTCTACGCGAGCGAGAACCACGCCACCAACGTCGGGAAGATCTTCCGCCCGAACGCCGAGGCGCTGACGCCCAACTGGAAGCACCTGCCGATCGGTTACCACGGCCGCTCCGGCACCGTCGTCGTCTCCGGCACGGACGTGGTCCGCCCGTCCGGCCAGCGCAAGGCCCCGGCCGACCCGGCCCCGGTCTTCGGCCCCTCCGTCAAGCTGGACATCGAGGCCGAGGTCGGCTTCGTCGTCGGCGTCGGCTCCGCGCAGGGCACCCCGGTCCCGCTGGGCTCCTTCCGGGACCACGTCTTCGGGCTCTGCCTGCTCAACGACTGGTCGGCGCGGGACATCCAGGCGTGGGAGTACGTCCCGCTCGGCCCGTTCCTCGGCAAGTCCTTCGCCACCTCCGTGTCGGCCTGGGTGACCCCGCTGGAGGCCCTGGAGGCGGCCCGGATCGCACCCCCGGCCCGCGCCTTCCCGCTCCTGCCCTACCTGGACGACGCCGACGCGGACGAGCCCGGCGGCCTCGACCTGCGGATCTCCGTCGCGATCAACGGCGAGACGGTCGCGGAGCCGCCGTTCTCCACCATGTACTGGACCGCCGCCCAGATGCTGGCCCAGATGACGGTGAACGGCGCCTCGCTGCGCACCGGCGACCTGTACGGCTCCGGCACCGTCAGCGGCGCCGAGCCCGGACAGCGCGGCTCCCTGCTGGAGCTGACCTGGAACGGCACCGAGCCGCTGGAACTCGCGGACGGCAAGCGCACCTTCCTGGAGGACGGCGACACGGTGACGCTGACCGCCTGGGCGCCGGGGCCGGACTCCACCCGGATCGGCATCGGCGAGGTCACCGGCCGGATCGTCCCCGCGTCATGACCCAGCCCGCCCCGGAGCTCACGCTCCCCGAGGAACTGCTGCTGCTCGCACACCACCCGCTGCGCGGCCGGCCGCTGTGCCGCGCCCGGTCCCTGGAGTACGGGACGGCCGGCGCGGCCCTGCGGGAGCTGGAGCTCCAGGGGCGGATCACCGAGGAGCGCGGCCGGGTCGGGGTGACCGGCCTGCCCGCTCCCCCGGACCCCTTCCTCGGGCAGGTGCTGGAGAGCCTGGCGACCCCGCGGGCGCGCGGACTCGGCGCGCGGGGCTGGGTGCGGCAGGCCGGGCAGTACACCGGGGAACTCTGCCTGGAGCACCTGGTGCGCCGCGCGGTGCTGCGCCGGGAGACCGGCCGCCTGCTGGGCCTGCTGCCGTTCCACCGCCATCTGGCCGAGGACCCGGGCCTGCCGCTCGCGGTCCGCGACCGCTTCGCCGCCGCACAGGCCGCGGGCTTCCCGGAACCGCGCGGCCGGGCGCTGGCCGCCCTGGTCGCGGCGGTCGGCCTGGCGTCGGAGGTGGGGCGGGGCGGGCTGCGGTCCAGCTGGACGATGCACGGCCTGATCGACGACGACTGGGCCGCCCGCGCCGTCCACCACAACGTCCGCCGGGACCGGTCGTCCCACCGCGCCCCGTCCTTCACCTCGAAGACCTCCTCCGGCGACGACTGACGGACCCGGCTCCCCTGGAAACTCCTGGTCAGCCACGCACCAGGCGTTCACGCGTTCGGGGGAGCCATGTCCCGTTCCCGGCGGATACGCTGAAAAGCCCCCGCGAGACTCCACGTCATGGGAGCACTGATGAGCGTCGGACCCGAGGCCAACGAGCCGCGGTGGGCGGTTCCGCCCGTGGGCGGCTGGACCGCCGATGACCTGGACACACTCCCGAATCTGCCTCCACACACGGAGCTGATCGACGGGAGCCTCGTTTTCGTGAGTCCGCAGACCTTGTTCCACTCAAGGGCAGTGAGTTTCTTCGAGTGGCGGTTGCAGTCACTGCTGCCTCCTGACCTTGAGGTCGTGCGCGAGTTCACCATCGACATCGACCGCTACAACCGGCCCGAGCCCGATGTGATCGTCGTGGACGGCGAGGTCGTCCATGAGGCCAGCCAGACCCGCTTCCCCGCCGGGTCCGTGCTCCTGGCCATCGAGGTCGCCTCCCCGGAGTCCCTCACCCGGGACCGCGAGACCAAGCCCGTGAAGTACGCGCGGGCGAGGATCCCGCACTACTGGCGGGTGGAGAACCACGACGACCGGGCCGTGGTCTACGTCTTCGAGCTGGAGCCGTCGACCGGGGCCTACACCTCCACCGGGATCTTCCACGACCGGATGAAGGTCTCCGTCCCCTTCCCCGTCGATCTCGACCTCACGGAGATCACCGCGCGGCGCCGGGCGGCGGAGCGGTAGCGGACCGCCCGGCGCCCGGCCCGCGCGCTCACGCGTACTCGGGCGGCTCCTCGTCCCAGCCGAACTCCGCGTCGTCGTAGGGCGCCGGGGCCTGGGCCTGGGCGCGGGGCGCCGGGGACTTGGCGGGTTCCTGGGCCGCCGGGGTCGCCTCGGGCGCCCGGGGCTCCGGAGCCGTCCGGGGCTCCGGAGCCGCCAAGGACTCCTGGGGCGCCGGGGACTCCAGGGGCGCCCCCTCGGCGAGCTCCGCCAGGACTTCCAGCACGCCCTCCCCGTACGTCGCCAGCTTCTTCTCGCCCAGGCCGCTGATGCCGCCGAGCGCGGCGACCGAGTCCGGCCGGGCCGCGGCGATCTCGCGCAGGGTCGCGTCGTGGAAGATGACGTACGCCGGGACGCCCTGCTCCTTCGCCTGTGCGGCGCGCCAGGCCCGCAGCGCCTCGAAGACCGGAACGGCCTCCGGGGGCAGCTCGGCGGCGGCCGCCTGCGACTTCGTCCTGCGCTCGGCCTTGGTGGACCGGGACGCGGGCTTCGGCGCCTCCTTGCGCAGGTGGACCTCGCGCTGCCGCCCGAGGACCGAGCCGCTCTCCTCGGTCAGCACCAGCGTCCCGTACTCGCCCTCGACGGCGAGCAGCCCCTGCGCGAGCAACTGCCTTACGGCACCGCGCCATTCGGCCTCGCTCAGCTCCTCGCCGATGCCGAAGACGGAGAGCTGGTCGTGGTCGAACTGGATGACCTTCGCGGTGCGGCGGCCGAGCAGGATGTCGATGATCTGGCCCGCGCCGAACTTCTGCCCGCGCTCCCGCTTCAGCCGCACCACCGTCGACAGCAGCTTCTGCGCGGCCACCGTGCCGTCCCAGCTCTCCGGCGGGGTCAGGCAGGTGTCGCAGTTGCCGCAGTCCGTCGTGGTGGGCACCTGGCCGAAGTACGTCAGGAGCTGCGCCCGGCGGCAGCGGACCGTCTCGCACAGGGCCAGCATCGCGTCGAGGTGGGAGGCGGCGCGGCGGCGGAACGCCTCGTCGCCCTCGCCGCCCTGGATGAGCTTGCGCTGCTGGACCACGTCCTGGAGGCCGTACGCCATCCAGGCCGTGGACGGCTGCCCGTCGCGGCCGGCGCGGCCGGTCTCCTGGTAGTAGCCCTCGACCGACTTCGGCAGGTCGAGGTGGGCGACGAACCGTACGTCCGGCTTGTCGATGCCCATGCCAAAGGCGATCGTCGCGACGACGACCAGCCCCTCCTCGCGCAGGAACCGGGACTGGTGGGCGGCGCGGGTGCCCGCGTCGAGCCCCGCGTGGTACGGGACGGCCTCGATGCCGTTGCGGGAGAGGTACTCGGCGGTCTTCTCCGTCGAATTGCGCGAGAGGCAGTAGACGATGCCCGCGTCCCCGGCGTGCTCCTCCTTGAGGAAGGTGAGGAGCTGCTTCTTCGGGTCGGCCTTGGACACGATCCGGTACTGGATGTTGGGGCGGTCGAAGCTGGCGACGAAGTGCTTGGCGTCGGGCATGCCGAGGCGCCGGGTGATCTCCTGGTGCGTGGCGTCGGTGGCGGTCGCGGTCAGCGCGATGCGCGGTACGTCGGGCCAGCGCTCGCCGAGGACCGAGAGGGCCAGGTAGTCGGGGCGGAAGTCGTGGCCCCACTGGGCGACGCAGTGCGCCTCGTCGATCGCGAAGACGGAGATTTCGCCGCGCGCGAGCAGGTCGAGCGTGGAGTCGAGCCGGAGCCGCTCCGGGGCCAGGTAGAGCAGATCGAGCTCACCGGCGAGGAACTGCGCCTCCATCGAGCGGCGCTCGTCGAAGTCCTGCGTCGAGTTGACGAACCCGGCGCGCACGCCGAGCGCCCGCAACGCGTCGACCTGGTCCTGCATGAGGGCGATCAGCGGGGAGACCACTACGCCCGTACCGGCTCTGACCAGGGCCGGGATCTGGTAGCAGAGGGACTTTCCGCCGCCCGTGGGCATGAGCACGACGGCGTCGCCGCCGGCCACCACATGGTCGACGATCGCTTCCTGCTCACCGCGGAACGCCTCGTAGCCGAACACCTTGTGCAGCGTCCGCCGTGCGTCGCTCTCGGTCACATCCATCGTTCCGCCCGCGCCCATCGCTCTGCCCTGCTCCGTGTTGCCGTCTCCCTGCCACGATAGGCGCCGCATACGACAGCGCCGGACGGGCTTGACTCGGCAAGGCCCCGTCCGGCGCTGTTCGTGACGTGCGCGGTGGGCTACCGCACGAAGATCCCCGCCTGGCTCGCCAGGTCCAGGAAGTACTGCGGGGCCAGGCCCAGCACCAGCGTGACCGCGACGCCCACCCCGATCGTCGTCATCGTCAGCGGCGACGGGACGGCGACCGTGGGGCCGTCCGCCTTCGGCTCGCTGAAGAACATCAGCACGATGACCCGGATGTAGAAGAACGCGGCGATCGCGGAGGAGATCACACCGACCACGACCAGTCCGCCCGCGCCGCCGTCCGCCGCCGCCTTGAACACGGCGAACTTCCCGGAGAAGCCGGAGGTGAGCGGGATACCGGCGAAGGCCAGCAGGAACACCGCGAAGACCGCGGCGACCAGCGGCGAGCGGCGGCCGAGCCCGGCCCACTTCGACAGGTGCGTGGCCTCGCCGCCCGCGTCGCGCACCAGGGTGACGACGGCGAAGGCGCCGACCGTCACGAAGGAGTACGCGCCGAGGTAGAAGAGGACCGACGAGATGCCGTCCGGGGTCGTCGCGATCACACCGGCGAGGATGAACCCGGCGTGCGCGATCGAGGAGTAGGCCAGCAGCCGCTTGATGTCGGTCTGGGTGATCGCGACGATCGCCCCGCCCAGCATCGTGACGATCGCGACGGCCCACATCACCGGGCGCCAGTCCCAGGCGAGGCCCGGCAGCACCACGTACAGCAGCCGCAGCAGCGCGCCGAACGCGGCGACCTTGGTGGCCGCGGCCATGAAGCCCGTGACCGGGGTCGGGGCGCCCTGGTAGACGTCCGGGGTCCACATGTGGAAGGGCACGGCGCCGACCTTGAAGAGCAGGCCGGTGAGGATCATCGCGCCGCCGATCAGCAGCAGCGCGTCGTTGCCCATGGTGGCGGCGAGCGCCGGGTCGATCTGGGTGACCGAGCCGTCGACGACCTGGGCGATCCGGGCGTACGAGACGGAGCCCGCGTACCCGTAGAGCAGGGCGATCCCGAAGAGCAGGAAGGCCGAGGAGAACGCGCCGAGCAGGAAGTACTTCACCGCGGCCTCCTGCGACATCAGCCGCTTGCGGCGGGCGACGGCGCAGAGCAGGTAGAGCGGGAGGGAGAAGACCTCCAGGGCCACGAAGAGCGTCAGCAGGTCGTTGGCGGCCGGGAAGACCAGCATCCCGGCCACCGAGAACAGCACCAGAGGGAAGACCTCGGTGGTGGTGAACCCGGCCTTGACCGCGGCCTTCTCGCTGTCGCTGCCGGGGACCGAGGCGGCCTGGGCGGCGAAGGAGTCGACGTGGTTGCCGTGCGAGGCGGGGTCGAGCCTGCGCTCGGCGAAGGTGAAGACGGCGACCAGCGAGGTCAGCAGGATGGTGCCCTGCAGGAAGAGCGTCGGCCCGTCGATCGCGATGGCGCCCATCGCGGCGATGTGCGCCTTCGTCGTCGCGTAGCCGCTGGCCGCCAGGCCGACCACCGAGGCGAACGCGGCGGCCAGCGCGACGACCGTGAGGAAGACCTGCGTGTAGTAGCGGGCCCGGCGCGGCACGAACGCCTCGACGAGCACGCCCACCACGGCGACACCGATCACGATGAGGACCGGCATGAGCTGGGTGTACTCGATGACCGGCGCCTTGAACCTCTCGACGGGGGCGGCCGCCGTCACCCCGCCCGCCGTCGTCCACAGACCGTGGACAGCTGTTGCGCTCACTTGGCGGCCTCCACCTCAGGCTGGGGGTCCTTCTTCTGGACGTCCGACATGGTGTGCTGCACCGCCGGGTTGACGATCTCGGTCAGCGGTTTCGGATAGACGCCCAGGAAGAGCAGCAGCGCGATCAGCGGGACGACCACCGCCAGCTCCCGGACCTTGAGGTCCGCCATGCCCTGGACCTCGGCCTTCACCGGGCCCGTCATCGTCCGCTGGTAGAGGACGAGCACGTAGAGCGCGGCGAGCACGATGCCGGTGGTGGCGACGATGCCCGCCGCCGGGTAGGCGCTGAACGCGCCGACCAGGACCAGGAACTCGCTGACGAACGGGGCGAGCCCGGGCAGCGACAGGGTCGCCAGACCGCCGATCAGGAAGGTGCCGGCCAGGATCGGCGCCACCTTCTGGACCCCGCCGTAGTCGGCGATGAGCCGGGAGCCGCGCCGGGTGATCAGGAAGCCCGCCACCAGCATCAGGGCGGCGGTCGAGATCCCGTGGTTGACCATGTAGAGCGTGGCGCCGGACTGGCCCTGGCTGGTCATCGCGAAGATGCCCAGGATGATGAAGCCGAAGTGCGAGATCGACGCGTAGGCGATCAGGCGCTTGATGTCGCGCTGGCCGACGGCGAGCAGCGCCCCGTAGACGATGCTGATCAGCGCCAGGACGACGATCACCGGCGTCGCCCACTTGCTGGCCTCCGGGAAGAGCTGGAGGCAGAAGCGGAGCATCGCGAAGGTGCCGACCTTGTCGACGACCGCGGTGATCAGGACGGCCACCGGGGAGGTCGCCTCGCCCATCGCGTTGGGCAGCCAGGTGTGCAGCGGCCACAGCGGGGCCTTCACCGCGAAGGCGAAGAAGAACCCGAGGAAGAGCCAGCGCTCGGTGCCGGTCGCCATGGAGAGCGAGCCGTTGGCGCGGGCCTCGGCGATCTCGGAGAGCGAGAACGTCCCCGCGACGACGTAGAGGCCGATCACGGCGGCCAGCATGATGAGCCCGCCGGCCAGGTTGTAGAGGAGGAACTTGACCGCGGCGTACGAGCGCTGCGCCGCCGCGTTCTCGTCGCTCCCGGAGTGCGCCCGGTCCCCGAAGCCGCCGATGAGGAAGTACATCGGGATGAGCATGGCTTCGAAGAGGATGTAGAAGAGGAAGACGTCGGTGGCCTCGAAGGAGAGGATCACCATCGCCTCGACCATGAGGATCAGGGCGAAGAAGCCCTGGGTCGGGCGCCATCGATACGGCTTCGTCTCGTTGGGGCCTCCCCCGCTCGAACGGAGTTGAGAGCTTGGGGACGGATCGGCGTCGTTCCAGCCGGCCAGGATGACGAAGGGGATCAGCAGGGCGGTGAGCGCCATGAGCGCGACGCCGATGCCGTCCACGCCCAGTTCGTAGCGGACGCCGAAGTCCTTGATCCAGGCGTGCGATTCGGTGAGCTGGTAGCGCTCGCCGCCGGGCTCGAAGCGGGCGAGCGCGAGGCCCGCCAGGACGAGCGTGGCCAGCGAGAAGACCAGCGCCGTCCATTTCGCGGCGGTGCGCTTCGCGGCCGGGACGGCGGCGGTGGCGACCGCCCCGATCGCCGGGAGCGCCGCGGTCGCTGTCAGGAGGGGAAAGGACATGTGATCAGACCGCCCTCATCAGCAGGGTCACGGCGATGAGGACCGCCGTACCGCCGAACATCGAGACCGCGTAGGAGCGGGCGTAGCCGTTCTGCAGCTTGCGCAGCCGGCCGGAGAGACCGCCCATCGAGGCCGCCGTGCCGTTGACGACGCCGTCGACCAGGGTGTGGTCGACGTAGACCAGGGAGCGGGTGAGGTGCTCGCCGCCGCGGACCAGGACCACGTGGTTGAAGTCGTCCTGGAGGAGGTCGCGGCGGGCGGCCCGGGTGAGCAGCGAGCCGCGCGGGGCGGTGACCGGCACGGGCTTGCGTCCGTACATCGCCCAGGCGAGGGCGACGCCGACGACGAGGACCACCATGGTGGCGGCGGTGACCGTCGTGGCGCTGACGGGCGCGTGTCCGTGGCTGTGCTGGGTGACCGGCTCCAGCCAGTTCAGGAAGCGGTCGCCGATGGAGAACAGCCCGCCGGCGAAGACCGAGCCGAAGGCGAGGACGATCATGGGGATGGTCATCGACTTCGGGGACTCGTGCGGGTGCGGCTCGTTGCCGTCCGCGTCGGGCTGCCAGCGCTTCTCGCCGAAGAACGTCATCAGCATCACGCGCGTCATGTAGAACGCGGTGATCGCGGCGCCCAGCAGGGCCACGGAGCCGAGGATCCAGCCCTCGGTGCCGCCCTTGGCGAACGCCGCCTCGATGATCTTGTCCTTGGAGAAGAAGCCGGACAGTCCGGGGAATCCGATGATAGCCAGATAGCCGAGGCCGAAGGTGATGAAGGTGACCGGCATGTACTTCCGCAGGCCGCCGAACTTCCGCATGTCGACCTCGTCGTTCATGCCGTGCATGACCGAACCGGCGCCGAGGAAGAGCCCGGCCTTGAAGAAGCCGTGCGTCACCAGGTGCATGATCGCGAAGACGTAGCCGATCGGGCCGAGCCCGGCGGCCAGGATCATGTAGCCGATCTGCGACATCGTCGAACCGGCGAGGGCCTTCTTGATGTCGTCCTTCGCGCAACCGACGATCGCCCCGAAGAGCAGGGTGACCGCGCCGACGACCACGACGACCAGCTGGGCGTCCGGCGCCCCGTTGAAGATCGCGCCGGAGCGGACGATGAGGTAGACGCCCGCGGTGACCATGGTCGCGGCGTGGATGAGGGCCGAGACCGGGGTCGGACCCTCCATCGCGTCACCGAGCCAGGACTGGAGCGGCACCTGGGCCGACTTGCCGCAGGCCGCGAGGAGCAGCATCAGGCCGATCGCCGTCAGCTTGCCCTCGCTCGTCTCCCCGGTCGCTTCGAGGACCGGGCCGAAGGCGAAGGTGCCGAAGGTGGTGAACATCAGCATGATCGCGATCGACAGGCCCATGTCGCCGACCCGGTTGACCAGGAACGCCTTCTTGGCGGCGGTGGCCGCGCTGGGCTTGTGCTGCCAGAAGCCGATGAGCAGGTACGACGCCAGGCCGACGCCCTCCCACCCGGCGTACAGCAGCAGGTAGTTGTCGGCGAGGACCAGCAGGAGCATCGCCGCGAGGAACAGGTTCAGATAGGCGAAGAAGCGACGGCGGCGTTCGTCGTGCTCCATGTAGCCGATCGAGTAGATGTGGATCAGGGTGCCCACACCGGTGATCAGCAGGACGAACGTCATCGACAGCTGGTCGAGCTGGAAGGCCACGTCGGCCTGGAAGCCCTCGACCGGTACCCAGCTGAACAGCTTCTGGTGCAGGGCCCGGTCCTCCGCGCCCTTCCCCAGCATGTCGAGGAAGAGCACGACGCCGATGACGAAGGAGGCGGCGGCGAGCAGGGTGCCGAGCCAGTGCCCGGCGCGGTCCAGCCGTCGTCCGCCGCAGAGCAGGACCGCCGCTCCGAGCAGGGGCGCCGCCACGAGCAGCGCGATCAGGTTCTCCACGATTCAACGTCCCCTTACAGCTTCATCAGGCTGGCGTCGTCGACCGAGGCCGAGTGGCGGGAACGGAACACCGACACGATGATCGCGAGCCCGACCACGACCTCCGCGGCGGCGACGACCATCGTGAAGAAGGCGATGATCTGGCCGTCGAGATTGCCGTGCATCCGGGAGAAGGTCACGAACGCGAGGTTGCAGGCGTTGAGCATCAGCTCCACACACATGAACAGCACGATCGCGTTCCGCCGGATCAGCACACCGGCCGCACCGATGGTGAACAGCAGGGCAGCGAGATAGAGGTAGTTGACCGGATTCACTTGGCGACCTCCTCTTCTTCGTTGTCCCGGCCGAGCCGCTCCTCGGAGCGCTGCTCCAGCGCCCGGAGCCGGTCCAGCGATTCGTGCGAGACGTCGCGGATCTGGCCGCGGTCGCGCAGGGTGCCCATGACGGTGAGCTCGGAGGGCGTGCCGTCGGGGAGCAGGCCCGGGATGTCCACCGCGTTGTGCCGGGCGTAGACGCCGGGGGCGGGCAGCGGCGGGAGCTGCGTACCGCGCACCCGCTCCTCGGACAGCTCGCGCTGGGTCTTCGCGCGCTCGGTGCGCTCCCGGTGGGTGAGCACCATCGCGCCGACCGTCGCGGTGATCAGCAGGGCGCCGGTGATCTCGAAGGCGAAGACGTACTTGGTGAAGATGAGGCTGGCCAGCCCCTCCACGTTTCCGCCGTGCTCGGTGTTGGCGGTACCGAGCCCGTTGAAGCTGCTCAGCGAGGCGTTGCCGATGCCCGCGATCAGCAGGACCCCGAAGCCGAGGCCGCAGCCTGCGGCCAGCCAGCGCTGGCCCTTCAGGGTCTCCTTCAGCGAGTCGGCCGCGGTGACGCCGACCAGCATGACCACGAAGAGGAAGAGCATCATGATCGCGCCGGTGTAGACGACGATCTGGACGATGCCCAGGAAGTACGCGCCGTTGGCGAGGTAGAACACCGCCAGGACGATCATGGTCCCGGCGAGGCTCAGCGCACTGTGCACGGCCTTCTTCATGAGGATGGTGGACAGCGCGCCGATCACGGCGACGACGGCGAGCACCCAGAACTGGACGGCCTCGCCGGTCGAGGTCTGGGAGGCCGCGGCGGCCAGGGCGGTCATGCGCCCACCCCCTGCGCCGAGCCGTTGTTCTCGTGGTGGGCGTCGTCGTCCGGCTTCTCGCCCTTGGAGACGGCGGTCTGGCGCTCCGTGCCGGGGGCGGCCTCGGTGACCAGACCCCGGTAGTAGTCCTGCTCGTCCATCCCCGGGAAGATCGCGTGCGGGGTGTCGACCATGCCCTCCTCCAGGCCCGCGAGCAGCTCGTCCTTGGTGTAGATGAGGCTTTCGCGGGTGGTGTTGGCCAGCTCGAACTCGTTGGTCATCGTCAGCGCCCGGGTCGGGCAGGCCTCGATGCACAGTCCGCACAGGATGCAGCGGGCGTAGTTGATCTGGTAGACGCGGCCGTAGCGCTCGCCCGGGGAGTAGCGCTCCTCGTCGGTGTTGTCCGCGCCCTCGACGTAGATCGCGTCGGCCGGGCAGGCCCAGGCGCACAGCTCGCAGCCGACGCACTTCTCCAGCCCGTCCGGGTGGCGGTTGAGCTGGTGCCGGCCGTGGAAGCGCGGCGCCGTCACCTTCGGCGTCTCCGGATACTGCTCGGTCAGCCGCTTCTTGAACATGGCCTTGAAGGTCACGCCGAAGCCGGCGACGGGGTTCAGGAACTTCTCTCCGGAGGATCCGGAAGATCCCGAGGATCCCTCGGACCCCGGAGTCCCCGGGGAGTTGGGCGACTCAGACACCGTCGGCCTCCTTTCCGTCACTCGCGTTTCCGTCACTCTGAGTATCCGCCCCGCCACTGACAACGAGCTCCCGCTCGCCCCGCGGCCTGCGGCGCGGCACCGGCGGCAGGGTCTGTCCGGGCAGGGGCGGCACCGGGAATCCGCCCGCCATCGGGTCGAAGGCCGGCTCCGGTCCGGCGGCCGCGTCGGCGGCCCGCTCCTTCTTGTCGCGGAAGAGGTCGGCGACGAAGGAGAGCAGCAGGATCGCGAGCACCGCCCCGGCCACGTACAGCACGATCCCCGAGAAGTCGTACCCCTCGTTGCGCAGCGCCCGCACGGTGGCGACCAGCATCAGCCAGACCACCGAGACCGGGATGAGGACCTTCCAGCCGAGCTTCATCAGCTGGTCGTAGCGGACCCGGGGCAGCGTGCCGCGCAGCCAGATGAAGAAGAAGAGGAGCAACTGGACCTTGATGACGAACCAGAGCATCGGCCACCAGCCGTGGTTCGCGCCCTCCCAGAAGGTGCTGATCGGGTACGGGGCCCGCCAGCCGCCCAGGAACAGGGTCGTGGAGACGGCGGAGACGGTGACCATGTTGACGTACTCGGCGAGCATGAACATCGCGAACTTGATGGACGAGTACTCGGTGTTGAAGCCGCCGACCAGGTCGCCCTCGGACTCCGGCATGTCGAACGGGGCCCGGTTGGTCTCACCGACCATCGTGACGATGTAGATGATGAACGAGACCGGCAGCAGGAGGATGAACCACCGGTCCTGCTGCGCCTCCACGATCTTCGAGGTCGACATCGACCCGGAGTAGAGGAAGACCGAGGCGAACGCGGCGCCCATCGCGATCTCGTAGCTGATCATCTGGGCGCAGGAGCGCAGACCGCCCAGGAGCGGGTACGTCGATCCGGACGACCAGCCGGCCAGGACGATGCCGTAGATCCCGACCGAGGCGACGGCGAGGATGTAGAGCATCGCGATCGGCAGGTCGGTGAGCTGCATCGTGGTGCGGTGCCCGAAGATCGAGACCTCGTTGCCGGACGGGCCGAAGGGGATGACCGCGATCGCCATGAACGCCGGGATGGCGGCGATGATCGGCGCGAGGACGTAGACCACCTTGTCCGCGCGCTTGACGATCACGTCCTCCTTCAGCATCAGCTTGATGCCGTCGGCGAGCGACTGGAGCATGCCCCAGGGACCGTGCCGGTTGGGGCCGATGCGCAGCTGCATCCAGGCGACGACCTTGCGCTCCCACACGATCGAGAAGAGCACGGTCACCATCAGGAACGCGAAGCAGAACACCGCCTTGATGACGACGAGCCACCACGGGTCGGTGCCGAACATCGACAGGTCCTCGGCGGCGAGCACGACGCTGTGCGGTGCCGCGGCCAGTTGCGCGAAGGCGCTCACGCCCCCACCTCCGGTGTGACGTCGGGGGTCCCCGGCGTGGCGGGGCCGATCCGGACCAGGCCGCCGGGGAGGGCACCGGTGTCGGCCGGCACGCCCCGCCCGGCGGAGTTCAGCGGCACCCAGACCACCCGGTCCGGCATGTCGGTGACCCGCAGCGGGAAGGTGACGCTGCCCGTGGGGCCGGTGACGGCCAGCAGGTCGCCGTCCTTCACACCGGTCTCGGCGGCGGTGGCCGGGGAGAGCCGGGCGACCGCGGCGTGCCGGGTGCCGGCCAGCGCCTCGTCGCCCTCCTGGAGCCGGCCCAGGTCGAGCAGCATCCGGTGGCCCGCGAGGACGGCCTCGCCGTCGCCGGGCCGGGGCAGCGGGCGCGCCGCCTCGTTCGGCTCGGCGCCGTGCGCCCCGGTCCAGCCGCCGAACCGGTCCAGTTCGCGGCGTACGGACTTCAGGTCGGGCAGCGCGAAGCGGGCGGCGGCCGTCACGTTCCCGGTACGGGCCATGGCGTCGGCCAGCATGTGCAGCACCCGGGCGTCGGCCGGGGCGAGCGTGCGGGTCATCTGCTCGGGCTTCAGCGCGGCGTCGAACATCCGCACCCGGCCCTCCCAGTTGAGGAACGTGCCGGGCTTCTCGGCCACCGCGGCGACCGGGAGCACCACGTCGGCGCGGTCGGTGACCTCGCTCGGCCGCAGCTCCAGCGAGACCAGGAATCCGACCCGGTCCAGGGCCTCCAGGGCGCGGGCCGGGTCCGGCAGGTCCTCGGTCCCGACCCCGGCGACCAGCAGCGCTGCCAGTTCGCCGGTGGCGGCGGCCTCGATGATCTGGCCGGTGTCGCGGCCGAAGCGGCCGGGGAGTTCGCCGACGCCCCAGATGGAGGCCACCTCGCCGCGGGCCCGCGGGTCGGTCGCCGGACGGCCGCCGGGCAGCAGCGACGGGAGCGCGCCCGCCTCCACCGCACCGCGTTCCCCGGCCCGGCGCGGGATCCACACCAGCGCCGCCCCGGTCGCGGTGGCCGTCCGCAGCGCGGCGGTGAACCCGCCCGGCACTCCGGCCAGCCGCTCGCCGACCATGATCACGGAGCCCTCGGCGCGCAGGGCCTCGGCGGCCGCCGCGCCCTCGCCGTCGAGTCCGACGCCGCCCGCGAGGGCGTCCAGCCACTCGGTCTCGGTGCCGGGGGCGGCGGGCAGCAGCGTGCCGCCGGCCTTGGTGAGGCCCCGGGTGGCGTGCGAGGCGACCGCGTACGTGCGCTGCTTGTGCTTGCGGTGGGCCTTGCGCAGCCGCAGGAAGACGCCGGGGGCCTCCTCCTCCGACTCGAAGCCGACCAGCAGCACCGTCGGCGCCTTCTCCAGCGAGCCGTACGTGACGCCCGTGTTGTCGAGGTCCCGGCCGCGGCCGGCGACCCGGGCGGCCAGGAAGTCGGCCTCCTCGCCGCTGTGCACGCGGGCCCGGAAGTCGATGTCGTTGGTGTCCAGGGCGACCCGGGCGAACTTGCTGTACGCGTAGGCGTCCTCGACGGTCAGCCGACCGCCGGTGAGCACGCCCGTGCGGCCGCGCGCGGCGGCCAGTCCGGTCGCGGCGGCGGCCAGCGCCTCGGGCCAGCTCGCCGGTTCCAGGACGCCCTCGGCGTTGCGGACCAGCGGGGTGGTGAGCCGGTCGCGCTGCTGGGCGTAGCGGAAGCCGAAGCGGCCCTTGTCGCAGACCCACTCCTCGTTGACCTCGGGGTCGTTGGCGGCGAGCCGCCGCATGACCTTGCCGCGCCGGTGGTCGGTACGGGTGGCGCAGCCGCCCGAGCAGTGCTCGCAGACCGACGGCGAGGAGACCAGGTCGAAGGGGCGGGAGCGGAACCGGTACGCCGACGAGGTCAGCGCGCCGACCGGGCAGATCTGGATGGTGTTCCCGGAGAAGTACGACTCGAAGGGGTCGCCCTCGCCGGTGCCGACCTGCTGGAGCGCGCCGCGCTCGACCAGCTCGATCATCGGGTCGCCCGCCACCTGGTTGGAGAACCGGGTGCAGCGCGCGCAGAGCACGCACCGTTCGCGGTCCAGCAGGACCTGGGTGGAGATCGGGACGGGCTTCTCGTACGTCCGCTTCTTCCCCTCGAAGCGGGAGTCGGCCTCGCCGTGCGACATCGCCTGGTTCTGCAGCGGGCACTCGCCGCCCTTGTCGCAGACCGGGCAGTCCAGCGGGTGGTTGATGAGCAGCAGCTCCATCACACCCTTCTGGGCCTTCTCGGCGACGGGCGAGGTGAGCTGCGACCTGACCACCATGCCCTCGGTGCAGGTGATGGTGCAGGAGGCCATCGGCTTGCGCTGGCCCTCGACCTCGACGATGCACTGGCGGCAGGCACCGACCGGGTCGAGGAGCGGGTGGTCGCAGAAGCGTGGGATCTCGATGCCGAGGAGTTCGGCGGCCCGGATGACCAGGGTGCCCTTGGGCACGCTGATCTCGATGCCGTCGATGGTCAGCGTGACCAGGTCCTCGGGCGGGATCGCCGCCTCGCCGCCCCCGGAGGGCGCACTCGTGGTGACTGTCATGCGTTCACCCCCTGGTGAGCGTTCTTGTCGTCGGCCCAGGCGGTGGACCGGGCGGGATCGAAGGGGCAGCCCTTGCCCGTGATGTGCTGCTCGTACTCCTCGCGGAAGTACTTCAGCGAGGAGAAGATCGGCGAGGCGGCGCCGTCGCCGAGGGCGCAGAAGGACTTGCCGTTGATGTTGTCGGCGATGTCGTTGAGCTTGTCGAGGTCGGACATCCGCCCCTTGCCCGCCTCGATGTCGCGGAGCAGCTGGACGAGCCAGTACGTGCCCTCGCGGCAGGGTGTGCACTTGCCGCAGGACTCGTGGGCGTAGAACTCGGTCCAGCGGGTGACGGCGCGTACGACGCAGGTGGTCTCGTCGAAGCACTGGAGCGCCTTGGTGCCGAGCATGGATCCGGCGGCGCCGACGCCCTCGTAGTCGAGCGGCACGTCGAGGTGTTCGTCGGTGAACATCGGGGTGGACGAGCCGCCCGGGGTCCAGAACTTCAGCCGGTGGCCGGGGCGCATGCCGCCGCTCATGTCGAGCAGCTGGCGCAGCGTGATGCCGAGCGGCGCCTCGTACTGGCCGGGGGTCGCGACGTGCCCGCTGAGCGAGTACAGGGTGAAGCCGGGGGACTTCTCGCTGCCCATCGACCGGAACCAGTCCTTGCCCCGGTTCAGGATCGCGGGAACCGAGGCGATGGACTCGACGTTGTTCACCACGGTGGGGCAGGCGTACAGGCCCTCGACGGCGGGGAAGGGGGGCCGCAGCCGGGGCTGGCCGCGTCGTCCTTCCAGCGAGTCGAGCAGTGCGGTCTCCTCACCGCAGATGTACGCGCCGGCGCCCGCGTGCACGGTGAGTTCCAGGTCGAGCCCGGAGCCCAGGACGTCCTTGCCGAGGTAGCCCGCCTCGTACGCCTCGCGCACGGCTTCGTGGAGCCTGCGCAGTACGGGGACGACCTCGCCGCGCAGGTAGATGAAGGCGTGCGAGGAGCGGATCGCGTAGCAGGCGATCACGATGCCCTCGATGAGGCTGTGCGGGTTGGCGAAGAGGAGCGGGATGTCCTTGCAGGTGCCCGGCTCCGACTCGTCGGCGTTGACCACCAGGTAGTGCGGCTTGCCGTCGCCCTGGGGGATGAACTGCCACTTCATCCCGGTGGGGAAGCCCGCGCCGCCCCGGCCGCGCAGGCCGGAGTCCTTGACGTAGGCGATGAGGTCGTCCGGCGTCATGGCGAGGGCCTTGCGCAGCCCCTCGTACCCGTCGTGGCGCCGGTAGGTCTCCAGCGTCCAGGACTCCGGTGCGTCCCAGAACGCGGAGAGGACGGGGGAGAGGAGCTTCTCGGGGCTGTCCCCGTTCCCGCCTCCGTTGTCGTCGAGTTCGGTCGTCAACGTCATCACTCCCCCTCCTCGTCGGTCGGGCGTTCACCGCGCGGGGCGACGACGCGCGCGTGCGGCTCCTCGCCCTTGGCGAGCCGGAGGCCGACCAGCGAGGCGGGGCCCGCGCCGCCGGTTGCCTCGACGGCGCCGGGTCGCTCGTCGGGGAATCCGGCCAGGATGCGGGCGGTCTCCTTGTACGAGCAGAGCGGGGCGCCGCGGGTGGGTTCGACGGTGCGCCCGGCGATGAGGTCGTCGACCAGTCGGGTCGCGCTCTCGGGCGTCTGGTTGTCGAAGAACTCCCAGTTGACCATCACCACGGGGGCGAAGTCGCAGGCCGCGTTGCACTCGATGTGTTCGAGGGTGATCTTCCCGTCGACCGTGGTCATGTCCGTACCGTCGTTGCCGACGCCGAGGTGTTCCTGGAGCCGTTCGAAGATGGCGTCGCCGCCCATCACCGCGCACAGCGTGTTGGTGCAGACGCCGACCTGGTAGTCGCCGCTGGGGCGGCGCCGGTACATCGTGTAGAAGGTGGCGACGGCGGTGACCTCGGCGGTGGTGAGGCCGAGCATGTCGGCGCAGAACGCCATGCCGGTGCGGGAGACGTAGCCCTCCTCGGACTGCACCAGGTGGAGCAGGGGCAGCAGGGCGGAGCGGCTGCCGGGGTAGCGGGCGATCACCTCCTTCGCGTCCGCTTCGAGCCTGGCGCGCACCTCGGCCGGGTAGGCGGGGGCGGGGAGCTGCGGCATCCCCAGACTGACTTCCTTGGGTGCTTCGGTCACCGGTCGACGCCTCCCATCACGGGGTCGATGGACGCGACGGCGACGATGACGTCGGCGACCTGGCCGCCCTCGCACATCGCCGCCATGGCCTGGAGGTTGGTGAAGGAGGGGTCGCGGAAGTGGACCCGGTAGGGGCGGGTGCCGCCGTCCGAGACGACGTGCACGCCGAGCTCGCCCTTGGGCGATTCGACGGCGGTGTACGCCTGCCCGGCCGGGACCCGGAAGCCCTCGGTCACCAGCTTGAAGTGGTGGATCAGGGCCTCCATGGAGGTGCCCATGATCTTCTTGATGTGGTCGAGCGAGTTGCCCAGTCCGTCCGGTCCGAGCGCGAGCTGGGCCGGCCAGGCGATCTTCTTGTCGGCGACCATCACCGGTCCGGGGGCGAGCCGGTCGATGCACTGCTCGATGATCCGCAGCGACTGGCGCATCTCTTCCAGGCGGACGAGGAAGCGGCCGTAGGCGTCGCAGCTGTCGGCGGTCGGGACGTCGAAGTCGTAGGTCTCGTACCCGCAGTACGGGTCGGTCTTGCGCAGGTCGTGCGGGAGCCCGGCGGAGCGCAGGATCGGGCCGGTGGCGCCCAGCGCCATGCAGCCGGTCAGGTCGAGGTAGCCGACGTCCTGCATGCGGGCCTTGAAGATGGGGTTGCCGGTGGCGAGCTTGTCGTACTCCGGCAGGTTCTTCTTCATGGTCTTCACGAACTCGCGGAGCTGGTCGACCGCGCCGGGCGGCAGGTCCTGGGCGAGCCCGCCGGGGCGGACGAACGCGTGGTTCATGCGCAGGCCGGTGATCAGCTCGAAGAGGTCGAGCACCAGCTCACGGTCGCGGAATCCGTAGATCATGATCGTGGTGGCGCCGAGCTCCATGCCGCCGGTGGCGATGCACACCAGATGCGAGGAGAGCCGGTTGAGCTCCATCAGGAGCACGCGCAGGACGCTGGCCCGGTCGGGGATCTGGTCCTCGATGCCGAGGAGCTTCTCGACGCCGAGGCAGTACGCCGTCTCGTTGAAGAACGGCGTCAGGTAGTCCATGCGCGTGACGAAGGTGGTGCCCTGGGTCCAGCTCCGGTATTCGAGGTTCTTCTCGATGCCGGTGTGGAGGTAGCCGATGCCGCAGCGGGCCTCGGTGACGGTCTCGCCGTCGATCTCCAGGATCAGCCGCAGCACGCCGTGGGTGGAGGGGTGCTGGGGGCCCATGTTGACGATGATGCGCTCGTCGTCGGACTTGACCGCGGAGTCGACGACCTCGTCCCAGTCGCCGCCGGTGACCGTGTATACGGTGCCCTCGGTCGTCGCGCGCGGGGTTGCGTGGGGAGTGGTCATCAGGAGTACGACCTCCGCTGGTCCGGAGCCGGAATCTGGGCGCCCTTGTACTCGACGGCGATGCCGCCGAGCGGGTAGTCCTTGCGCTGCGGGAAGCCCTGCCAGTCGTCCGGCATCATGATCCGGGTGAGGGCGGGGTGCCCGTCGAAGACCAGCCCGAAGAAGTCGTAGACCTCGCGCTCGTGCCAGTCGTTGGTCGGGTAGACCGCGACGAGGGACGGGATGTGCGGGTCCTCGTCCGGGGCCGACACCTCCAGGCGGATCAGCCGGCCGTGCGTGAGCGAGCGCAGGTGGTAGACGGCGTGCAGCTCGCGGCCCTTGTCGCCGGGGAAGTGGACACCGCTCACCCCCGTGCAGAGCTCGAAGCGCAGCGCCGGGTCGTCGCGCAGGGTGCGGGCGACCCGGGGCAGGTGTTCGCGGGCGATGTGGAAGGTGAGCTCGCCCCGGTCGACGACGGTCTTCTCGATGGCGTTCTCCGGGAGGAGGTCCTGCTCCTCCAGGGCGCCTTCGAGTTCGTCGGCGACCTCGTCGAACCAGCCGCCGTAGGGGCGGGAGGCCGCGCCGGGCAGGGTCACGGTGCGGACGAGGCCGCCGTAGCCGGAGGTGTCGCCGCCGTTCTCGGCGCCGAACATGCCCTTGCGTACGCCGATGACCTCGCCGGTGTCCGCGCGGGGGGCGGGCACGGCGTTCGGGTTCTGCTCGTCCTGGTTACGGCTCTCGCTCACCGCAGCAGCCCCTTCATCTCGATCAGGGGCAGTGCCTTGAGCGCGGCGTCCTCCGCCTCGCGGGCGGCCTCCTGCGCGTTGACCCCGAGCTTGGAGCCCTGGATCTTCTGGTGGAGCTTGAGGATCGCGTCCATCAGCATCTCGGGCCGGGGCGGACAGCCCGGCAGATAGATATCGACCGGGACAATATGATCAACACCCTGAACAATGGCGTAATTGTTGAACATTCCGCCCGATGACGCGCAAACGCCCATCGAGATGACCCACTTGGGATTGGGCATCTGGTCGTAGACCTGCCGCAGGACGGGAGCCATCTTCTGGCTGACCCGTCCTGCGACGATCATCAGATCCGCCTGCCGCGGCGATCCACGGAAGACCTCCATCCCGAACCGGGCCAGGTCGTACCGCCCGGCCCCGGTCGTCATCATCTCGATGGCGCAACAGGCGAGGCCGAAGGTGGCGGGGAAGACGGAGGACTTCCGCACCCAGCCGGCGGCCTGTTCGACAGTGGTCAGTACGAAGCCGCTGGGCAGCTTCTCTTCGAGTCCCATGGTGTGCTCCTCAGCCCCTAGTCCTCAGTCCCAGTCCAGGCCGCCGCGACGCCACACATAGGCGTAGGCGACAAAGACGGTGAGCACGAAGAGCAGCATCTCCACGAGCCCGAAGATCCCCAGGGCGTCGAAGGAGACGGCCCAGGGATAGAGGAAGACGATCTCGATGTCGAAGACGATGAAGAGCATCGCCGTCAGGTAGTACTTGATGGGAAAGCGGCCGCCTCCGGCCGGAGTGGGGGTGGGTTCGATCCCGCACTCGTACGCTTCGAGCTTTGCCCGGTTGTACCGCTTGGGGCCGATAAGCGTGGCCATGACCACGGAGAAGATCGCAAACCCTGCCCCGAGGGCGCCGAGCACGAGGATGGGCGCGTAGGCATTCACGCTCCTCGCTCCTTCCAGTCGTCCTTGACCGTTGGACCGCATCGGGCGACCGGCTCACCGCCTCACCAAGATCGTGCTCATGTGAGGCAGTTCACAAGCCCGACTGCCCCGCATCCTATGCCCGCCATCCTGTGATCTGCGACACGGGGTGCAGCAACGTCTTTGTGATCTCCACCACCTGACGAAGGATCATGAAGTCGGATGAGCGGTGATCTTCACACGTGAAGCGGTCGAGTGATCACGAGACGTGACATCCGAGGTTGTTACCGCTGGTCAAACGGCTGTCGCCCTATCAAGAGATGGCCCTACCAAGCAAATTGGCGATGGACGTCACGGGGTGATAGAGACCCCCGCCCCGAACCCGGCCCCCGGACGCCCCGGCCGCACCCCGAGGGCGGCGCCCCCTCCGCCCGCGCCACTGGAACTCACCCGCGCGTGGCAGCCCGGAGAGCAAAGTGGACCCATGCGAACATGTGCGCCTTTACGGACGAATGGAGCATCCCCCCCGCGAGGCGCCACCTTGGGCGCATGGCGCATAACCGCCCCTCGTGCGCCGATCACGCTGTGACCTGCGTCACTCACCAAGGGGCGCGGCAAAAGCGGGCTTGGCCATCAGCGTGGGCGGATGGTAAGCGCCGGGCAATTCGGGCGTATTACCGAAAGTCCGTGATCACAGCGGTGATCAGGCATGCCCGTTTTGCCCGTTACGGCGTCAATAAAGCCCTCCAGGAAGCGGATTCGCAGATTCCGAACGTAACTGTGTCGCAACACACGTTTCTTGATGGGAGGCCCGGAGCCCTGATAGCGCTAGTACCCATGTCCCACACCGCTCACATACCCAGCCACCGGAAGCCCCGCCGGAACGCCCCGAAGACGGCGCTGCGTGCCGGAGTTGCCGGTGGCGTCCTCAGCACCATCGCCGTGGCGGGCACCGCCGGTTCGGCCCAGGCCGAGCCGGTGACCCAGACCATCGAGATGCCCACCCTCACCTCCGGGCTCTCCACCGCCGTCGCCGCGTCCGCCGAGGCCACCCAGCAGGTCGCCCAGGACCTGCAGACGCAGGCCCAGCAGGACGCCGCCGCGACCACCGCGGCGAAGGCCGCCAAGAAGGCCAAGGCCGAGGCGGTCCGCAAGGCCGAGGCCAAGAAGAAGGCGGAGGCCGCCGCCAAGGCGAAGGCCGAGGCCGCCGAGCGCGCCTCCCGCACCGCCACGCGTACGACGCTCAGCGCGTCCGCCGGCTCCACGAGCACCGCCGGCGCCCCGTCCGTCTCGTCGAACGCGACCGGCTCCGCCGCGTCCGTCATCGCCTTCGTGAAGGCCCAGGTCGGCGACGCGTACGTGTCCGGCGGCACCGGCCCCAACTCGTGGGACTGCTCCGGTCTGGTCCAGGCCGCGTTCCGTACGGTCGGCGTCGACCTGCCGCGCGTCTCTCAGGCCCAGTCCACCGCGGGCACCCAGGTCTCGCTGAGCAACCTCCAGCCGGGCGACATCCTGTACTGGGGCGGCGCGGGCAGCGCGTACCACGTCGGCGTCTACGTGGGCGGCGGCCAGTTCGTCGGTGCGCAGAACTCCAGCACCGGTGTGGTCCAGCGTCCGCTCTCCTACGACCCGCCGTCGGGCGCGGTCCGCGTTCTCTGATCCACCGGCGCACCGGCACGCCGGTACGTCGGCGCGTCCGTTGGCCGATACGTCGGTACGCCGACGCCGACTGGCCGTACGCCGTGGAAGGGCCGTCGCCTCCCCCGCTCGGGAGCGACGGCCCTTCGCCGTTCCCGGCCGGGGTGGTGCTGCCCCCACCATGGGCTCGGTGCTGGCCCCCCGAACTATTCGGGGGGCCGCTTTACTGCCTGTTCCGACTGCCGACAGCACGATGAATACATGCAGTCAACGCCCGCGCATTCACCCGGTCGCGCCCGTGATCCCTTCATAGACATCATCAGAGCCCTGTGCGTTCTGGCGGTCATTTCCCAGCACTGGCTCATGCCGGTACTGACCTATGAGAACGGCCGGCTGAATACCGGGAACGCACTCGCCAGTCCCGGTTGGTGGATCGTCACCTGGCTGACCCAGGTGATGCCGATGGTCTTCTTCGCCGGTGGCGCGGCGAATTTCTTCTCGTTCCGTTCGGTGGATTCGGTTCCCGAATGGCTCCGGGGCAGGATCGCGCGTCTCCTGGTGCCGGTCGTGCCCCTGGCCGGCGTATGGCTGCTGCTGCCCCACCTCCTGATCGGCGCGGGCGTGCCCCGGCAGCCGGTGCTGATGGCGGGGAAGATCGCGGGACAACTGCTCTGGTTCCTCGCGGTGTACGTGCTCGTCGTCGCGGTCACCCCGCTGATGTACCGGTGGTACCGCCGCCACGGCTGGCGGGTGCTCGGCGTGCTCGCCGCGTCCGCCCTGGTCATCGACGTGCTGCGGTTCCAGATCGGCCCGGCGGTCGGCTTCCTGAACGCCCTGTTCGTCTGGCTGGCCGCCCATCAGCTCGGCTTCCACTACGCCGACGGCGGGCTGCGCATGCGGAGCGGCTGGACGGCCCCGGCCCTGGCCGTTGCCGGTTTCGGACTCACCGCCGTCGCCGTGGTCCTCGGCCCGTATCCGGCGTCGATGATCGGAATGCCCGGGGCACCGGTCTCCAACATGAGCCCGCCGACCGCGGTGATGCTCACGCTGACGGCGGGACAACTCGGCCTCTGGCTGACGCTCAAGCCGCTGATCGTCCGATGTGCGGGACGCCCCCGTGTCACGGCCGTACTGGGCTGGTGCGGGGCCCGGTTCATGACCCTGTATCTCTGGCACATGCCCGCTCTTGTCATGACGGCCGGAATATTCGTCGTCGGATTCGGTTTCGCCACTCCGGCCCCCGGCAGCGCGTTGTGGTTCGCGATGGTACCGATTTGGATCTCCACCGCGGGATTCTTCCTGGTGTGTTTCACCCGGATATTCGGCCGCTTCGAATTCCGGCGCCGTTCCGCCGGTTCCGGTGCGGTGGTACGGACGGGCCCCGGCCGGGTCGCCGCCGCCGCGGTGCTCGCCGCCGCCGGTCTCCTCGGCCTCGCCGCCCAGGGTTTCGTCGCCCCCGACGGGACACCGACTCCGGTGCTGTGGGTGCTGCTGGTGCTGGCGGCCCTGTTCGCCGCGCAGGAGAGGCGCGTGGCCGAGAGGCGCGTGGCCGAGAGGCCCGTGCCCGGGAAGCCCGTACGCGAGAACCCCGTACCCGGGAAGGCCGTGCCCAGGAAGCCCGCCCTGACCGCCCCGCTCCCCGCTCCCCGCAGCGCGGGAATCCGTATGAGCTAGGCTCGCCGGGGTGCGATCAGGGGCCCCGGACCGGGCGCCTGTGCAGGTACCGGCCTGTTGGGCCAGGATGTGAGGCGGCCCGTGCGGGACTATGTGCTGATGCTGTTCGTCACGGCTGCGGTGACGCATCTCCTGACCGCGCCGGTACGGAAGTTCGCCATCGCGATCGGGGTGGTCCCCGAGGTCCGGGCGCGTGACGTGCACCGCGAGCCCACCCCGCGCCTGGGCGGCATGGCCATGTTCGGCGGACTGCTGGCCGGACTGCTGGTCGCCTCGCACCTCCCGCAGCTGGAAGAGATCTTCACCCAGAGCTCCACGCCCCGGGCCCTGCTGTCCGGGGCGACGCTGATCTGCCTCCTCGGTGTGCTCGACGACAAATGGGGCGTCGACGCGCTGGTCAAGCTCGGCGGGCAGGTCCTCGCCGCCGGAGTGATGGTCTTCCAGGGTCTGACCATCCCCTGGCTCCCGGTGCCGGGCACGGACGGCATCTACCTCTCCGACTGGCAGAGCACCCTGCTGACCGTCGGACTCGTCGTCGTCTCCATCAACGCGGTCAACTTCGTCGACGGACTCGACGGACTGGCCGCGGGCACGATGGGCATCGCGGCGACGGCGTTCTTCCTGTACGCGTACCGGCTCTGGTACGGCTACGGGATCGAGGCCGCCGCGTCCACCACGCTCGTCTCCGCGATTCTCGCGGGCATGTGCCTCGGCTTCCTCATCCACAACTCCCACCCGGCGCGCATCTTCATGGGCGACTCGGGCTCCATGCTGCTCGGCCTGCTCATCGCCGGATGCGCCGTCTCCGTCACCGGGGACGTCGACCCGAGCCTCCTCAACCAGTCGGTGGACGGCACGTCCGGCTCGGCCGCGATGGTGCCGGTCTACATTCCGCTGCTGCTTCCGCTCTCCGTCATCGCGCTGCCCGTCGCGGACCTGGTGCTGGCCGTCGTCCGGCGCACCTGGAACGGGATGTCCCCGTTCGCCGCCGACAAGGGCCACCTCCACCACCGGCTGCTCCAGCTCGGCCACTCGCACCGCCGGGCCGTGCTGCTCATGTACTTCTGGTCGGCGCTCTTCTCGTTCGGGATCGTGGCCTACTCGGCGCGGGGCGCCAAGTCCTGGATGCTGTACGGGATCGCGGGCGTCTGCGCGCTGGGCCTGTTCCTGCTGCTCCAGCCGCGTTACGAGGCCCGCCTCACCCGCCGTCTGTTCCCCCGCGGCCGGTTCCCCAGGCGCCTGTTCGCCCGCCGCCGCAAGGGCCGCGTCATCGCCGGTGGCAGCACCCCGGCCGACGCCCCCCGCGCCTCCGTGGACACCGGGCACCGAGCCGCCTGACGGGCCCGGCGGCCCCGGGGCCGCTTCCCCCATGCGGCCGGTTCATCCTTTGGTCGGGCCCTCGTGGACTTTCGGCGGACGCCCCCGCCCGGACCCGCTCGGCATGCTGACGGTACCGCCCGAGCAGCCGACCATCCGGGAGCCGAAGTGCGTCACCACAGCAAGCCCAACGCGGGGATCAGCCGAGCCGGGTTCCTGGCCGGGGCCGGGGCGATCGGAGCCGCCGTGGCCGCCGGCCCCCTCCTGACCAGCGCCCCCGCCGCGGCGATCCCGGCCCCGAAGACCGGTCGAGGCCTCACCCATCGCGGGGTCTGCTACACGATCGGCGCCGGCGAGACCCCCGGCACCGCCTGGAGCACCACCCGTATGCGCGCGGACCTCCGCGCCATCAAGGAGGACCTGCACGCAACGTCGATCGAGGTGACCGGCGACGGCGTCGACCGCCTCAACGCCACCGCGTCCGAAGCCGCCGAGCTCGGCCTCCACATCTGGCTCCAGCCGACCCTGGGCGACCGTCCCGCCGAGGAGATCCTCGACCACCTCGCGGAGACCGGCCGCCACCTGGAACGGCTCCGCCGCCAGGGGGCGCGCGCCGACCTGAGCGTGGGATGCGAGTTCTGGCTCTTCGTACCGGGCATCGTGCCCGGCGACAACGCGCAGGAACGCATCCGCAACCTGATGGACGGGAACTTCGACCCGGAGCTGATGATGCGGCGCCTGGCCGCGTTCACGGAACGGGCCGCGGCGGTCGGCCGGTCGGTCTTCGGCGGCAAGCTGTCGTACGCGGCCGCCCAGGACGACGAAGTGGACTGGAACCTCTTCGACATCGTCGGCATCGACTACTACTCGTACTTCCCCGAACGGGCCCAGTACGCCCGCGAACTCCGCCGCTACCTGCGCTGGGGCAAGCCGCTGGCGATCACCGAGTTCGGCACGTGCGCGTACCGGGGAGCGCCCGAACTGGGCGGCATGGGCTGGGACACCGTCGACTACACGAAGCAGCCGCCCGAGATCAAGGGCGACCTGGTCCGCAGCGAACGCACCCAGGCCGCCTACCTCACCGAACTCCTCGGCGTCTTCGAGGAGCTGGGCCTCTACGCCGCGATGGCCTTCGAGTTCCTCACCCCGGACGCCCCGTACTCCCCCGACCCGCGCTACGACCTGGACATGGCGAGCTACGCCGTGGTGAAGCCGGTCAAGAACCGGTTCGACGACCCGGCTTCCGACTGGCACTGGGAGCCGAAGCAGGCGTTCCACGCCCTGTCCCGCTGCTACGCCCGAGCAAGCCGCCACTGACGAGCGCGCCGGACGCCTCTTGGGTCAGGTCCGTGAAGGAAGCGGGCTCTTCGCGGACCAGAAGTCCGACTCGACATTCGGGATGGGGGTCTTTCCCTCGGCATAGTTCGGCCCCACTGTCTTCGCCTTCGGCAACGCGACCTTGGAACGGTTCACACAAGGCGAGGCGACTTCGAAGAACGCCTGGCCCGCGCCGCCGATGAGCACCCGCACATTGAATTGGTCAGGCGTCCTGTAATACATGGCAGGCATGTCCGACGTATTCACGGAGAGCAGCTTGTACCCCTGCCCCTTCCAATAGCGCTCGATCACTCCCAAGAAGCTGCCCCGCCGTTCCTTGGAGATGATCGTCATGACCGCTCGACTTCTTTGCACGTCGCAGCTGCCTTCGGTCGCCCGCTCATGGGTCCAGTGCACCGGTGGCTCGATCGCGGCGAAAGTCCCATCGAGGATCTCGTCCGCCCTGTCCGCCGCCCCCTGCATGTCCATCTTCACCTCTGCTTGATGAGAGCGATCCAGTACTCCGCACCCGGTCATCAAAAGAACAGACACAACCAGAATCGCATATTTGAAGATCCTCATCGAGGCACCTCCGGGACGACCTGCCCCGACTTGCCGACGACGATCCTGGCGATGTTGTCAGCCGATTTCTGATCCTTGGCCGGGTCGAAGTAATTCGAGTGTGCCGACATTGCCCCGCGGTCCTCCAAAACAGTTGCCCCGTCCGAGACCAGGAACCGTGTCGCGCCGAAATCCCTGCTCGCGGGGTCGGTGCCGAACCAGCGCTCACTGGGGTCGGTCTGCGCGTCCTGCGCCATGTAGCCGCTCACGCCTCCTACGACGGCTCCGGAAGCGCCGCCGATCAAAGCTCCGGGCGGCCCTGCGATACCCGCACCCAGAACGAGCCCCGTCGATCCCCCGCCGACCGCGCCCGAGGCCATTCCGGTCGCTTCCGCATGACTCGGGAGCTTGGTGACGACGTCGTTGTCAGCCGCACCCACGAACACATGCCCCTTGCCCACGTTGAGCTCCCCGACGTTGTCCGCGCCGGTGCCGGGGCTTCCGACCAGGATGATGTCGTCGGCACCGGGAATTCCCCCTTCCGCCTGAGCCTCCAGCCCCACGGTGAGGGACCCGTAGGAATGGCCGATCGCCGTGACGTGGGGTGATTGTCCTTCGTGCGTGGCGGAGATCCCCTCCATGAAGGTGTTGTAGTCGGGGGCTCCCGCCACGGCATCGTGGGCGAACATCACGCTTTTGCCACTGGTCAGATCGCCCGGTGTCAGCTGCGGCGCGTCGTAGCCGAGCCAGACGATCGACGAGGTCGTGTGGAACGGATCGAAGCGGCTGGCGCCAAGAGCCGTCTGCAGCGCGCGGTTCACCGTTCCGTCGGCGAAATCCGCGTCCAACTTGGTGCCGAGGCCGGGTACGTACGCCGAGACGTTGTCGGCGGTGTCGGGGTTGCCGTAGGCGATGATCGCCCGGCCGTTGCCCTCGTCGCCGATGCCCAGCAGGTACATCGGCGGTTCGCCGCCCTGTTCCAGCTTCTCCTGGATGCCCTTCAGGCCGCCCAGCATGTCCCGGGAGGCTTCGTCGTGCCTCGCGCCGAGTTCTCCGATGAGGAGGTGGAGGTTCTCCCGGTTCGCCTCGTCCCGTGCCAGCGCCGGAATTCCGTCCAGGTTCCCGATCAGCCCGGGAAAGGCGGAGATGTACTCCTCGCGCTGTTGCTCGCCGAGGCGGTCCCACCAGTCCTTGCGCTCCGCGGGCGAGGCGTCGAGCGGAATGTTCTTCTCCAGGTACTGCTGGGCGGCGCCGCTCACCGAGTCGGCGTCCGCCGCCGCGTCCGCCCACGTTCCGGTGTCCACCGTGAGGCCGGGGGTCGCCTTGAGCCTGGCGAGGGCGGTGTCGTACCGCGCGTCGATCTCGCGCGCCTCCCGTAACGCGTGGGCGACGCGGTCCGCGATGTCCTGGGCCTTGGCGCGGTGCGGGTTGGGGCTCTTCAGGGCCGGTGCGCCCGATGCCCTGGCCGGGTCGTACATCCCGTTGGCGTCGAAGTACAGCCCGGGGTTCCCGGCGCCGATCAGCCCGTTGTCACCCACGGCCGAGCCGCCGGGCAGCGGATCTCCGGTCAGCTCGTTCCGGCCGCCGGCCGGGAAGCCGACGCTTCCGTTGTCGTTGACGGAGTATCCGAGGGAGGCGGCGTCCGCGAGCGCGTCGCGTAATCGGCGCTGTGGGGCGCCGAGTTCACCGGCGAGGCCGTCCAGGACACCCCGGACCAGGGCGGTTTCGGTGTGGACGTAGTGGTAGTTCTCGCTCAGCCGCTTCAACCGCTCGACCGCCGCGCGGGCGGATTCGCTGTCCTGGGTCCCGGCGAGCCTGCCGGCCATGTCCCTGTCGACGCGCTCACGGGCGTCGTCGGCGAACGCGGAGGCGGCACGCCAGCCGTCGGCGGCGCCGGTGAGCCGGGTCAGTTCGAGGTCGCGGAGCTGCTGCCAGCTCAGCCCGGGTGCGGTAGTCATGGGCTACTCGCCCCTCCTCGTACCCGGCACCACGACGGCCCCGACGCTCCTGCCCGCCTCCGCGTCCGCCTCGCCGAGCTCCACGGCCACCCGCCGCAGTTTCGGCTCCAGGCTCCCGCACTCGTCGCGGACCCGGCCGAGACGCTCGTCCCACGAGGTGAGAACGGTGCCGAGCGTCCGCCGGCAGGACAGCCCGGCCAGGCCGTCCGCCGTGCCGTCGTGGGCCCCTCGCAGATCGGTCCCGGCCGTGATCGTGCGGGTCTGGAGTTCGTCGGCGGTGGCGGCCGCCTTCGTCCACGGGCCACGCGTGTGCCTCAGCGTTGCGCCGCCGCCGTCGCCGCCGCCGCCGGGTGGATCCGTGCGCCGTGCGGCGGCCTCCGACTTCAGCCGCTCCCACTCGTCCCATGCCATAAGGGCCTCCCCCGTTCGTACCGTCACTACCGTACGTTACGGAACAGGTGCGCCGCGTCGCGGAGGGTTCGGGCGGGTGGGTCGGTTCAGGCCCTCGGGGCGACCTTGGAGAGGCCGTTGATGATGCGGTCCATCGCGTCGCCGCCGGTGGGGTCGGTGAGGTTGGCGAGCATCTTGAGGGTGAACTTCATCAGGAGGGGGTGCGTGAGCCCGCGCTGGGTGGCGATCTTCATCACCTTCGGGTTGCCGATCAGCTTCACGAAGGCGCGGCCCATCGTGTAGTAGCCGCCGTAGGTCTCCTTGAGGACCTTCGGGTAGTTGTTCAGCGCCAGTTCTCGCTGGGCGGGGGTGGAGCGGGCGTGCGCCTGGACGATGACGTCGGCGGCGATCTGGCCCGACTCCATGGCGTATGCGATGCCTTCGCCGTTGAACGGGTTGACCATGCCGCCCGCGTCGCCGACGAGCAGCAGGCCCCGGGTGTAGTGCGGCTGGCGGTTGAAGGCCATCGGGAGGGCGGCGCCGCGGATCGGCTGCGTCATGTTCTCCGGGGTGTAGCCCCAGTCCTCCGGCATCGAGGCGCACCACGCCTTGAGGACCTCGCGCCAGTCCAGCTCCTTGAACGCGGAGGAGGAGTTGAGGATGCCGAGGCCGACGTTGGACGTGCCGTCGCCCATCGGGAAGATCCAGCCGTAGCCGGGCAGCAGGCGGTCCTGGGGGCCGCGGCGGTCCCACAGCTCCAGCCAGGACTCCAGGTAGTCGTCGTCGTGGCGGGGCGAGGTGAAGTACGTACGCACGGCCACGCCCATCGGGCGGTCCTCACGGCGGTGCAGGCCCATGGCGAGGGACAGCCGGGTGGAGTTGCCGTCGGCGGCGACGACGAGCGGGGCGTGGAAGGTGACCGGGGTCTTCTCCTCGCCGAGCTTGGCGTGGACGCCGGTGATGCGGCCGGTGCGGTCGTCGACGACGGGGGCGCCGACGTTGCAGCGCTCGTACAGCCGGGCGCCCGCCTTCTGCGCCTGGCGGGCCAGCTGCTCGTCGAAGTCGTCGCGCTTGCGGACCAGTCCGTAGTTGGGGTACGCGGCGAGGTCGGGCCAGTCCAGTTCGAGGCGGACGCCGCCGCCGATGATGCGCAGGCCCCGGTTGCGCAGCCAGCCGGCTTCCTCGGAGATGTCGATGCCCATCGACACGAGCTGCTTGGTGGCGCGCGGGGTGAGGCCGTCGCCGCAGACCTTTTCGCGGGGGAAGGCCGTCTTCTCCAGGAGGAGGACGTCCAGCCCGGCCTTGGCGAGGTAGTACGCCGTGGTGGAGCCGGCCGGGCCCGCACCGACGACGATCACATCCGCGCTGTGCTCGGAGAGGAGCTGCTCGGTCACGGTCGGATCTCCCGAAGACTCGAAATCGCGTGCCGCGCGGCACCTGTCCCATGCAGTCTAGGGGGGTTGGCTGATCGACTTCCCGAAGGGCTCCCCGATGTCGACCGTGCTTCCCGGCGCTCCCGCCCTGCAACTGCGTGTCCCGACCGACGAGGACGCGCTGGCCTGGCACCGTGCCTTCGACGACCCCGAGGTGATGAAGTTCTTCGGCGGTGTACCGGAGGAGATCTCGCTGTACGAGGAGTTGACGGCCCGGCAGCGCCGCTTCGACGCCGAACTCGGCTACTGCCTGTGGACGGTCCTGGGCGAGGACGGGGAGGTCGCCGGGTTCGCCGGTGCCCAGCCCTGGCCCCGGGACTTCGGCCCGGTCGGCGAGATCGAGATCGGCTGGCGGCTGGCCCGCTCCGCCTGGGGCCGGGGGTACGCCACCGCCGCGGCCCGCCTCACGCTGGAGCGGCTGCGGGCGGCCGGGGTGGAGCGGGTGGTGGCGGTGATCGACGTGGCCAACGAGCGGTCGATCGCGGTGGCCCGGCGCCTGGGCATGGAGCGGGCGGAAACCTTCGCCACGGCGCGGCCGGGCCAGGAAGCGGTCTGCTACCGGCTGACGTTGACGGACGAGGCAGGGGCTTAGGCGTTCACGGCGTCAGCCGGCTTCGCCCAGCCTTTGTACGAAGCCTTCCTACGGCCTTCGTGCGGCCTTCCGGACTTCGCTTGGGTGGCGGGAGCCGGAGCGGGCCTGTGTCCGCGACGGTCGGTGGAGCCCGTGCTGCTCCACCGACCCGTCCTTCCGGCCGTCCGGTTCCGCGCGGCGGAAGCCGCCGGACCTGTGCCTCAGGGGCGTACGCCCCGGTGCAGGGCCACCACGCCGCCGGTGAGGTTGCGCCAGGCGACCTTCGACCAGCCGGCCCGCTGGAGCGCGGCCGCGAGCCCCGGCTGGTCGGGCCAGGCGCGGATGGACTCGGCGAGGTAGACGTACGCGTCCGGGTTGGACGACACGGCGCGCGCGACCGGCGGCAGCGCCCGCATCAGGTACTCGGTGTAGACGGTGCGGAACGGCGCCCAGGTCGGCTGCGAGAACTCGCAGATCACCACCCGTCCGCCCGGCCTGGTCACCCGGTACAGCTCGCGCAGCGCCGCCTCGGTGTCCTGGACGTTGCGCAGCCCGAAGGAGATCGTCACCGCGTCGAAGGTCTCGTCGCGGAACGGCAGCCGGGTCGCGTCGCCCGCGGTGAACGGCAGCCAGGAGTTGCGCTTCTTGCCCTCCTGGAGCATGCCGAGGGAGAAGTCGCAGGGCACGACGTACGCGCCCGTCGCGGCGAAGGGCAGCGAGGAGGTGGCCGTGCCCGCGGCCAGGTCGAGGATCTTCTCCGCGGGGCGGGCGTGCACCGCCTTCGCGACCTCCTTGCGCCACAGCCTGGCCTGGCCGAGGGACAGCACGTCGTTGGTCAGGTCGTAGTTCGCCGCCACGCCGTCGAACATCTCGGCGACTTCGTGCGGCTGCTTGTCCAGGGAAGCTCGGGTCACCCACCCATTCAAGCAGCCCGCTCCCCGGCGCCCGGCCCCGGTGGTGGGTCCGGCCCGGACCGGTACCCGGGCGGACTGAACCGATCGCCCGCGCCGACGGTCAGTACAGGCAGGGGGGCGCGCCGCCGCCCGGAGCCGGGGGGAGCCCAGATGTCCGCACGAGGTGCACGCACGGGGGCCGGGCAGGGGCCGGGTGGACGTCGACGACGGCTGCTGGGTGCCGCCGTGCCGGTCGCGGTGATCTGTGCCGCCGTCCTGCTGGGTCCCCGGTGGAACACGGACGCCGACGACCGGGCGGCGGCCTCCGGCGCGTCGGGCGCGTCCGCGGCGCCCCCCTCGTCCGCGGGCCCGGCGGCCACCGGTACGTTCACCGTCGCCCGGGGCGGCCCGGACGGCTCCGGCGGGCGCGGGAGCAAGGCGTACCGGGTCGAGGTGGAGGACGGTTCGGGCGTGGACCCGGACGGGGCCGCCGCCGAGATCGCCGGGATCCTGGCCGCGCCCCGGGGCTGGGCGCACCACGGCGAGCACCGCTTCCACCGGGTCTCCTCGGGCCCGGCCGGGCTCGTCATCCGCATCGCCACCCCGGCGACCACCGACGCCGTCTGCGGGAAGAGCGGCCTCGACACCCACGGCGAGGTCAACTGCCGGGTCGGCACCGACGTCATGGTCAACCTGAAGCGCTGGCGGCAGGGTTCGCCCGAGTTCCACGGGCCGCTCGCCGAGTACCGGGCGCTGATCGTCAACCACGAGGTCGGCCACTGGCTGGGCCACGGCCACGAGACGTGCCCGGGCCCCGGACGCCCCGCCCCCGCGATGATGCAGCAGATCTACGGGCTGAAGGGGTGCGTCGCCAACGCCTGGCCGTACGGTGCCGACGGCCGGTACCTCGGCGGCCCCGCAGTTCCGTAGTCGGCGGGCCGGAGCCGGACGCACCCGGGGTGTCAGCCCCGGCGGAAGACCAGCCGCCCGCCGAGCACCGTCGCCACACAGCTCCCGGCGCCCCCGGCGTACAGCGCGGCCAGGTCCGGTACGCCGAACACCGCGAGGTCGGCGGGGCCGCCCGCGGTGAGGCCCGACGCGAAGACCTCGTCCCCCGTACCGGCGGCCAGCGGGTCGAGGAGGGCCGGTGCGGCGGCCGGACCGGGCGGGTACGTGCGCAGCCCCGAGCGGGCGACTGCGGTGCGCACGGCGGGGCGGGTGAAGGGGCCGCGCACGGCGGTCGTGCCGTGCCGCAGCATCCGTTGCAGGCCGCGCCGGGCACTGGCACCCCAGCGGTTGTCGTCCATCCCGAGCGCGGCGAGGGCGGTGCCGGTGATCGGTTCGGTGCCGAGTTCACCGGCCTCGCGCGGGTCGGGGTGGTAGGCGGCCTCCAGCAGCGCCGGGGCGGCCGCGTTGAGCAGCCCCGGGGTGATCAGTCCGGACCACCGCCGGACCCGGGCCCCCGGGTGCGCGGCGGTCAGCTCCCGGAACGTGCCGACGGCCAGGACCGCGGAGCCCTCCACGACCACGGCGTCCGCGTCCGCCGGTACGTCGCCGCCCGGCCCGCCGTGCACCGCGTCGGCGGCGTGCACCGTCAGCACGGCCGCCGCCTCAGTTGGCGTCGAGGAGCTTCAGCTCCGGGTGGGCGGTGCCGCCCTCCAGCGCGGTGGAGGAGATGTGCGAGACCACCCGGTCGTCGACCGGGTCGTTGGCCGGGTCGTCGTGCACGACGAGGTGCTCGTACGTGGTGGCGCGCTGGGCCGGGACGCGGTCCGCCCGGCGGATCAGGTCGATGATCTCCAGCCGGTTGGAGCGGTGCTTGGCCCCGGCGGAGGAGACGACGTTCTCCTCCAGCATGATCGAGCCGAGGTCGTCGGCGCCGTAGTGCAGCGACAGCTGGCCGACCTCCTTGCCGGTGGTCAGCCAGGAGCCCTGGATGTGGGCGACGTTGTCCAGGAAGATCCGGGCGATGGCGATCATCCGCAGGTACTCGAAGAGCGTGGCCTGCGTCTGCCCCTTCAGCTTGTTGTTCTCCGGCTGGTACGTGTACGGGATGAAGGCGCGGAAGCCGCCGGTGCGGTCCTGCACGTCGCGGATCATCCGCAGGTGCTCGATGCGTTCGGCGTTGGTCTCGCCGGTGCCCATGAGCATGGTGGAGGTGGACTCGACACCGAGCCGGTGGGCGATCTCCATGATCTCCAGCCAGCGCTCGCCGGACTCCTTCAGCGGGGCGATCGCGGTGCGCGGCCGGGCGGGCAGCAGCTCGGCACCGGCACCGGCGAAGGAGTCGAGGCCGGCGGCGTGGATCCGCTGGACGGCCTCCTCGACGGAGACCTTGGAGATCCGGGCCATGTGCTCGACCTCGGAGGCGCCCAGCGAGTGGATCACCAGCTGCGGGAACGCCTTCTTGATCGCGGAGAAGTGCTTCTCGTAGTACTCGACGCCGTAGTCCGGGTGGTGTCCGCCCTGGAACATGATCTGCGTGCCGCCCAGCTCGACGGTCTCCGCGCAGCGGCGCAGGATGTCGTCCAGGTCGCGGGTCCAGCCCTTGGCGGTGTCCTTCGGCGCGGCATAGAAGGCGCAGAACTTGCAGGCCGTGACGCACACGTTCGTGTAGTTGATGTTGCGCTCGATGATGTACGTCGCGATGTGCTCCGTACCGGCGTAGCGGCGGCGGCGCACGGCGTCGGCGGCCGCGCCCAGCGCGTGCAGCGGCGCCGAGCGGTAGAGGTCGAGCGCCTCCTCGGGGGTGATCCGGCCGCCCTCGGCGGCTCGGTCGAGGATGGGCTGGAGGTCGGCCTTCTCGGTCACCGGGCGTCACCTTTCGGCGGTTTTTGAGCGGATCCACGGACCGGGTCAGCGTACGCCAGCCGTCTTCGGGCTCAGTCGTCGGACCTGCTGAGCGTGGCGTACGGGAGTCCGGCGTCGCGTTCGTCGGACTGGAAGCGCAGGGTGCCGTCGGCGGCCCGGGTGAAGTGGACGTCGGTGGTGGTGGCGGTGCACAGGGCCGGGGTGCTGGGCCGGTCCGGGTCGACGCGCTCGCGGAGCTTCAGCTCCCGGGCGGTGCCGGAGGTGAGGCTGGCGACGCTGTTGCAGCGGACCGTGAGGCCGAGGCTGCTGATCTCGGTGGTCATGCGGACCACGTCCGTGCCCCGCTTCCCCGCGGTGAAGACGGCGGTGAGCGTGCCGTGCGCCTGACCGGTGGTCTTCTCGGTGACCGGCCCCTTCCAGGTGCCGACGAACTCCTTCGGCAGCTCGTCGATCTCCTCCGGGCCCGCGGTCGCGGCGGGCGGGCTGGCGGCCTCCCCGCCGTGCCCCGCGTCGGAGTGGGTGGTGCCGCCCGGGAACAGGTCGAGGAGGAACGCGCCGCCCACGGTCACCGCCGCGAGCGCGCCCGCCACGGCGAGGGCGACGGTGCAGCTCACCCTCCGGCGCCGGTCCGGGCCCCCGTCCCCGTCCCGGTCCCGGCCCACCCCGGCGGTGAGGGCGCCGTGGACCTCGCGCCCGCGCGGTCCGGGCAACCCGGACGCACCGCCGCGCGGCGCAGCGCGGAGGCTCCCCGACGTGCCGTAGCCGCTCGTCGTCCCGCCCGGCCCGCCGCCCGTGCCGGGCTCCGCCGGCCATGAGGGGAGCACGCCCGGGTGGGTCAGCCGGGTCGGGTCGTGGGTGGGGAACGGCCTGGCAGGCGAGCCGAACCCGCCGCCCACACCGCTGGTCCCGGTCGCTCCGCCCGCGTCGCCCTGCGTGGTGCCCGGCCCCCAGGCCGCGCCGCTGAACGGCACCGGCCCCGACTGCTCCGGCGTGTCCTGCGGCTCCAGGTTCAGCAGCGCCACCGCGGTCCGGCTGACCTCGCGCTCCACCGGGCCGGGCAGCCAGCCCGCCGTCACCAGCGCGGCGGCGCCGTCCGGCGCCAGCCGCCGGGCCAGCTCCCGGGGCGTGGGCCGGTCCCCGGGCTCCTTCTCCAGGCACCCGGCGACGACCTCCAGCAGGTCCCCGGTCAGCTCCCCCAGCTCCGGCTCCTCGTGCACCACCTTGTAGAGGAGCACCGCCGAGGAGTCGCCGAGGAAGGGGGCGCTGCCGGTCGCCGCGTACGCGAGTACCGCGCCGAGCGAGAAGACGTCGGCCGCGCCCGAGATGTCGGTGCCCCGGATCTGTTCCGGCGCCATGTAGCCGGGCGAGCCGACCGAGACCCCGGTCGAGGTGAGCGAGGCGGTGGCATCGAGCGCGCGGGCGATCCCGAAGTCGATCAGCCGGGGCCCGTCCACGGCCAGCAGTACGTTGGACGGCTTCACGTCGCGGTGGATGACGCCCTGCTCGTGGACGGCGGCCAGCGCCTCGCCGAGCCCCGCCCCCAGGGTCCGCACCGCGCTCTCGGGCAGCGGGCCGTGCTCCTGGATCGCGTCGGAGAGCGGCGGACCCGCCACGTAGCCGGTGGCGACCCACGGGATGGGCGCGTCCGGGTCCGCGTCCAGCACGGGGGCCGTCCACTGCGCACCGATCCGCCGCGCCGCGTCCACCTCGCGCCGGAACCGGGCGCGGAACTGCTCGTCGAGCGCGAAATGCGGGTGCACGACCTTGACCGCGACGGTGCGTCCGCCCGCGCTGCGCCCCAGATAGACCCGTCCCATGCCGCCCGCACCGAGTCTGCCGAGCAATCGGTAGGAACCGACGGTCAGCGGTTCGCCGGCTTCCAGCGGCTGCATATGTGGACTCCCCTGCTGTACCGGCCCGACCTCCGACCGAAGCCTAGGGGGCGAAGGTCATCAGGTCCCAGGGGAAACCATCCGCCTATTTCGCCCCCAAGGGAACGAAGAACAACTTTCGGCACAACAAAAGGCGCGAATGAGTCGTTCACCCGAGCGATTCCGAGCCAGGGTCCGGACCTGGTCCAGACCCGTCCGGGAATCGGTTATTCATCGCTTATTCGTCCGAATCCAGGCGGACCGACGGAAGGAACACCGCGGAGCGCGGGGCGCGACGGAAGGAACACCGGACGACCGGGCGGGCGGCAGAAGGAACGCCGGGGAGAACACCGGGAAGAACGCCCGGGAGAACACCGGAAGGACGGCCCCGGATAAGCGGCCGGGAAAGTACGACATTCATCCATGCCGCGCCTTTGGGGCATGCCCCGGACCCCTGCCCGGAGGCATGCCTCGGGGCCCCCTGTCCCGGCCGGACCGGAACGGGACCGGCCCGGGCAGGGGCCCATGGCGGGGGCGCGCAGCGCGCGGCGCGCGGCGCGCGCTCCGCGCCGGGTCAGCCGCCGAGCAGCTCCACGTTCACATCGGCCGGGAAGCCGGTCGTGGGGCCGACCCGGCGGGCGAACTCCCGCACGCCCGCCAGCTGGTCCGGGCCGAAGCGGAAGTCGAGGGTGGTGAAGTACCGCTCCAGCACCTCGGAGTCGAACGCCTCCCAGCGCGCCGCCTGCTCCGCGACCTTGGTGACCTCCTCCAGCGAGAGGTCCCGCGAGGCCAGGAACGCCTCGTGCACCTTGGCCACCTGCTCGGGCTCGCGCGCCAGGAAGTCCTTGCGGGCCGCCCAGACCGCGAAGACGAACGGCAGCCCCGTCCAGTCCTTCCACATCTGGCCCAGGTCGTGGACCTGGAGGCCGAGCCGGGGCGCGTCGTGCAGATTGGCGCGCAGCGCGGCGTCGCCGATGAGCACCGCGGCGTCCGCCTCCTGCATCATCAGGCCGAGGTCCGGCGGGCAGGTGTAGTAGTCGGGGGTGACCCCGTACCGCTCGGCCAGCAGCAGCTGGGCCAGGCGCACGGAGGTCCGCGACGTCGAGCCGAGCGCCACCCGGGCCCGGTCCAGCTGGTCCAGCGGCACCTGCGACACGATCACGCACGACATGACGGGCCCGTCGCAGCCCACCGCGATGTCGGGGAAGGCGACCAGGTCGTCGGCGTTGCGCAGGAACTCGACCAGCGTGACGGGGCCGATGTCCAGATCGCCCTTGACCAGCTGCTCGCTGAGCTTCTCCGGGGTGTCCTTCGACAGCTCCAGGTCGAGCAGGGTTCCGGTCCGCGCCAGGCCCCAGTAGAGGGGAAGGCAGTTCAGGAACTGGATGTGGCCGACGCGCGGCCGGCTGCGGCGGTCGTCGCCTTCGACGGCCGAGACGGTTGAGACGGTTGAATTGTCCACATCGCGAGGCTAGACCTGTGACCCGAAACCGACGCCACCGGGGGCTCGGGACGCGCCCCGCACCACCCCCGAAGACGTTCCGGGACCGGCCGGAAGCCACCCGGAAGGGGCACTTCGTACGCCGCGAAGTAACCCGTGCGACACCCTCCCGTACGCCCACTTCAAGTGGCGGATGGAGGGGCCAATCAAACATCCGGGTGAAGTGATCTTTCCCTCTACCGTTCGATACACGCTGCGTGCTAGGCTCGACGCAAGTTGCAGTTTGGTTTCCCTTGCAGTACAGAGCCTGCGGAGCATGTAACCCGCAGGCTTTTGTAGTTTTCAGACTTCTATGCAGGTTCTGGAGCAGGGCAACCCTTTGGCCCAAGGAGGGCTTATGGCTACCGGAACCGTCAAGTGGTTCAACGCTGAAAAGGGCTTCGGCTTCATCGCCCAGGACGGCGGCGGCCCGGATGTCTTCGTCCACTACTCCGCGATCAACGCGTCCGGGTTCCGCTCCCTCGAGGAGAACCAGGTCGTGAACTTCGACGTCACTCAGGGACCCAAGGGTCCGCAGGCTGAGAACGTCACCCCGGCCTAGTTGCCCGGGTCGGCCGATCGCGGCCGGCTAGTAGTACCCAAGGAGCCCCGCTCCTCCGCTTCGGCGGGGAACGGGGCTCCTGCCTTTTCCCGCCCAGTTCCACCGCCCGCCCTCCCGCCTTCCCGGCGCATTTCTCCCGCCGTTCACGCGTCGACCGGCCGGCGTTCCGTGCGCCTTTCTCCGCCCCCTTTCCACCGCGTTCCTTTCTTCCGCCGCCGGGCGTGCGAGGGCGGTGCTTGACCTTGACACCGTGTGAAGCGGTGGACTCGGAGACGTCATGTTCACCATCGGAGACTTCGCCAGGTACGGGCGGGTATCGGCCCGGATGCTGCGTCATTACGACGCCATCGGGCTGCTGCACCCCGACCGCACCGACCCCGCCACCGGCTACCGCTTCTACGGAGCCGGCCAGCTCTCGCGCCTCAATCGCGTCATCGCTCTCAAGGATCTCGGCTTCACCCTTCAGCAGGTGCAGGCCATCCTCGACGAGCAGGTGGGGCCGGAGGAGCTGCGCGGGATGCTGCGGCTGCGCCGGGCCGAGTTGGAGGAGGCCATGCGGGCGGCGGCCGCACGGCTGGCGCAGGTCGAGGCGAGGCTCCGGTCGATCGAGAGCGAGGGACGCATGTCCACGAACGACGTCGTCGTCAAGCAGGTTCCGGCGGTACGGGTCGCCGAGTTGTCCGGCATCGCGGCGAGCTACGGGCCGGAGCACATCACGCCCGTGATCGGGCCGCTGTACGAGCGGCTGTTCCCGCTGCTCGGCGGCTCGGGCGTCCGCCCGAGCGGTCCGGGGATCGCGTACTACGAGGACGCCCCGGAGGGCGGCGCGGTCGTCGTCCACGCGGGGGTCACGGTGTCCGCCCCGGTGGGCCCGGTGGGCGACACCGGGATCACGGTGGTCGAGCTGCCCGCGATCGAGGCGGCGACCATCGTCCACCACGGCTCGATGGACGGCGTGCTGCCGACCTCCCAGGCCCTGGCCCACTGGATCGACGCGAACGGTTACCGGTCCCGGGGGTACAGCCGGGAGGTCAGCCTGGAGTGCCCCGAGGACCGGAGCAAGTGGGTGACGGAGCTCCAGGAGCCGATCACCGGGGCGTGACGCGGAGGGTCGGGGCGGGGGGCCGCTTTCCCTTCCGCCCCGTACCGCCGGGCACTGTTCTAAAAGGTGCCGGCCGGGGCGGGGACCGGAGCGCCGTCGGTGCTCCGGGCCTCGTCGCGGTCGTACGCGACGATGCTCAGGATCTCGTCGGCGAGCTGCTGCGGGTGGGCGGTCTCCAGGCGCGTGCTCAGGCCGATCCAGGTGGAGTAGTGGACGGATCCTCCCGGGCCCGCCACACCGTCCGACTCCTTGACGACCGACCACTCCGAGTCGCCGCGGTGGAAGGTGTACGTGTCGTGGTCGGCGACGATCGCGATGTCGCAACCGCACCCGAACCCCTCGTCGTCGTCCGGGTCGTACGCGCCGTCCTCGTGGCGGGTGTTCAGCGTCACGGCCCCGTCGTGCCCTGCGTCGAGCAGGGCCGCCACGGCGACCACGGTCCGGTGGACGTCGGCGGGCACCGGGGCCGAGCAGGGAGTCGCGTGCAGGGCGCGCACCGTGGTGGCGGCGTGCCGGGCGACCAGTCCGTGGACCGTCTCGGACGCCGACCGCAGCGCTTCCAAGGCGTCGTCCAGGTCCGCCGACGGTCCGGCCTCGCCGCGTTCGGCGATCCGGCCGGTGGCGAGGGCGAGTTCCCGGAGCGCGTCGGCGCCGTGCCGGAGCTGGACGAAGAGTGCCGAGGCGACCGTCGCGGCGTCCCGCGTGGTGTAGAGGGACCAGGGATCCGACAGGGCCCGGACCGCGGCTCCGGCGGTCTCGGCGGCCGCGCAGGCCATCTCCGTCGATCCTTCGGGGTCGTGCACACCGTGCTCGACCGTGTCGCGCACCTCCGTGACGAGGTCGCTGTACCGGTCGGCGGCTTGCTCGTACAGGGCGCTCCACGGAGCGTCGTCGGGGCCGGCTGTCGGGGGCTGGTGGTGGGGCATGCCCGGGATCCTGTCAGAGCCGACGCGGCGTCGGGCCGTCCCGGAACCGGGTCCGGGGCGCCGCCGAGGGGGTGGGACGCGGTCGTCCGTTCGGACATCGGCGTCGGCGGCGACGGGCGGAATTCACCCGAACCGATGATCCCGTCGGAAGAGTTGACGGCCAGGTGCCTCACCGGGCTCCCGGCGGGCGGCCGGGAGGGTGTACCGGAAAAAAGATGTGACACTTCCCCTGAAAGTGTCACATCTTTCCCCCTGCCTCTGCCCCGCTACCGCCCGCCGCCGGGGCCCGGCCACAGACCGTCGTCCGTGAGTCCCAGCAGGTCGATCGCGTTCCGCCGGACGATCCGGTCGACCACGTCCGCGTCCAGGTGCCCCATCTGCGCCTCGCCCACCTCGCGCGACTTGGGCCAGGTGGAGTCGGAGTGCGGGTAGTCCGTCTCGTACAGGACGTTGCCGACGCCGATCGCGTCCAGGTTCCGCAGCCCGAAGGCGTCGTCGAAGAAACATCCGTAGACGTGGTCGGCGAACAGCTCCGACGGCGGACGGTGCACCTTGTCGGCGACGCCGCCCCAGCCCCGGTTCTCCTCCCAGACCACGTCGGCGCGTTCCAGGATGTACGGGATCCAGCCGATCTGTCCTTCCGCGTACATGATCCGGAGGTTGGGGAACCGTTCGAACTTGCCGCTCATCAGCCAGTCGACCATGGAGAAGCAGCAGTTGGCGAAGGTGATCGTGGAACCGACCGCGGGCGGGGCGTCGGCCGAGGTGGACGGCATCTTCGAGGACGAGCCGATGTGCATCGCGATCACCGTCCCCGTCTCGTCACAGGCCCGCAGGAAGGGGTCCCACTCGTCCGTGTGAATCGACGGGAGCCCCAGATGCGGGGGTATCTCGGAGAACGCCACGGCGCGCACCCCCCGTGCCGCGTTGCGCCGGACCTCCGCGGCGGCCAGCTCCGCGTCCCAGAGCGGGATCAGGGTGAGCGGGATCAGCCGGCCCCGCGCCTCGGGGCCGCACCACTCCTCGACCATCCAGTCGTTGTACGCCCGCACCCCGAGCAGCCCCAGCTCGCGGTCGTTCGCTTCGGTGAAGGTCTGGCCGCAGAAGCGCGGGAAGGTGGGGAAACAGAGCGCGGACTGCACGTGGTTGACGTCCATGTCGGCGAGCCGCTCCGGCACCGAGAACGAACCGGGACGCATCTGCTCGTAGGTGATGATCTCCAGCTTGATCTCGTCCCGGTCGTAGCCGACCGCGGTGTCGAGGCGGGTGAGCGGGCGGTGCAGGTCCTCGTACACCCACCAGTCGCCGACCGGCCCGTCGTCGCCCTTCTCCCCCATCACGGGCGCGAACTTTCCGCCCATGAAGGTCATTTCCTTCAGCGGGGCACGAACGATCCGCGGACCGCGGTCGAGGTACTTGGACGGGAGCCGGTCCCGCCAGACATGAGCGGGCTCCACCGTGTGGTCGTCCACCGAGATGATCTTCGGGAAGGTCTCCATGCTTTCCACGGTAGCGTTGATCTGACGAACCGTCAGCTCCCTGGACCGGACCCCGTCCGGAAACGTCGCCGAGGGCTTGTAGGGCTTGTGCAGAGAGCCACCCACTGCTGACGCGCCCGCCCCGGACAAGGCAGACTGTTGAGCGCGATACCAGCGGTACCGGCCAATCCGGATCCACCCGCCCCCGACCGGCGCACGGGCGGGCACATCCAGGCGGACCGCGTCAGCGCGAAGGGCAGCACCGGCGGGGCGAGCAGGGCAGGGGGCGGCAATGGACCGTGACAACGAACCGCACACGCGTGTTCCGGAACAACGCGTTCCGCAACAGCGGGAGGCGCGCGGCGCCGGTCTGCGGTTCGCCGTGCTCGGTCCGGTACGGGCCTGGCGCGGCGGCGAGGCCCTGTCCTCGGGTTCGCCGCAGCAGCGGGCCCTGCTGGCGGCGCTGCTGCTGCGCGGCGGCCGCACGGCCACCGCCGCCGAGCTGATCGACGCGATCTGGGGCGAGGAGCCGCCCTCGCAGGCGCTCGCCGCGATACGGACGTACGCCTCCCGGCTCCGCAAGGTCCTCGACCCGGAGACGCTGATCAGTGATGCCGGCGGGTACGCGATCCGGGCCGGTCGGGACGGTCTCGACGTCGACGTCGTGCGCGACCTGGCGGCCGAGGCGGAGAAGGCCGCCGCGGGCGGGGACCGCGACGGGGCCCGGGCCCTGCTCGACAAGGCGCTCGGGCTGTGGGACGGCGAGGCGCTCGCCTCCGTGCCCGGCCCGTACGCGGAGAACCAGCGCACCCGGCTGGAGGAGTGGCGGCTCCAGCTCACCGAGACCCGCCTGGACCTGGACCTGGAGGTCGGCCACCACGCGGAGGCGGTCTCCGAGCTGACCGCGCTGACGGCCGCGCACCCGCTGCGGGAGCGGCTGCGCGAGCTCCTGATGATCGCCCTGTACCGCAGCGGCCGGCAGGCCGAGGCCCTCGCCGTCTACGCCGACACCCGGCGACTGCTCTCCGAGGAACTGGGCGTGGACCCGCGCCCCGAGCTGGCCCAGCTCCAGCAGCGCATCCTGCGCGCCGACGAGGAGCTGGCCCGCTCCGCCGCCGCACCGGCCCCGGCCGGCGCGCCGGTGCGGCCCGCCCAGCTCCCGGCCACCGTGCCGGACTTCACCGGCCGGGCCTCGTTCGTCCGCGAACTGGGAGACCGGCTGGCGACCGCCGAGGGCTCCGTGATGGCCGTCTCGGCGCTGGCCGGCATCGGGGGCGTCGGCAAGACGACCCTCGCCGTGCACGTCGCCCACCAGGCCCGCCAGCACTTCCCGGACGGCCAGCTGTACGTGGACCTCCAGGGCGCCGGGGCGCGGGCCGCAGAGCCGGAGACCGTGCTCGGCGCGTTCCTGCGCGCCCTGGGCACCGCGGACTCGGCGATCCCCGACTCGCTGGACGAGCGCGCCGCGCTGTACCGCTCCACGCTCGACGGCCGCCGCGTCCTGATCCTCCTCGACAACGCGCACGACGCGGCCCAGGTCCGCCCGCTGCTGCCGGGTACCGCGGGGTGCGCGGCGCTGATCACCAGCCGGGTGCGGATGGTCGACCTGGCCGGTTCGCATCTGGTCGACCTGGACGTGATGTCACCGGAGGAGGCGCTCCAGCTCTTCACCCGGATCGTGGGCGAGGAGCGCATCACCTCGGAGCGCGAGGCCGCCCTCGACGTGGTCGCCGCCTGCGGCTTCCTCCCGCTGGCCATCCGCATCGCCGCCTCCCGCCTGGCCGCCCGCCGCACCTGGACGGTCTCCGTGCTGGCCGCCAAGCTCGCGGACGAGCGGCGCCGCCTGGACGAACTCCAGGCGGGCGACCTCGCGGTGAAGGCCACCTTCGAGCTGGGCTACGGCCAGCTGGAGCCCGCCCAGGCCCGCGCCTTCCGGCTCCTGGGCCTGGCGGACGGCCCGGACATCTCGCTGGCCGCCGCGGCCGCCCTGCTCGACCTGGAGCCCCACACCACGGAGGACCTCCTGGAGGCCCTGGTCGACACCAGCCTCCTGGAGTCCGCGGCACCGGGCCGGTACCGCTACCACGACCTGGTGCGCCTCTACGCGCGCTCCTGCGCGGAACGGGACGAACAGGGCCCGGACGAGCGCGAGTCGGCGCTCTCCCGGCTGCTGGACTTCTACCTGGCGACGGCGACGGGCGTGTACGCGCTGGAGCGGCCGGGTGACCGGCTGGTGGACCACCTGGAGCCGACGGGGCACGAGGGCCTGACGTTCAGCGACCGGCACGACGCCCAGGACTGGCTCTACTCGGAAGCCGGCCCGTTGTTGGCATGCGTACGCCAGTCCTCCGGACCGGACGTGCTTCGTCGGGCGATCGACCTGCTGTGGGCCGCTCTGGATCTCGCCGAGTCCGGTGCGAACTCCAAGCAGTACGAAGCAGCCGCGTCATTCCTCCTCGGTGCTGCCCGGACCTGCGGCGATGTCCATGCCGAACGGCGCGCCCTGGTCACTCTCAGCAATGCACACCTGGTCGCCGGCCGATTCGACCAGGCCGATCAGGAGGCCCTCCACGTGGTGGAGCTCTCGCACGACGAGCGCGATCCGCTTCCCAACTGCTGGGCGCTCAACCACCTCGGAGTAATCGCCATCTATCAAAGCCGCCACGAGGACGGCGAAAAGTACCTGACTCGGGCGATAGAGGACTTCCGCAGTGGCGAGAACCTCCCGGGAGAGGCGTCCGCACTGTGCAACCTGTCCCGGGTCCACCTGGCCATGGGCCGGACGGCGAGCGCTGTCGCACTGGCCCGCAAGGGGATCGGGATCTACGACAGCATGGGGCACTCCCTCCGGGGAGCCAACGCCCGGTACGCCCTGGGGATCGCGTTGACCCGGAGCGGAGAGCTGACGGAGGCGACCGACAGTTTCCTGGAAGCCTTGACGGTCTTCCGGGACAGCCGCCAACGGCTCTGGGAAGGCATGACCCTGTTCCGCCTCGCGGAGACCGATCTGGCGGGGGACAACCCGGCCCAGGCCGCCTCCAAGGCGGAAATGGCGCTGACCGTCCTGCGTGGCATCGGCGGGGAATGGCGCCGGGGCAATGTCCTCACCGTCCTCGGGCACGCCCTCGACGGGATAGGCCAGTCGGGACGTGCCCTCGTCTGCTGGCGCGAGGCTCTCACGATCTACGACGACCTCGGCTCCGACGAGGCGGCGGGGGTTCGTGACCTCCTCGTGCGGGTCTCCTCCGGTCAGGCCTGACACCGGCTCCGCCCGGTCGTTCATCGTTCGTTTATCGCCGGGCGGCAAGCTCGGGCCTGTCGATCCGTCGCGTCGGGGGGCAGACGGGGCGACGAGCGGCCGAACCATTAGGGTGAACGGCCCTGACAGGGCCCCGCCCGGCAGTCCACGGGGGAACAGCCGGGCGAGGCCCTCCAACGCAGCACCCCAGCCACAACGGAGATGACCTTCATGGGCGAGAAGAAGAAGACCGACCCGATCGTCAAGCCTCAGGACACCCACGCCACCGGCGCGGAGACCGGATCCGTGACGACCCAGGACACGCACGCCACCGGCGGCGACATCAAGCTCGCGGACACCCACGCCACCGGCGGCGAAATGAAGCTGATGGACACCCACGCCACGAGCGAGCCGGCCAACTAGAGCCACTTCAGGGGCACGGGGGAGCGGCCGCGGCGGCGCGGAGGGGGAGCCGTCGCGATCGCCGCACAGCGCGGGCGCGCCACGGGGGACGTGGGCGCACCGCGCACCGGAAGAGGGGTACGGGCTGGGGGGCCCGTACCCCTCTTCGCACGGGCCGCCCGGTTCAGGCGCGGCGCGCGCGGAGTTCGCCCTTCAGGACCTTGCCGCTGGCGTTGCGGGGGAGGTCGGGGACGAACTCGACGGCGCGCGGGACCTTGTAGTTCGCCATCTCGCGGCGGGACCAGGCGATCAGGTCGTCGGCGGTGAGCGTGGCGCCGGGCCGGCGGACCGCGTACGCCTTGCCGACCTCGCCCAGGCGGGGGTCCGGGACGCCGATGACGGCGACGTCGGCCACGTCCGGGTGGAGGCCGAGGAGCTGCTCGATCTCGGCCGGGTACGCGTTGAAGCCGCCGACGATGAACATGTCCTTGATCCGGTCGGTGATCCTCAGGTTGCCGTGCTCGTCGAGCACGCCGACGTCGCCGGTGCGCAGCCAGCCGTCCGGGGTGATCGCGGCGGCCGTGGTCTCCGGGTCCTCGAAGTAGCCGCCCATCACGTGGAAGCCCCGGACCAGGATCTCGCCGGGTCGGCCCGGTTCGGCCAGTACCCGGACCTCCGTGCCCGGGATCGCCCGGCCCGAGGTGGCGGCGATGGTCTCCGCCGGGTCGCCGCGCCGGCACATGGTGACGATGCCGCTCGCCTCGGAGAGGCCGTACGCGGTGAGGACCGTGGAGACCCGCAGCTCCGTGCGGAGCCGTTCCACCAGCCGCAGCGGGACGACCGCCGCGCCCGTCACCACCAGGCGGAGGGCGGAGAGGTCGTGCGCGTCCCGGGCCGGGTGGTCCAGCAGCGACTGGTGGAGGGTGGGCGGGCCGGGCAGCACCGAGATCCGTTCGGCGGCGATGTTGGCCAGGGCGGTGTCCACGTTGAACACCGGCTGCGGGACCATCGTGGCGCCCCGCATCAGGCAGGCGAGGACGCCCGCCTTGTAGCCGAAGGTGTGGAAGAAGGGGTTCACGATCAGATAGCGGTCGCCCTCGCGCAGGCCCGCCAGTTCGCTCCAGATCGCGTAGCAGCGGAGCGTCTGGGCGTGGGTGATGGCCGCGCCCTTGGGGCGGCCCGTGGTGCCCGAGGTGTAGATGATGTCGGAGAGGTCCGAGGGTGCGAGGCTCGCGGCCCTGGCCCGGACCGCCCCGGTCGGCACGGACTCCCCCGCGGCCAGGAAGTCCTTCCAGGTGAGGTAGTCGTCGGGGGCGGTGTCGGCCAGCACCACCACCTTCTCCAGGTGCGGGAGTTCGGCCTCGGCCCGGCGCAGTGAGGCCACGTACGAGGTGCCGAGGAAGGTGCCCGTGACGAAGAGGAGCTTCGCCCGGCTGCGGTCGAGGACGTACGCCGCCTCCGTGCCCTTGAAGCGGGTGTTGAGGGGGACGAGGACCGCGCCCGCGGTGACGGCGCCGAGCGCGGAGACGATCCAGTCCAGGGTGTTGGGGGCCCAGATCGCGACCCGGTCCCCCGGCTCGACGCCCGAGGCCAGGCACGCGGCGGCGGCCCGCTCCACCCGCTCGCCCAGTTCGGCGTAGGAGACCCGGACGCGGCCCTCGACGACCGCCTCCCGGTCCCCGTACCGGCGCGCCGCCGCCCGAACCAGCTCCGGGATGGTGCCCCACTCCTCGTCGCCGCGCATCGCTCGCCCTCCCTGACGCAGTAGCTGACTATCCGTCAGATTAGCTGTAGCCTCTGCCGCTGTCAGCAGTCATGACGGCCTGGGAGGTGGCGGTGGCGGCGCTCAAGGACGCGACGGCGATAGCCGGAATAGGGCAGACGGCCTTCGCGAAACAACTGCCGGAATCCGAGAAGACCTTGGCCTGCAGGGCCATCGTCGCGGCGCTCGACGACGCGGGCATCCCCGCGTCCGAGGTGGACGGGTTCGCCTCGTACACGATGGAGGAGACCGACGAGGTCGAGATCGCCAAGGCCATCGGCGCCGGCGACGTGACCTTCTTCAGCAAGGTGGGGTACGGGGGCGGCGGCTCCTGCGCGACCATCGCCCATCTGGCCGCCGCGGTGGCGACCGGGCAGGCGAGCGTGGGCGTCGCCTGGCGGTCGAGGAAGCGGGGCTCGGGGCCCCGGCCCTGGAAGAACACCACCGCGCAACTGCCCACCCCGGCGCAGTGGACCCGCCCGTACGGGCTGCTGCGGCCGGCTGACGAGATCGGGATGCTGGCCCGCCGGTACATGCACGAGTACGGGGCCACCCGCGACCACCTCTTCAACGTCGCCCTCGCCTGCCGCAACCGCGCCAACCAGAACCCGGCCGCGATGATGTACGAACGGCCGCTGACCCGCGACATGTATATGACCTCGCGCTGGATCAGTGAGCCGCTCTGCCTCTTCGACAACTGTCTGGAGACGGACGGCGCGCTGGCCTGCGTGATCGTCTCGGCCGAGCGGGCCCGGGACTGCCGGCAGAAGCCCGTGTACATCCACTCCGTCGCGCAGGGGCTGCCCGCCCAGCACCACGGGATGGTCAACTACTGGAACGACGACCCGCTCTCCGGCCCCGCCTGGACGGCCGCCCGGCAGCTGTGGAAGCAGGCCGACTTCGGGCCCGGGGACGTGGACGTGGCGCAGATCTACGACGCGTTCACCCCGCTCATCCCGCTCTCCCTGGAGGGGTACGGCTTCTGCGGGCGCGGCGAGGGCGCGGCGTTCACCGAAGGCGGGGCGCTGGAGAGCGGCGGGCGGCTGCCCATCAACACCGGGGGCGGCGGGCTGAGCGAGGCGTACGTGCACGGCTTCAACCTGATCACCGAGGGCGTGAAGCAGCTGCGCGGCGTCTCCACCGCCCAGGTCCCGGACGCCGGGACGTGCCTGGTCACCGCCGGTGAGGGTGTGCCCACCTCCGCCGTACTGCTGAGGAGCTGAGGAGTCGTCATGGCAACGGAGACGGACGGGCTGCTGACGCCCGTGGTGGACGAGGACGGCGCGCCGTTCTGGGAGTACGCGGCCCGCAGCGAGCTGCGGGTGCAGGCCTGTGCCGAAGAGGGGTGCCGCAAGCTCCGGTTCCCGCCCCGGCCCTGTTGCCCGCACTGCCAGTCCTTCGACAGCGAGTGGCGGCGGATGAGCGGGCGGGGCCGGATCTGGTCGTACGTGCTGCCGCATCCGCCGCTGCTGCCCGCCTACGCGGCCCAGGCCCCGTACAACGCGGTGGTGGTGGAGCTGGCGGAGGCCCCGTCGATCCGGCTGGTCGGGAACGTGGTGAGCGGGCCGGACGCCCCGCTGGACTCGGTCGACCCGACGCGGCTGCGGATCGGCGCGACGGTGCGGGCGGTGTTCTGCCCGGACGCCTCCGGCCGGACGCTGGTGCGCTGGCTGCTGGAGCGGTGAGCGTCGATGGCGCTGCGCACCGAGACGGACAAGGCGACCGGGGTCGCGCTCGTCACCCTGGACCGGCCGGAGCGGCTGAACGCGATCGACCTGGCCACGGCGGGTGAGCTGGCCGCGACCTGGCGGGCCTTCCGGCACGACGACACGGTGCGGGCGGTGGTCCTGACCGGGGCGGGCGGCCGGGCCTTCTGCACCGGGATCGACCGGGACACCGAGGTGCCACAGCCCTCCTCCCCGTACACGATCGACGATCCGCTGCTGACGGTCGGGCCGAAGGCGAACGACCTGTGGAAGCCGGTGGTCGCGGCGGTGGAGGGGATGGCCTGCGGCGGGGCGTTCTACCTGCTGGGCGAGGCGGAGTTCGTGATCGCCTCGCAGGACGCGACGTTCTTCGACCCGCACACCGCGTACGGCATGGTCAGCGCGTACGAGTCGATCGCGATGGCGCAGCGGATGCCGTTCGGGGAGGTGGCCCGGATGGCGCTGATGGGGACGGCCGAACGGGTCTCGGCCCGGCGGGCGTACGAGACCGGGCTGGTCAGCGAGGTGACGGAGCCGGGCGGCGCGGTGGAGGCGGCGCTGCGGGCGGCCGGGGTGATCGCCGGGTACCCGACGGAGGCGGTGCAGGGGACGGTGCGGGCGGTGTGGTCCGCGCGGGAGGCGGCCCGGACGCAGGCCATGGCGCACGCCCCGCACCTGATCGCGCTCGGGAACCTGCCGCCGGACCGGCAGGCCGAGCTCTTCCGGGGCCGGGACCGGGGCCGGGAGCGCGGTGAGGGCCGGGGCACCGGTCCGTTCCGGATCCGCTGACCGGGGCCGCGACGGCGAAGGCCCGTCCCGCCCCCGCTGACCGGGCGGGGACGGAACGAGCCGGGGCCGTGAACGGACCGGGCCGACGGATCAGTACGTCATCTCGGCGTCGGCCCGGCACTTCCTCACCTGGGCGGCCTTGCCCGGGTGGTCCATCCGTACGTCGATCTCGACGACGTCGCCGCCCTGGGCGTCCTGGTACGCGGTGCCGGTGTCGACGATCCGGCCCCCGGCGTCGAGGAACTCCACCTCGATCTCGTAGCTGTGCGAACCGGTGGTGCCGGCCGTGAGACTGACGGTGGAGAAGGTGACCGCCTTGCCCTTGCCCTTGCGCTTGCTCCTGCCCCCGCTCTTGCCGGGGCCGGCGCAGCGGACGACGGAGACCAGGGGTTCGTCGGTGGTGGTGGGGCTCGGGGTCTCCGTCGCGTAGCCGGTGTTGTCCGAGGACCCGCTCGACGATCCGTAGTCGTCATCGTCGTCGTAGCCGCTGCGGTAGCCGTTGTTGCTCTTCTTGGAGTTGGAGCAGCCGCCACCACTGCTGCTCGAACCATGGCTCTTGCTCTTGCTCTTCCCCGAACCGCCGCGTCCGTGGCCGGACGTGGAGAAACCGGTGAGTGCGAGTACGACCGCGATGAGTACCGCGGACAGCTTGACATGCCGCATCATCGATGCAGCCCCCCTTGCGCTGTTGCCCTGATGTGCACTTGTCGAACGACCGTGCGTCACGCTAGCGCACGGTGGCGGGGTGGGGCGGGCGGGCGTAGCGTCGTGCCGAGAGCGGTGCAGTGTCGTGACACCGGTCCGTGCAGACGTGGCACCGGTCCGTGCCCTCGGGAGGCCGAGATGATCCGCGCAGTCCTCGGCCCGCTCATCGCTCTCGCCGGAGCGGCGGCCGCCGTGCTGAGCCCCTTCCGTGACTGGTACGACGGTCGCCCCGGGCGGGACTACCGGGTCGGCGAGCTGTTCACCCATGTCACCGCCGGGCGGCCGGAGCCGCTGGGGTCGATGCTGCTCGTGTTCCTCTGCGCCGCTCTGCTGGCGGTACTGGGGGTGGCGGTGCGCTCGCGATGGACGGTGGGTGCGGCGGGGATCCTGGTGCTGGGGTTCACCGTGCTGTGGATGGTGCGTCAGGGGCAGGCGGCGGGCAGTCTCGCGGTCGCGGGGGACGGCTCGGGGCTGGGGTGGGGCGTGGCCGGGGCGCTGGTGGGCGGGGTGTTGATGGTGGTGGGAGCGGTGGTGATGCCGGGGCGGCGGAGGTCTGCGGGTGCGGTGGCCGGGAAGCCGTTCACGGCGCCGGACGCGCGACATCCGGACACCTGGCCGCCGACGCAGGAGCCGGGGCCCTCGGTGCAGACGAGCACGCTGCCGGAGCCCGAGCCGGAGCCGTACACGGGGCCGGACCCGCGGGACGGGCCCCGCACCCCACCGGACGACGGGCCGGAGACCCCGGGCCCGGAGGACGAGCGCCGTCCCGGGGCGTAGGAGCACGCCCCGGGAGGTGGTGTCACACCCTGGCCCGGTTGCCGGTGCCCGTGCCCTTCAGCGCGTCCAGCGCGTACACGCAGCGGTCCTTGCTGCACGCGTACACGACACCGCCCTGTGCCACGGGCGAGCCGGTGATCTCGCCGCCGGTCGCCAGTTTCCAGCGGAGCTGGCCGCCCACCGCGTCCAGGGTGTAGAGGACGTGGTCGGCGGAGCCGAAGTGGACCCGGCCGTCGGCGACCACCGGGGAGCCGACCACCTCGCCGCCCGCCGCGAACCGCCACTTCGGGGTGCCGGTGACCGCGTCGAGGGTGTAGAGGGCGCTGCCGCTGCCGACGTGGACGTTCCCGGCGGCGACCAGGACCGGCTCGGCCGACTGGCGGGCCTCCGTGGCGATCCGCCAGCGGTCCTTGCCGGTCGAGGCGTCGAGCGCGTACACCGTGCCCAGGTAGTCGGCGAGGTAGACGCCACCGCCGGTGACGGCCGGTCCGGGGGCGAACGCGGGCGGCGAGAGGAAGACCGCGGGCGACTCGAAGTGCCAGCGCACATGCCCGGAGACGGTGTCCACGGCGAGGACCCGGGCCCCCGCGCTGACGTAGACGAAACCGTCCGGCGCCGGGGTCAGCCGGACCGGCACCCCGCCGCAGGAGGCGGCGTCGCCGATCGGGTAGGACCAGCGCTCGATGCCGGTGCGGGCGTCGACGGCGCGCAGTCGGGCATCCTGCCAGAGGAAGACCGTGCCGTCGTGGATGACCGGCCCGGCCTCGGGCGTCTCGAAGTCGGTCTGTACGCCGGTGGCCTCCCACAGCTTCTCGCCGGTGGCGGCCTCCCATGCCTGGACGCCGCCGCCCCGGGTGCCGGTGACGACGGTGCCCCGGTCGGCCTTGAGGGCGTAGACCCAGGCGTCCGTCTGGAGCCGCCAGCGCTCGGTGCCGGTCGCCGCGTCCAGGGCGTAGAGCGAGGGCCCGTCGGAGGCGTGGATGCGGCCGCCCTCGACGGCCATCACCCAGGCCACGTCCCGGGTCTTGAACTGGCGCCGCCCGTTGCCGACGTCCAGGGCGTGCACCTCGAAGGACGTGACGTAGAGGAGGTCGCCGGAGACGACCGGGGTGCCCCAGACGTCGTTGGACATCCGGAACCGCCAGGGGCGCCAGCGGTCCGGGCCCGGCGGGGGCTCGACCGGACGGCCGGGGGCGGGCACGGGGGCGGCGGCCGGGGCGGCGGCCGTCACCCCGGCGGGCGGGCGGACCCAGCCGGTCGCGTGCCCCGCCTCGCCGGGGGCGGCGGCCCGGACGTCCTGGGCGCGCGGGCCGGGGCCGATCGGCACCTTGGCGCCGGGCAGCCGGACCGGGCCGCCCGGATCGGGGCGGTGCGCCGCGACGGCGACGGAGGGGCGCGGGTCGACGCGCGGCGGCGCCTGGGGCGGCGGCGGGACCGGGGCGGGCGCCGCGGGCGGGGCCGGCGGGGCGGGCTTCCGGCCGCCCCGGCGCTGCTCGATCATCGCCGTGGCGGAGCCCGGCAGCCAGGCCGAGGCCGTGCCGCTGTCGTCGCCGCCGGCGGCGAAGAGGTGCGGGGCCAGCTGGGCCTGGAGGTCGGCGGGGGTGGGGCGCAGCCCGGCGTCCATCTGCATGCAGGACTCGATGAGGGGCCGCAGCTCCTCGGGCAGCCCCGTCAGGTCGGGGCCCTCGCGCAGCAGCATGAAGACCGTCTCGACGGGGTTGCCGCCGTGGTACGGGGCGTGGCCGGTGGCGGCGAAGGCGAGCGTGGAGCCGAGCGAGAAGATGTCGCTGGCGCCGGTGACGCTGCGCGAGTCCCTGGCCTGTTCGGGCGACATGTAGGCGGGGGTGCCCACGGCGACGTTGGTCATGGTCAGCCGGGTGTTGGAGACGCCGGAGGCGATCCCGAAGTCGATCACCCGGGGGCCGTCCTCGACGACGAGCACGTTCGACGGCTTCATGTCGCGGTGGACGAGCCCGGCGCCGTGGATCGACTGGAGGGCCTCGGCGATCCCGGCGGCCAGCCAGCGGACCGCCTGGGCGGGCATGGGGCCGCACTCGGTCACTATCTCTTCCAGCGAGGGCGCCGGTACGTAGGCGGTGGCCAGCCACGGCACGGCGGCGCGCGGGTCGGCGTCCACGACCGCGGCCGTGTAGAAACCGCTGACGGCGCGGGCGGCCTCCACCTCGCGCGTGAACCGGACCCGGAACAGCTGGTCCTCGGCGAGCTCGGTGCGGACCGTCTTGATCGCCACCCGTCGGCCGGAAGCCGAGCGGGCGAGATAGACCAGGCCCATGCCGCCGGCACCGAGCCGGCCCAGCACCTCGAACGGGCCGATCCGCCTCGGGTCGTGCTGCGTCAGCTGCTCCACCACTTGCCCTGCCACCTCCCCGTACGGGCCTCAAGTGAAGAAGCCCGCGAACACCCGCCCTGTACGGCGTCTCACCACTGGGCACCACCCGGCGGTGCGCTCCCCCGATTCTTCCTGGCTGAGGCCGTGGTTGCGAACCCGGGGGCGGATCGGGGTGTCACAGCTCACTCTGCCCCTTCTCGGACACAGGGGGCTGAAGTACGGCGAAAACAGCCCCCTGGTCGTCCTGGAGCACCGCCGTCCGCCCGTGCGGGATGTCGAAGGGCGGCGCGGAGATCCGGCCACCGAGACGGACGGTGTGCCCGGCCGTGCGGTTGCAGTCCTCGACGGCGAAGTAGGTGAGGAAGTAGCTGGGCATCTCCGCGGGGAAGGCGTCGGTGATGACGCTGCGGCCGCCGATCGCGGTGTCCGGGCCGGGTTCGGTGCCTGCCGGGGACCACATGCGGAAGTCGAGACCCGATTCGGCCGTTCCGGGGTCGTCCATATCCGTACCCCGGTAGCCGAAGACGGACTCGTAGAAGGCGTCCACCTCGTCCCTGCGGCGGGTGTAGACCTCGGTCCAGCAGAAGGAGCCGGGCTCGTTCCGCTTCTCGAAGCCCGCGCGGTCACCGGCCTGCCAGAGCCCGAAGACCGCGCCGCCGGGGTCGGCCGCCTGGGCGAGCACCCCGGCCCGGCCCGCCGGGACGGGCTCGGTGACCATCTGGCCGCCCGCCGCCCTGATCCGGGCGGTGTCGGCCGCGATGTCGTCGGTGGCGAAGTAGATCTCCCAGCCGGTCGGCATCCGCCCGTCCCGCTTGGCGGAGAGCGCGCCGACGAGCCGGCCGCCGCTGTAGGCGTCCGCGTACGGGCCCTCGCCCGCCCGGAAGGTCCAGCCGAACAGCTCGCCGTAGAAGCGCTTGCCCGCCTCCAGGTCGGGAAGGCGCGCATCCACCCAGCAGGGCACGGATGGTGCGAATACGGCCATGGGTCCGGGTCCTTCCGTGATCCGTCACGCGCGACGCGCACCAGTGACGCTCGTCACAGTCAACGTAGCGGGAGTGCGCGTGGCGCGCGCACCGACCTGGCCACATCGGACATATCTTCGAAAATGCCCGGCATACCCTCGCCGAAAGGGATCCCCGCCCACACCGTCACGGAAAGTTATCCACGGAAGTTATCCACAGGCTGTTGATAAGACTTGTCACTCCGTGGTGCGCATCCGGCGAAATCCGGCCACTCCCCCCGCCACAACTGCGGCGAACCCCATTTGCAGTCGGCCGAATCGCGCTCCGATCACCCCTCGGTAAGCTGACGGCATGACAGGACAAGTGCGTACCGTCGACGGCCGCGTGGCTGGTCGGCGCGGGCAGGCGACGCGGCAGAAACTGCTCGACTGCCTCAGCGAGATGCTCAGCTCCTCGCCGTACCGGGACGTCAAAGTCATCGACGTGGCCCGGAAGGCGGGGACTTCCCCCGCGACGTTCTACCAGTACTTCCCCGACGTCGAGGGCGCGGTCCTCGAAATCGCGGAGGAAATGGCCAAGGAGGGCGCCGGGTTGACCGAACTGGTCGCCGGGCGGTCCTGGGTCGGCAAGGCCGGCCGCCAGACCGCCGAGGAACTCGTCGACGGGTTCCTGGACTTCTGGCGCCGCCATGACGCGATCCTCCGCGTGGTCGACCTGGGTGCCGCCGAGGGCGACAAGCGGTTCTACAAGATCCGTATGAAGATCCTGAATTCGGTCACCAACTCCCTCACCGATTCGGTCAAGGAGCTCCAGGCCAAGGGCAGGGTCGACCAGGAGGTCAGCGCCGCCGCGATGGCCGGTTCGCTGGTGGCGATGCTGGCCGCCGTCGCCTCGCACCAGAAGGGGTTCACCACCTGGGGCGTGAAGCAGGCCGAACTGAAGCCGAACCTCGCGCTGTTGGTGCATCTGGGCATCACCGGCAAGAAGCCCCCGAAGTAGCCCCGGCGCCGACGGCCCCCTCCCCACCGGGGAGCGTGCGGCCGCCCCGGGCGCACTCCAGGTCCTGTCACACCGGCGGCGGGCCACGCATGTGGTCCGCCGTCGGTGCACCCGGGGCCGCCCCGCCTCCCGGCCCTCCGGGATTTCAGGAGCCCCCGCAGCCGCGGCTCAGGAGTCCTCGCGGGGACGCAGCCGGAAGAGCCGGATCTCCCGGTCGATCCTCGCCTGGTACGCCGCGTACGGCGGCCAGAACCTCAGCGCGGCCGCCCACGCCTCTTCGCGCTCGGCGCCCTTCAGCAGCGTGGCGTGCACCGGGATGTCCCGGCCCCGCCAGTTGACCACCGCGCGGTCCGGACCGGCCAGCAGGTTCGCGGTCCAGGCCGGATGCCCGGTGCGGCCGAAGTTGCTGCCGACCAGGATCCAGCTCCGCTCGCCGCCCTCCGGCATGCAGGCCAGCGGGGTGGTCCTCGGCACTCCGCTGCGCGCCCCCGGCACCGTGAGCACCAGCCCCGGCAGCATCCGGGAGCTGAGCAGCACCCGGCCCCGGGTGAGCCGGTGCACCGCGCGGTCCATGGCGGGCACCACGTGCGGGGCGATCCTCGCGAACGTACGGGTGGCGGAGACCTTCTGGACGAGCCGGACGCCGGGTGCCATCAGACCGCCCCCACCCGCTCGGCCGGCCCCGGCCCCGTCGCCGCTCCCGGCACCCCTTCGGCGAGCAGCCCGGCGCGCCGTGCCGCGTGGTCGCGGAGCCGGTGCACGGGGCCGAAGAGCAGTTCGGCGGCGGCCGCCCGCCCGAAGTACAGCCGCGCCTCGCGCTCCCGGCCGGGGCCGCCCCCGCCGGGCAGCTGCACGGCCTCGGCGGCGGTGGTCCGCAGCGCCTCCAGGGCCTGGGCGAGGGCGAGCCCGCCGGCCGCGGCCGGGTTCCAGGCCGCGCAGTACGCCGCGGAGCGGGCCTCCTGCACCCGTACGTAGAGGTCGGCGAGGCGGTGTTCGGCGGCCCCGCGCCCGTCCGCCGTCGCGCGGTGGGCGCCCGGTGCACGGAGCCGGCCGAGCGTCCGTTCCAGCGCGCCCGCCGCCGAGCCCACCGCCTCCGCGGCGAGCAGCGCGGCGGCGGTCCGCCCGGCCTCGGCGAGGGCGCCGGTCACGTCGGTGGCGGGGTCGGCGCCGAGGAGTTCGGCCCCGGTGTCCCGGAGTTCGAGCCGGGCCTGCGGGCGGGTCCGGTCCAGCGGGGTGCGGGCGGCGCGGACGAGTCCGGTCGCCCCGTCCGGCCGGACGAGGAAGAGGAGCGTACGGCTGCGCGGGAAGCCGCCGGTGTGGGCCGCGACCAGCAGCACGTCGGCGGTGTGCCCGTCGAGGACCCGGTCGGCCTCCCCGTACAGCCGCCAGCGGTCCGGGCCGTCGTCGGCGGCGGGCCTGGCCTGGATGCCGCCCGCCCGGCCGCCGCCCGACCAGGTGGCGCCCGCCGGGTCGCCGGTGAGGCCGAGGGCGGTGGCGAGCGATCCGCCGGGGACGGCGAGGGTCGCGGTCAGCTCGCCGGACGCGATGCGCGGCAGCAGCGCGGTGCGCTGGGCGTCGGTGCCGAGCGCGGCGACGAGCGGCGCGGCCAGCACGGCGGTCGCGATCAGGGGCGAGGGCAGCAGGACGCGGCCGGTCTCCTCGCAGGCGACGGCGAGCCCGGTGGGTCCGTGGCCGGTGCCGCCGTACTCCGTCGGCAGGGCCAGTCCGGGCAGACCGGGGTCGCGGGCGAGCCGCCGCCACACGCCGGGGTCGTAGCCGTCGACGGGCGGTGGGGCGGTGTCGTCGTCATCGTCTCCGGCGCCGGTGCCGGTGCCGGTGCCGGGTGCGGGGCGCGCGGCCGGGAGTCCGGCGAGGGCGCGGCGTATCCCGTCCTGTTCCGCGGTGAAGGCGGCATCCATCTCGGGCTCCTTCCGCCGAGGGGTCCGTAACCCCTCATCTGACGGAGCGTCATATTAGGTGGGGATCAGCGAGATGCACAGGGTCGCGCACGGAAGGGGCCGGGGGCGGGGGTCTGCCCCGCACCCCGGATCTGATGTACCGTCAGATCCATGGATTCCTCCCAGCGCAAGGTCGCCGTCGTCGGGATATCCCTCGCCGACTGCGGGCGGGTCGACACGGCCACGCCGTACGCCCTGCACGCCCAGGCCGCCCGCCGGGCGCTGGCCGACTCGGGGCTGGACCGGTCCGTCGTCGACGGGTTCGGCTCCGCCGGGCTCGGCACGCTCGCCCCGGTCGAGGTCGCCGAGTACCTGGGCCTGAAGCCGACCTGGGTGGACTCCACCTCGGTCGGCGGCTCGACCTGGGAGGTGATGGCGGCCCACGCGGCGGACGCCATCGCCGCGGGGCGCGCCAACGCCGTCCTGCTGGTGTACGGGTCGACGGCGCGGGCGGACATCCGGGCGGGGCGGCGGACCTCCAACCTCTCCTTCGGGGCGCGCGGCCCGCTCCAGTTCGAGGTGCCGTACGGGCATTCGCTGATCGCCAAGTACGCGATGGCAGCCCGCCGCCACATGCACGAGTACGGCACCACGCTGGAGCAGCTCGCCGAGGTGGCGGTGCGGGCGCGGGCCAACGCGGCGGCCAATCCGGACGCGATGTTCCGGGAGCCGATCACGGTCGACGACGTGCTGTCCGGGCCGATGATCGCGGACCCGTTCACCAAGCTGCACTGCTGCATCCGCAGCGACGGCGGCTGCGCGGTGCTGCTGGCCGCCGAGGAGTACGTACCGGACACCGCCACGGACCCGGTGTGGATCCTGGGCACGGGCGAGCACGTCTCGCACTCCACGATGTCCGAGTGGGAGGACTTCACGGTCTCCCCGGCGGCGGTCTCCGGGCGGCTGGCCTTCGAACGGGCCGGGGTGCGGCCCGAGGAGATCGATCTCGCCGAGATCTACGACGCGTTCACGTACATGACCCTGGTGACCCTGGAGGACCTGGGGTTCTGCGCGAAGGGCGAGGGCGGCCCGTTCGTGGAGAAGGGCCGGACCGGGCTGCGGGGCGAACTGCCGGTCAACACGGACGGCGGCGGCCTGTCCGCCTGCCACCCCGGGATGCGCGGGCTGTTCCTGCTGGTGGAGGCGGTGCGCCAACTGCGCGGCGAGGCGGGCGAACGCCAGGTCCGCCGGGCGGACGGCGCGCTTCCGGAGCTGGCGGTGGCCTCGGGCACGGGTGGCTGGTTCTGCTCCTCGGGGACGGTGGTGCTGGGGCGGGGGTGACGGGGAAACGAGCCGGGCGTGCGGTGCAATGGGTCCATGACGACCGACGCACACGGCCCGCAGGACGCCCACGAAGCACCCGGCGCACCCGGCTCCCCGGAGCCGTACGACGCGCACGAGGCGCACCGGAGCTTCCTCGGCCTGCTGCACGCCCAGCGCGTCTGGGACGTGGAGCTGCCCTCCTTCGACCCGGCCGCCGCTCCCCCGGACCCGCTGGCGCTCTTCCACCGCTGGTTCGCCGAGGCGGTGGCCGCCGGACAGCCCGAGCCGCACACGATGTCGCTGGCCACCACGGACGCGGACGGCCACCCCGACGTACGGACGGTGATGCTCCACGACGCGGACGGGCGCGGCTGGCACTTCGCCACCCACCGCACCAGCGCGAAGGGCCGCCAGCTCGCCGCCCGCCCGTACGCGGCGCTCGGCTTCTACTGGCCGGCGCAGGGCCGCCAGGTGCGGCTGCGGGGCCCGGTCGCCGTCTGCCCGACCGCCGAGAGCCGGGCCGATCTGCGCGCCCGGTCCACGGGGGCGCTCGCGGCGGCGCTCACCGGGGCGCAGAGCGAGGTGCTGGGCTCGTCGGAGGAACTGGAGCGGGCGTCCGACGCCGCCTGGGAGCGGGCCCGCACCGCGCCGGACACGGAGGTCGCGAGCTGGACGCGGTACGTGGTGGAGGCCCGGGAGGCCGAGTTCTTCCAGGGCGACGCCCGCCGCCGGCACGTTCGGCTGCGGTACCGGCGGCGGGACGCGGGGTGGGAGCGGGACCTCCTCTGGCCGTAGGTCCCGTCCTTCGAAGTGCCGTCGCCCGAGGCCGGTCAGTCGACGCTGATCGCCTGTACCGGGCAGACCCGGGCGGCTTCCCGCACCGTGGGTCCGTCCAGCGCCTCCTCGTAGTCGGGCAGCAGCTCGCTGAACCCGTCGTCGTCCTGGGTGAAGACCTTCGGCGCGGTCAGCGCGCACTGGCCCGCGCCGATGCACCGGCCCTGGTCGATACTGATCCGCATTCCGGCAGATCCTTCCGGTCGCATGTCGATCACCACGTTCCGATCACTGTGCCGTTGCTGTGCCGTCGCCGTACGCGCCGCCCCCGACCCGGCCGGTCGGCCGGGCGGGCGGTCACCGGTTCACCAGGCCACGGGCAGTTCGAGCAGCCCCTGGATGGTGTCGCCGGGCTTGAAGGGGATCTCCTCGGCGGGCACCGCGAGCCGCAGCCCGGGGAGCCGGTCGAAGAGCGCGGGCAGCGCGATCTCCATCTCGGCGCGGGCGAGGTTCTGGCCCAGGCACTGGTGGATGCCGAAGCCGAACGCGACGTGGTTGCGCGCGTTCCGGCCGAGGTCCAGCTCGTCGGGCGAGGGGTAGGCGGCCTCGTCCCGGTTGCTCGTCGCGACGGACAGCACGACGCCGTCCCCCGCCCGGATCGTCACCCCCGCCACCTCGATGTCCTCCACGGCCACCCGGGAGATCCCGTCCGCGATCGACAGGAAGCGGAGCAGCTCCTCGACCGCCGAGGGCACCAGCCCCTTCGAGCCGCGCAGCCGGGCGAGCTGGTCGGGGTGGCGGAGCAGGGTGAAGGTGCCGAGCGAGATCATGTTCGCGGTCGTCTCGTGTCCGGCGACGAGCAGGATCTCCGCCAGCCGCACCAACTGCTCGCCGTCGATCTCCCCGGTCTCCAACCGGTCGGCGATGAGCTCGTCGAGCAGCCCGTCGCCGGGGGTGGCCCGCTTCCGGGCGATCAGTTCGCGGAAGTACGCGTCGAGCGCCTCCCGCGCCTCCTCGACGTCCGACGCCTCCGGGCCGCGCAGCAGCCTGCGGGACTGCGCCTCGAAGAACTCGTGGTCCTCGTAGGGCACCCCGAGCAGCGCGCAGATGACCATGGAGGGCACGGGCAGGGCGAACGCCTCGATGAGGTCGGTCGGCGGGCCCTGCCGCACCATCGCGTCGAGCAGGCCGTCCACGATCTCCTGGATGCGCGGCCGGAGCGCGGCGGTCCGCCGGACCGTGAAGCTCGGGATCAGCATCCGGCGCTGGACGTTGTGTTCCGGGTCGTCGACGCCGAGCAGTTCGACACGGCGCACCGAGGTCTCGGCCAGTCGCCGGGCGAAGAGCGGGAACTCCGGGTTCTCCCGGTTCGACGAGAGCCGCTGGTCGGTCAGGAGGGCGCGCGCCTCGGCGTGCCCGGTGACCAGCCACACCGTACGGCCGTCGTAGAGGCGGGCCGGGGCCACGGGGCGCCGTTCCGGTGCGGTGCCCCGGTATCCGGCGGGCGGGTCGTAGGGGCAGGTGCGGTTCTGGGGAAAGGAGATGGTCTCGGCGTCTGCCATGGCGGACCTCGCAGAAGAGAGGGGGGTGTCCTACCGATCTCCGCCCACTAGATGCCTCAGGCACCTAATGGGTCCAGGTGATGTTCGGCCATTTGTCCTCGGTGTTCTCCATTGTCCGCCGCCGGCACCGCCCGGGCACGCCCGGCCGCGTTTTCCCCGCCGCCGTACCGGAACACCCCGTTCAGAGGCGCTCGGCCCGCCCGCGGGAAGCGGGGCTCCTCGTTTTCCGTCCACGAGGAGCGAGGAGCAAGATGGAATGCGGAGGCGACGATGAGCCGAACCCGTACCCGATCCCGCGCCCGTCCCCGTTCCCGCTACGCCCCGGACAACGGGTTGACGACCCGCATGGTCGGCACCATGTTCCTGATCGGCCTGCTGTACGTGGTGCTGGTCGGGGTGCTGCTCGCCGTGTTGCGCGGCGCCTGGCCGATCATCCTGATCCTCGTCGGCGGCATGTTCGTCGCGCAGTTCTGGTTCAGCGACCGGATCGCGGCGTTCAGCATGGGCGCCCGCGAGGTCACCCCGGAGCAGGCACCCGAACTGCACGGTGCGATCGACCGGATCTGCGCTCTTGCGGATATGCCGAAACCGCGCGTGGCCATCGCGCAGAGCGACGTGCCGAACGCCTTCGCGACCGGCCGCAGCGAGAAGACGGCGCTCGTCTGTGCCACCACCGGACTGCTGCGCAGACTGGAGCCGGGGGAGCTGGAGGGGGTGCTCGCGCACGAGATGTCGCACGTGGCGCACCGGGACGTCGCCGTCATGACGATCGCCTCCTTCCTCGGCGTGCTCGCCGGGATCATCACCCGGGTCGCGCTGTGGGGCGGGCTCTCCCGGGGCTCCCGGAGCAACGACCCGGTGGGCGTCGCGATCATGCTGATCCCGCTGATCAGCGCGGGGGTGTACTGCCTGAGCTTCCTGCTGACCCGGCTGCTCTCCCGGTACCGCGAGCTCTCCGCCGACCGCGCCGCCGCCCTGCTCACCGGCCGCCCCTCCGCGCTGGCCTCGGCGCTCACCAAGGTGAGCGGCCAGATGGCCCGCATCCCGACCGAGGACCTGCGGAAGGCGGAGCCGTACAACGCCTTCTACTTCGTGCCCGCGTTCTCGTCCAGGGAGAGCCTGAGCCGGCTGCTCTCCTCGCACCCGACGCTGGAGAAGCGGCTCGACCAACTGGCCCGTATCTCCGCCGAGCTCGGCCGCCCGTGAGCCCCCGCCCCACCGCCCGGAGGTGACCGTCCATGGGTCTGCTCGACGCGATCCTGGGCCGGAGCAAGCCGGTCCGCCCCGATCTCGACGCGCTCTTCGCCGTCCCCTCCGCCGCCCTCACCCTGGAGGCGGGCGCGGGCTTCGCGCCGACCGGCCTCGGCTCGGTCTGCTTCGCGGGGGTCGAGGGCGGCGCCTTCGCCCGGCTCCAGGAGGACGTACGCGAACTGCTCGACGCCGACACCGGGCGCGGCGGCATCCCCGTGGAGTTCCACCAGGACGGTTACGGGTACACCTGGCTGCTCTCCCGCCACCCCGCCGACGACACCGCGACCCTGGTCAACGACCTGCACGCGGTCAATACCCTGCTCCAGGACGGCGGCTTCGGGCCGCAGCTCCTCTGCTCGCTGATCGGCTTCCGCGACGGGCGGGGCCGCCCGCTGGCCCTGGTCTACCTCTACAAGCGCGGCACCTTCTACCCGTTCGCCCCGGTGCCCGGCGGCGCCGAGAAGCGGGACAACCAGCTGGAGCTGGAGGTGCGGGCGGTGCTCGGGGACGACCTCCGGATGGAACAGGACCTGGCCCGATGGTTCCCGGTGTGGGGCGCCCCGGGGCTGTGACGGGGAGGGCAGCGCGAGCACCGGGGCCCGGGGCCCGATCCAGGACTCTTCCGGAAGCCGTCCCGGACGCCCTTCCGGCACTGGGATTCGGTGCTCGTACGCCCGTATGATCACTGCCATGACTGCCGAGCCGCCCCGTCCCGCCTCCGCCGCCCGCATGCGCGCCTCGGACGCCGACCGGGAGGCGGTGGTCGAGCAGTTGCGGGAGGCGGCCGCCGAGGGCCGGATCGACCTGGACGAGCTGGACACCCGGCTCGGGCAGGCGCTCGCGGCCAAGACCTACGCCGACCTGGCTCCCCTCACCGAGGACCTGGTCCCGATCGAGGTGGCCGCGGGCGAACCGCTGGTCCTCAAGGGCGGGATGTACGGCGCGAAGCGCGCGGGTGCCTGGAAGGTGCCGGCGGTGATCGTCGCGCAGGGCGGCATGGGCGGCGTGCGGATCGACTTCACCCGCGCCGAGTGCCGGCTGCGCGAGGTCGAGGTGGAGGTGCGCGGCGAGATGGGCGGCGTACGGATCGTGGTCCCGGAGGGCTGGGGCGTCGACGTCGACCGGGTGGACCAGGGCCTCGGCGCGCTGAAGGACCGGACCACGCACGAGCGGACCCCCGGCGCCCCGGTGCTGCGCCTGACGGGCTCCAGCGGCATGGGCGGGGTGTACCTGCGCCACCCGAACTTCATCGAGCGCCGCAAGCTGCGCGCCCTCGAATCCTGACCGGCACTCCTCGGGCCCCCGCCCGGCCCCGTCAGTGCCCGAGCCGGCCCCGCCAGTCCCCGGCGGCTCCGTCAGTCCCCCGGCCGGAAGACCGCGACGGCCTCCGCGCCCTCCGCACCTTCCTCGCCCCCCTCGCGCCGGAAGGCGACCCGCAGCGCCATGCCGACGGCGAGCGCGGACTCCGCGCACTCCACCACCTCCGTCATCATCCGCGGCCCCTCGGCCAGCTCGACCACGGCGGCGACGTACGGGACGCGGGTGCCGAACGGCGGCAGGTCGTTGCGGTGGACGACGGACCAGGTGTAGAGCGTGGCGTCGCCGCTCGCCGTCTCCCAGTCGACGTCCTCGCTCCAGCAGTGCGGGCAGAACTCGCGCGGGTAGTGATGGGCGCGCCCGCAGGCGCGGCAGCGGCGCAGTAGCAGGCGCCCCTCGGCGGCGGCGTCCCAGTACGGGCGGGTGAAGGCGTCGGGCTCGGGCAGGTCGAAGCGTACGGCGGCCGAGGTCACGGGAAGAGTCCGATCTGCGCGTCGAGGGACCAGGTCTGCCAGGCCATCGCGAAGAGCGCGACCAGCGAGATCAGCGCCATCATCGCGTTCTGCCCCTGCTCGGCCCAGTCGTGGATCATCAGCACGAGGTAGAGAAGGTTGAGCAGGAGACCCCCGACCAGTGCCACCGGGGTGAGCAGGCCGACCACCAGACCGAGCCCCAGGGCCAGTTCGGCGTAGACGACGATGTGGGCCATCAGCCGGGGACGCGGGGCGACGATCCGGCGGAAGCCGGTGCGCACGGCGGCCCAGCGGTGCTTCTCCGCCACGTCGGCGGCCCAGGCGATGCCCGTACCGCGCTCGAACCAGCCCTTCTTGTCCTTGTGCCGCCAGCTCTCCAGCCACCACAGGCCGAGCCCTATCCGCAGTACGGCGAGCCACTCGGCTCCGCCGAGCCAGATCGTCTGCACGGTGCCTCCCACTCAAAAAATCTGACGGTACGTCAGTTCACCTGATGGCGGGCGACTCCCGCAAGAGGCATGCGGAAGCGCACGGACAACTCACGGGCGGTTCAGGGGCGATGCGCGGGCGCACCCGCGCATCGCCCGCACCCCCGTGATCAATTCGCAATCGATTCCGGTCTTGACCGAGACCCATCAACCAGGTGCGCGATTACGCTCCGAACCATGTCCGACAGCGCAGGTACCGCCGGAAGCTCCCGCTCCGCACGGACCGACCTCACCGAGGACCGCCCCGTCTACGTCGTCGGCGGCGGGCCGGGTGGTCTCGCCGTCGCGGCGTCCCTTCGCGAACTGGGCGTACGGGCGGTCGTGCTGGAGAAGGCCGGCCGGGTGGGTTCCTCCTGGCGGGGCCACTACGACCGGCTCCACCTCCACACCACCCGGCGCCGGTCCGCGCTGCCGGGGCTCGCGATGCCGCGCCGGTTCGGGCGTTGGGTGTCCCGGGACGACATGGTGCGCTACCTGGACAAATACGCCGACCACCACGAGCTGGAAGTCGTGACGGGAGTCGAGGTGTCCCGGATCGACCGCGCCCCGGACGGCCGCGACTGGCAGCTCACCGCGACCGGCGGCCGGGTGCTGACCGGCCGGGCCGTCGTCGTCGCCACCGGCTTCAACCACACGCCGCGCGTTCCGGAATGGCCCGGCCTCGACACCTTCGACGGCGACCTGATCCACGCCTCGGAGTACCGCGACCCGGCCCCGTACGCGGGCAAGGACGTCCTGGTCGTCGGCATCGGCAACACGGGGGCGGAGATCGCGGTCGACCTCGTCGAGGGCGGGGCGGAGCGGGTCCGGATCGCGGTGCGCACCGTGCCGCACATCGTGCGCCGCTCCACGGCCGGCTGGCCCGCGCAGTCGACCGCCGTACTGGTGCGCAGGCTGCCGGTGCGGCTGGTGGACCGGGCCGCGCGGCTGATGGGTCGGATCTCCGTGCCGGACCTCGCCGCGTACGGGCTGCCGCGCCCGGACACGGGGCTGTACTCGCGGGTCAGGGACGGGGCCATCCCGGTGCAGGACGTGGGGCTGATCGACGCCGTGAAGCGCGGCCTCGTGGTGCCGGTGGCGGCCGTCGAGTCGTTCGACGGGGACGCGGTGGTGCTGGCCGACGGCGAGCGGATCACCCCGGACGCGGTGATCGCGGCGACCGGCTACCGGCGGGGGCTGGAGGGGCTGGTCGGCCACCTCGGGGTGCTGGACGCCCGGGGCCGCCCGACGGTCCACGGCGCCCGCTCCCCCAAGCAGGCCCCCGGCCTCCACTTCACCGGATTCACCAACCCGATCAGCGGCATGCTCCGCGAACTGGCCCTGGACGCGCGGAAGATAGCCAAGCGCATCGCCCGCCGCCACCACACCTCCCGCTGACGGCCTGTCCGCACTCCCCCTGGCCGGGAGGCGCGGGGCGCGACCGGGGATCCGGCCGCGCCCCGCTCCCTCGTCGGGTCCGGTCAGGACGCGGACGTGGGGTTGACCACCAGCCACGCCGTGTTGTTGGCGGGCTGCGGATCGAACGGGAAGGTCACCGGGTTGGCGCCGCCGGTGGTGAGCACCACGCGCCCGGCCGCGTCCGGGACCACCCGGTCGATGCGCAGCTCGAACGGGAAGGCGCGCTCGGTGTCCGGCAGGGTCCAGATCGGCATCTCGCAGCTGTAGCGCGGGGCGCCGACCGGGTTCGGGTGGTAGCCGCCGCTCAAGGTGCGCGGCTCGCAGCCGGCCGGGGCGGAGGTGACGGTGACGCCCTCGGGAACAGTGAGGTCGACGGCGGCGACGGAGTCGCCGGAGCCGAGGTTGCCGATCCAGGCGGGCCCATTGTTGCGGAAGGCGAGCGCGGCGGCGACCGTCTCCCCGGCCGCGCCCTCGACCCGGGCCCCGCGCGCCTCGAAGTCCGCCGTGTTCTCCGCCTGGATACCGGCGGCGTCGTAGTTGTCCTCCTCCGCGAGGTCGGTGGCGCCGTTGCCGGGCCGGACCACGACCTCCACCCGCTCGCGGTAGGCGTGGCCGGCGAGGGCCACCCGCAGCGGCCGGGGCAGCGTGAACGTGCCGCCCGCCTCGACGACCTGGTCGAAGTCGCACGTGGCCGTGTGCATCGGGACGTCGTCACCGCCCGTCGTCGTCCCGTACACGCACTCGGCGTACTCCTCGGGGAACGTGACCCCGTACGTGGTGGTGACGACCGCGCGCAGGCCCTCGGAGCGCTCGCCGCCCCGGTTCGTCACCGTGAACGGCACCGTCAGCACGTCGCCCGGCCGGGCGCCCTTCACCGGGTTGAGCCCGCTGACCGCCAGGTCCGGGCCCGCGCCGACGGTGACCTCGGTTTCGAAGGAACCGTGCGGGGCCTCCAAAGTGCCGTCCGGACCACCGGTGGCGACGGCCTCGTAGCTGATCCGGCCATGGGCGCCGACGCCGGCACCGGCGGCGGCCTTGAGCCCGAGCCGCACCTGGGGGCTGTAGTCGTCACCGCCGACCGGGACCTCGTCGACGGCGCACACGGCCGTGGCCCCGCTCGGGGCGCAGTTCGAGGGCCACTGCACCTGCGCCACCCCGGCCAGGCCGGAGGCGTCGACCGAGAGCAGTCCGTCGGTGACCGCGAAGTTGTCGTTGTCGTGGTGGAGCCCGATGTCGAGCGGGCGGTCCGGCAGGTCGGCCCCGAGCGGAAGGCTCTGCCCGGAGGGCGCCTGGATCCAGAGCCGGTCGGTCTGCGGCAGGTCCTGCGCCGCGGCGGGGACCGCCAGACCGGCGGTCAGCAGACCGGCGACGCCAGCGGTGGCGCGGGCTCCGAGGCGCGCGGTGCGCCGGACGGAGGTGGATCTCATGTTTCCCCCAACGAAGTGGGCCCGGGGGCCGGCAGACCCCCTGGACCTCGGACGACGGCCGGCGGGCGGGCCCGGCCGACCGTTGGACACCCAAGATCATCAGGAGGTTGTACGGCACCCCGCGCGCCCCCTGGAGCCCGTACGGCTCCGCCCCGCGCTCCGCCACGGCCCGGATTCCCGCCGGTCTTTGCCTGCACGACCATTCCTGACGAGCCGTCAGTTCAGTAACCTGACAGAGTGTCAGCTTTTGTTGGCCGTACAGGAACCCCGACGGACCTCAGGCAGGAGTGGGCGAACGATGCTTGGATCGACTCACGGCACCTTCACCACCGACTTCCGCGCCAGGGTGGTGGCCTGCGGCGAGGAGCCGCACGCGGCCGTCCACAGCGTGACGGTCGAGGCCACCGAGGAACGCGTACCGGACGTCAGCGGCCGGCCGCTGTACGCTCCCGTGCCGGACCTGGACCGCTTCTTCCGGCCCGAGTCCGTGGCCGTCATCGGCGCCTCCGACGCCGAGGGCCGCCCCAACACCGGCATCACCCGGCAGCTGATCGGCTGGGCCGAGCGGGTCGGGGCGCGGCTGTATCCGGTGCATCCGACGCGAAAGTCGGTGTTCGGGCTGGCCTGCTCGCCGTCGGTCGGGGAGCTGCCGGAGCAGGTCGATCTGGCCGTGCTCCTGGTCGCCGACCCGCTCCCGGTGATCGAGGAACTGGCGCAGGCCAAGGTACGGTTCGCCGTCGCCTTCGCCTCCGGGTTCGCCGAGACCGGCGAGGAGGGTGCCGCCGCGCAGGCCCGGCTGGCCGAGGCGGTGGAGCGGTCCGGGCTGCGGCTGCTCGGACCGAACACCAACCTCAACGCCTTCGAGCGGTTCCGGGACGACCTGGAGGGCCCGGCCATCGCGCTGATCACCCAGTCCGGTCACCAGGGCCGCCCCCTGTTCACCCTCCAGGAGCTGGGCGTACGGCTCTCGCACTGGGCGCCCACGGGCAACGAGGCCGATCTGGAGACCGCCGACTTCATCGCGTACTTCTCGCAGCACCCGGAGGTCGGGGCCATCGCCTGCTACGTGGAGGGGCTGAAGGACGGGCGGTCCTTCCTGCTGGCAGCGGACCGGGCGGCGCGGGCCGGGGTGCCCGTGGTGGCGGTCAAGGTGGGGCGCACGGAGACCGGGGCCCGCACGGCCGCCTCGCACACCGGCAAGCTGACCGGCGCCGACCAGGTGGTGGACGCGGCGATGCGGCAGTTCGGCGTGATCCGGGTGGACGGGCTCGACGAACTCCAGGACACCGCGACCCTCCTCGCCCGCGCCCGCGCGCCCCGGGCCGAGGGCGTCGTCGTCTACTCGATCTCGGGCGGCACCGGGGCGCACTTCGCGGACCTGGCGACCGGCGCCGGGCTGGACCTGCCCACCCTGTCCGAGGCGAAGCAGCGCGAACTGCACGAGTGGATTCCCGCGTACCTGAACGTGGCGAACCCGGTCGACAACGGCGGCCATCCGGTCGGCGACTGGCGCGGCCGGAAGATCATCGACGCGATCCTCGCCGACCCCGCGGTCGGCGTGCTGATCTGTCCGATCACCGGCCCGTTCCCGCCGATGAGCGACAAGCTCGCCCAGGACCTGGTGGACGCGGCGGAGACCACGGACAAGCTGGTGTGCGTGGTGTGGGGCTCGCCCGTCGGTACGGAGGACGCCTACCGCACGACGCTGCTGGGCTCGTCCCGCGTCGCCACCTTCCGCACCTTCGGCAACTGCGTCACCGCCGTGAAGGCGTACCTGGACCACCACCGGTTCACCGCGTCGTACCGCTCCCCCTTCGACGAGGCGCCCCGCACCCCCTCGCCGTCCTTCCGCAAGGCGCAGGCCCTGATGCGGCCGGGCCGCCGGCTGAGCGAGCACGCGGCGAAGCAGCTGCTGCGGGCGTACGGCATCCGCGTACCGCGCGAGCAGTTGGTGACCAGCGCCGCGGCGTCCGTCCGGGCCGCGGGGCTGGTCGGCTACCCGGTGGTCATGAAGGCGTCGGGCGCGCAGCTCGCCCACAAGACCGAACTGGGTCTGGTCAAGGTCGGGCTCACCTCCGCGAGCCAGGTGCGCGACGCCTACCGCGAGCTGACCGACATCGCCCGGTACGAGGGCATCGAGCTCGACGGGATCCTGGTCTGCCAGATGGTGGAGCGGGGCGTCGAGATGATGGTCGGCGTCACCCAGGACGCGCTGTTCGGCCCGACGGTGACGGTCGGGCTCGGCGGCGTCCTGGTCGAGGTGCTGCACGACACGGCGGTGCGGGTGCCGCCCTTCGGTGAGGACCAGGCCCGCTCGATGCTGGCCGAACTGCGCGGCCGGGCCCTGCTGGAGGGCGTCCGGGGCGGGCCGCCGGTGGACGTGGACGCGCTCGTCGAGGTCGTGCTGCGGGTGCAGCGGATGGCGCTGGAACTGGGCGACGACCTCACCGAGCTGGACATCAACCCGCTGATGGTGCTGGGGCGGGGGCAGGGCGCGGTGGCGCTCGACGCGCTCGCCGTCTGCCGCTGACCGACCACCGCCGCCCCGCCGCGCGAACCACCGACCTCCACCCAGGAGCCCGCCCATGCCGTCCTCCCCCGAAGACACCACCGAGTCCACCGGATCCACCCGGGCCACGGGCCCCGCCGATCCGCTCGCTCCCTTGGTACTGCACACCACTGACAACGGCGTCCTGCGGATCACCCTCAACCGGCCCGAGGCGATGAACGCCGTCACCTGGGAGCAGCGGGAACGTGTGATCGCCCTGCTCGCGGACGCCTCGGCCGACCCGGCCGTACGGGCCGTCGTCCTCACCGCCACCGGGCGCGGCTTCTGCGCGGGCGCCGATCTGCGCGGCTCGTCCCCGGCCTCCGGCGAGCGGGTGCCGGGCGACGTGGCCCGGACGATCCGGCTCGGCGCGCAGCGGCTGATCGGCGCGGTCCTGGACTGCGAGAAGCCGGTGATCGCGGCGGTCAACGGCACGGCGGCCGGGATCGGCGCCCATCTCGCGTTCGCCTGCGATCTGGTGCTGGCCGCCGAATCGGCCCGGTTCATCGAGGTGTTCGTGCGCCGCGGTCTGGTCCCGGACGGCGGCGGGGCGTATCTGCTGCCCCGGCTGATCGGCCCGCAGCGCGCGAAGGAGCTGATGTTCTTCGGCGACGCGCTCCCGGCGGCGGAGGCGGAACGGCTCGGGCTGGTCAACCGTGTCGTGCCGGACGCGGAGCTGGCGGCGACGGCGACGGAGTGGGCGCGGCGGCTGGCCGAGGGCCCGACCCGGGCGATCGTCCTCGCCAAACAGCTCGTCAACGCCTCCCTGGACGCCGACCGCGCGACCGCCTTCGCCGCCGAGGCGGCCGCCCAGGAGATCAACATGACGACGCGGGACGCCCAGGAGGGGGTGGCGAGCTTCGTCGAGCGCCGGAAGCCGGAGTTCCGGGGACGGTAGCGCTTCCAAGACCGGGCGCTGTCAGTGGCGGGTGGCAGCATCGGGCCCATGACGGAGACGACACCGTTCGACTGGCAGCCGTTCCTGCTCAGGTGGAGTGCGGAGTGGGCGGACTCCCTGACCGACGACGAGACGCGGAGCGCGGACGACGAAGCCGCGCGGCGGGCGCGGTGGCTCGGGTTCCCACCCGCGTCCGAGGAGCGGATCGCGGCCGTGGAGAAGCGCCTCGGCCGCCGACTGCCTCCGTCGTACCGGGAGTTCCTGCAGGTCAGCGACGGATGGCAGCACGCGGGCGGTTTCGTCTGGCTGCTGGCGGGAAGCGCCGAGGTCCACTGGCACGACGACGAGTCCGGGCTCGCGGACATCTTCGAGGAGTACCTGGACGAGGACTCCGATCCCGAGGAGTGGCGGGAGGCGGGCGTCTGGCGGCGCGGGCTCCGGATCGACGTCGAGGCCGACGCCATGTACGTCGTCCTGGACCCGGAGGACGTGGACGAGAACGGCGAATGGGCCGTGTACAGCTGGGCGAGCTGGCGGGCCGCGCCGCCCGAACGCTACGCGGACTTCGCCGCGTTCATGCGGGAGATGCACCGGGAGTTCCACAGCCTGCGGGCACATCCGGCCGACGGGGAGCCGGAGTTCGTCAACGACACCACACGGGAGCAGGACGCCCGGATGGAGCGGGCCCGGCAGGCGGCGCTGCGCGGCGACTGGGAAGGGGCGCTGCCGCTGCTGGACGAGGCGAAGGAGTACGGCAGGCCGCGGGCGGTCTGCCTGGGCGACCAGATACGCCGCCTGCTCGGGGAGACCGGCACGGTACGTCTCGACGACGTGGCGGCCGACCTCCGGTACGCACCGGACCTGCTGCCCGCACTGGTCGCCGAGCACGCGGCGCACCCTCTCCGGAACGACTCCACGCTGACGTTCCACATGCGGGGCGCCGGTGAGGAGGTGGTGGCCTCGGCCCGCGCGATGCTGGAGGAGATGCGGGCCGGCACCTACCGGTACGCGCCGGCCGGGCCGTTCGGGGCGGCGGTCGGGCGGGCGCGGGAGCTGGCGCGGTGGGGCGACTGCGACGCCGCGTGGCGGACGCTGGCGGACGCCCTGCCGGACTGGCTGCCGCTGGGCCCGGACCACCTGGCGCCGCTGGGGTGGCTGGCCGATCCCCTGCTCGGCCCCCTGCTGACTCCGGAGCGGGGCCGCGAGCTGCTGTCCACGCCCCGGGGCGGTCAGCGGGGCGCGTCCCCGGCCCGGACCGCCGGCCTCGACCCGGAGGGCCTGGCCTGGCTCGCGGACCCGGACTCCCACGACCGTCCGTCCTCCTACCGGTTCGTCCTGCTGGAGGGCGTGGCGCCGGCGGATCTCCCGGGGCGCCTCGCGGACGGGGAGGGAGCGGGCCTGGAGGCCCCCATGACGTCCGCCGAGACGCGTCGGCACGCGTTCCACGGAAGGTGGGAGTTCTCGTCCTACGACGACCGGGCCCTCGTGGCGGTCGGCCGGGCCGGGGACCTCTGGAGCTTCGCCTTCGACGGCGACCCCGCGCGGTTCGACACGGACCGGTTCGTCTCCCCGGCCGTCGCCGCGAGCACCGGCACCCGCGCGGTGGTCGTGTGGTGCGGCTCCCCGCGCCCCGGACACGGGGAGCCGTTCCTCCACCTGTCCGTGGCCCGGGACGGCGTCGAGCAGTACGCCTTCACCCACGCGGACGGGGAGACGCACCGCACCGGGGAGATACCCCGCTCCCTGGACCCCGACCGGCTCTTCGGCCCCGGAAGCGGCACCGCCGGGGAGCGGGCGCTGCTGGAGGCCGTGTCCGAGGAGTTCGGCGTCCGGCTGCCCCGTCACGCGCTCACGACCGGGCGGCTGCACACCTTCACCACCCGCTCGTGGACGCGCCCGCCGGGGGAAGGGGAGGGATACGCCGTGATCAGGCTCCGCCGGGAGGCCCCGTACTGACCGACGCGTGCCGGTAGTCGCTCGGCGTCATCCCGTACGCGGCACGGAACAGCCGGCTGAAGTGGGCGGGCGCGGCGAGCCCCCGGCGGGCGGCGATCGTCTGGATCGAGCAGTCGGCCAGGCGCGGGTCGGTCAGGTCCGCGCGGCAGCGTTCGAGGCGTCGGTGGCGTATCCAGGCGGCGGGCGAGGTGCCGTCCCGCGCGAACAGCTGCTGGAGCAGGCGCAGCGAGATGTGGTGGGCGTCCGCGACGGCCTGCGGGGTCAGCCGGGTGTCGGCGAGGTTCCGCTCCACGAACGTGCGGATCTCCATGCGCAGGGTGCTGTTGCGGGTCTCCGGCGGCACGGCGCGTTCGGCGTCCAGGCAGCGGCCGATCACGGAGGTCAGGAGATCGGTCGTGACCGACGCCAGGGTGGGCACGTCCCGGGGGGTGAACTCGTGTGCGCGGCGGTGCAGATCGGTGATCCAGCGGCCGAGGACGGCCTCCAGGCCCGTGCCACCGGGAATCGGCACGCCGATCAGTGGGCGCACGAGTCGCTCCGGCAGCGGCAGCAGGGTGCGGGGAACCGTGGCGACGACGGAGGACCATGTGTCCGGGCTGGCCCGGATGGTGACGTCGAGGGGCCGGCTGCTGTCCGCCAGCACGAGGTGGCCGGGACCGTACGCGCGGACGCCGTCGGCGTGCGTGAGCCGCCCGGTCCCGGAGATCACGTACTGCACCTGGTAGACCTCCGGGTCGTAGCTCCGGATCAGCCGCGGGGTGCGCACCACGTCCAGGTGCGGCAGGGCGAGGGCGGAGATCTGGGCCTCGCCCAGGGCCAGCAGCCGCATCCTGGCCCTGAAGTCGTCCCGCATCTCGCTGCGCAGCACATTGCGCAGATGGGAACGGCACGCGATCTCCTCCCACAGGGCGAACCGCTCGGGAGCGGCCACCGTCTCCGTCGTGAACTCCGACACCAGCATCCCGCCCCCAGCCACGTCGCCCCGGCGCACGCCCGGTCCGAGCGTGCCCGGACGGGCGGGCGGAGGGCGAGAGGGAGACCGGCCGTTTCCTCGCGGACGGGATGCCCCGGCCCGCACGCCCCTTGCCTGGCCGTGCGCGGACCGGCAAGGGGCGTGCGGGCATCGTCAAGGACTTCGGCCGGCCAACTCGACATGCTGGGGCCGTCATCACGAACCGGACACCAGCCAGAGGAGCCGATCGATGAACAAGCGCTACCTGGGCGTACTGCTCGCCGCCGGGGTCACCGCCGCGGGCCTGACGGTCCCGGCCACCGCCCAGGCGACCGCCCCGGCGGCCAAGGCCGGGAACTGCCGGGCCCACGCCCACTCGGCCAAGGACAACGTGACCCGCGGCAAGCCGTCCAAGTCCAGCGTCCCGCTCCGCAGCGCGGGCCCCTACGCGGACTGCTCGATCGACGGGTACGTGGCCGACAGCGTCACGCTCGTCTACCACTGCACGACCACGAACGACCTGGGCAGCAAGTGGACCTGGGTACGCATCCCCGGCGCCGAGGGCGGCTGGATCTACAACGAGAACCTCAGCCCGAAGGGGACCAGCAAGACCTGCTGACGGGGGCGCGGGTGCCCGCCCTGCGGGTACCCGCGAGCAGGGCCGGGCGAAGGGCCCCGCCCCGACGACCGCCGGGGCGGGGCCCGACCGGCACTTGCAAGCTGCCGGTCCGCGCGCCTTCCCATCTGATGAGGTGTCAGTTCTAATCGAAGGGTGATGGGACACGCAGGCATGGCCGCCATAGCCGTCCGGTACCTCGGGTCCGTCGGCACCGCCACCACCGCCGCCGACGCACAGGAGGCGCCGGTCGAGCCGCTGCCGCGCCCGCATCTGCGCGCCGTCGCGGAAGGGGAGCGGCCGCCGGTCGAACCGGGCGAGTTCCGCCGGGTGCTGGGGAGCTTCGCCAGCGGCGTCACGATCGTCACGGCCCACGATCCGGACGACCCGGCGGGCCCGGCGGGCTTCGCCTGCCAGTCGTTCGCCTCGCTCTCGCTGGATCCGCCGCTGGTCACGTTCATGGTGGCGCGTACGTCGACGACCTGGCCGCGGATCGCCCGCGCCGGGGCCTTCTGCGTCAATGTGCTCGGCGCGGACCAGGGCGCGCTGTGCCGGGGCTTCGCGGTGAGCGGCGCGGACAAGTTCGCGGGGGTGGCGTACGGGCCCGCCCCGGTGACCGGTTCGCCCCGGCTCGACTCGGTGGCCGCCTGGATCGACTGCCACATCCAGGCCGTCCACACCGGGGGCGACCATCTGATCGTGGTCGGCCGGGTGGCGGCCCTGGGTGCGACGGACGGGGCCGTTCCGCTCCTGTTCCACCGGGGCGCCTTCGGCCGCTTCGCCCCCCTCGACGGCTGACCGCCGCGCCTTCAGGGCGTGCGGACCCGGCGGATGACCAGGGCCATCAGGGCCGCCGTCGCGCACAGGGCGCCCGAGGCGTACCAGACCACGTCGTACGTGCCGAAGGTGTCGCGCGCCACGCCGCCCAGGAAGGCGACCAGGGCCGCGCCCACCTGGTGGGAGGCGAGCACCCAGCCGAAGACGATGGCGCTGTCGTCGCCGTAGTGCTCGCGGCACAGGGCCAGCGTCGGCGGGACGGTGGCCACCCAGTCCAGGCCGTAGAAGACGATGAAGAACACCATCGGCGGGTGGACCTCGGGGGCCATCAGCATCGGCAGGAAGAGCAGCGAGACGCCGCGCAGCGCGTAGTAGGCGGCGAGGAGCCGGCGGGCGTCGAAGCGGTCGGTGAGCCAGCCGGAGAAGACGGTGCCGATGATGTCGAAGACCCCGATGACGGCGAGCAGCGAGGCCGCGGCGGTGATCGGCATGCCGTGGTCGTGGGCCGAGGGCACGAAGTGCGTGCGGATCAGGCCGTTGGTGGAGGCCCCGCAGATCGCGAACGTGCCGGCCAGCAGCCAGAACGGCCCGGTGCGCGCCGCGTCGGCGAGCACCCGCAGGGTCCGCCGCGCCGCCCCGCGCGCGGGCGCGGGCTTCTCCTCGTACGTGCCGCCGTACGGGGTGAGGCCCACGTCGGCCGGGTGGTCGCGGAGCAGGAACCAGACGAACGGGACGACGGCCAGGGCCGCGAGCGCCACCGTCACCGAGGCGGGGCGCCAGCCGTGGTGGGCGACGATCCAGGCGCAGAGCGGCAGGAAGACCAGCTGGCCGGAGGCGCCCGCGGCCGTGAGGATGCCGGTGACCAGGCCGCGCCGGGCGACGAACCAGCGGTTGGTGACCGTGGCGGAGAAGGCCAGCGCCATGGAGCCGGTGCCGAGGCCGACGAGCACGCCCCAGTAGATCATCAGCTGCCAGGACGCGGTCATCCATACGCTGCCCAGCGCCCCGGCCGCCACCGCGCCGAGGGCGACGGCGACGACCCGGCGGATCCCGAAGCGGTCCATCAGCGCGGCGGCGAACGGCGCGGTCAGCCCGTACAGCGCCATGTCGACGGAGACGGCGAGTCCGATCTCCCCGCGCGACCAGCCGAACTCCCGGTTGAGCGGGTCGATGAGGAGGCCGGGCAGCGAGTTGAAGGCGGCGCCGCCGATGATCGTCACGAAGGTGACGGCGGCGACGATCCAGGCGCGGTGGACGCGCCGGACGCGGGGGCGGGACGGCCGTCCGGGAGCCTCGGACGCACCCCGGGTGGCGGTGTCGGTTGTCTGGGTCACGTCACCCAGCATCGGAGCGGGGCGCGCCTCCTCACGAGTGGCCGGAGGGACACCCTTCGCAGGAATCGGGCCACCGCCGCACCCGGTGCCACCGGGCCGCCGCCGCCCACGCGCACCCCGCCCCCACCGCGTACCAGAGCAGGTCGGGGGCGTTGAAGGTCGAGCCGAGCACCAGCCGCGCCACCGTGCTGTGCCGGGCGAGATCGGCGGGCACCCCGGTCAGTTGCAGCAGCTCCACCGCCCAGCTGACCGCCAGCCCGGTCCCGGCCACGACGGCCGGCCGGGACCCGGGCGCGACCACGGCGACCAGCGCGCAGATCAGTACGGTGTAGAGCGCGTCCCCGGCGTACTTGGCCAGGTCGCCGTCCAGGACCGCCCGGACGCCGAGCCCGGCGAGCACGGTCACCACGGCGGCCCCGGCCGCGACCGCGCGGGCGCGCCGCCCGGAGGCCGTGAAGCCCCCGCCGCACCCGCCGCACCCGCCCCGTCCTGTCACGCGATCCGCTCCAGCCGGCTGATCGGCCGGGCCACCAGCAGGACCGCCACCACCAGCAGGTTGATCACCGCTCCGGCGAGCAGTACCTCCGGCGCACCCAACCGGTCCGCGACCGGACCGGCCAGGGCCCGGCCCGCCGCCAGCATCAGCAGCGAGCCCGCCACGTCGTAGGCGTGCAGCCGGTTCAGCGCCTCGGGCGGCACATGGGTCTGCACCGTCGTCGACCACATGACCAGCCAGAACGCGAACGCCGCGCCCGCCACGAGCTGCCCGGCCGCGAGCGCGGGCACCGGCAGCCCGAGCCCCAGCGCCACCAGGTTCACGCAGACCCCGGTGAGCGCGACCGCCCCCGCCGCGAGCGGACGGCGGGGCCGCAGCCGCAGGGCGAGCAGCCCGCCGACGACGCTGCCCGCGCCGTTCACCGCCATCATCACGCCGTACGTTCCCGAGCCGTGCGCCTCGGTGACCTCGATCGCGGTGAGCGGCAGCATCGGGCCGAGCACGGTGAAGCCGTAGACCGTCCAGATCGCGATCACCCCCCACAGCCAGCTGCGGGCCCGGAACTCCCGCCAGCCGTCGACCAGTTCGGCGACGAATCCGCCGCGCACGGCGTCGTCCCCGGCGGCCGGGGCGAGCCGCATCAGGAAGAGGCAGATCCCGGAGACCAGGAACGTCGAGGCGTTCGCCGCGTAGACCGCCCCGGCGCTGGCCAGCCCGACGAGCATGCCCGCGAAGGCAGGGCCCGCCATGGTCATCAGCGCCTCGGAGACCCGGAGCACCGCGTTGGCCCGCTGGACGTCCGGGGCGACCCGGGGCACGGTCGAGGCGACGCCCGGCTGGAAGAGCGCGGCACCCACCCCGGCCACCGAGCTGAGCACGTACACCGCCCACAGCGGCGGGTTCCCGGTGGCGAAGGTGACGGCCAGCACCGAGGCGCCGACCAGCCGCAGCGCGTCCGCCACGACCATCATCCGGCGGGGCGTGAACCGGTCCGCGAGCACGCCGCCGAAGAGCACGAAGAGCGCCAGCGGCCCCATCCAGGCGGCCAGCGCGTACCCCACGGAGGAGTGCGGCCGGCCGGCCCCGAGCAGCCCGGCGGTGAGCGCCACCGGAATCATGCCGTCCCCGAAGAGGGCGGCGGTACGGGCGACGAAGAAGAGCCGGAAGTTACGGTTCCACAGCCCTTCGCCCAGGGACGGGTCGGACGGGAGGGACGGGAGGGACCGCGCGCCCTCGCCCTCCACGGCGGGAATGCGCGGGGGCCGCGCTGACTTTGCCTTCACGGGAGTGACATGTATCAGGGTTGAGGTCTATACCACTAGGGGGTGACTCACACATGAGTGCGGGAGAAGGAGCGGGGTCCGGGGCGTCCGCGTGGCGGAGCCACGTGGGCGGTTCGGCAACGCCGCGAGCGTGCGTGCCGGACCCCGCGACGCCGCAGGCATGTGTGAGTCACCCCCTGAGGTGAAGGGAGTCCTGCGTATGCCACGTGTGCCGCACCGGGTCGTCGTCCTGGCCCTCGACGGGCTGCTCCCCTTCGAACTCGGCATCCCCCAGCGGATTTTCGGCCGCGCGTTCGGCGTCGAGGCGCACAACGCGGGCCGCCGCCTCTACCAAGTCGTGACCTGTTCGGTCCGCCCGCCGGGCCCGGTCCGCACCGACGCGGACTTCACGATCGGTGTCGAGCACGGCCCCGAGGCGCTGGCCACGGCCGACACGGTGGTGATCCCGGCCAGTTACGAGCTGGGCCCGGTCCACTCCGAGGGACGGCTCACCGGCGAACTGGCCGCCGCCTTCGCCCTGATCAGGCCGGGCACCCGGATGGTCTCGATCTGCACGGGCAGTTACGTACTGGCCGCGTCCGGCCGGCTGGACGGGCGCCCCGCCACCACCCACTGGTGGCACGCCGACCACTTCCAGCGGCTGTTCCCCGCCGTCCGGGTCGACCCGGACGTCCTGTTCATCGACGACGGGGACGTGCTGACCTCGGCCGGGGTGGCCGCCGGGATCGACCTCTGCCTGCACATCGTGCGCCGCGACCACGGCACCGCCGTCGCCAACGACGTCGCCCGCCGCACGGTGGTGCCGCCGCACAGGGACGGCGGGCAGGCGCAGTACATCCGGCGCCCGGTGCCGGAGTCCCGGCTCGCGGCCACGACGACCGCGCGGACCTGGGCGCTGGGAAGGCTGGAGCGGCCGATCCTGCTGCGCGACATGGCGCAGCAGGAGTCGATGAGCGTACGGACCTTCACCCGGCGGTTCCGGGAGGAGGTCGGGGTCAGCCCGGTGCAGTGGCTGACCCAGCAGCGGATCGAGCGGGCCCGGCACCTGCTGGAGACTACGGACCTGTCGGTCGACCAGGTGGCCCGGGACGCGGGCTTCGGCACGCCCACGTCACTGCGCCAGCACCTCCAGGCGGCGCTGGGGGTCTCCCCGACGGCCTACCGGCGCACCTTCCGCGCCGGTAGGCCGTCGGTGGGCTGAGGAACCCCCAGCACCGCACGGCGCCGAGGAGCCGCCCCCGTGCCCGGCTCAGAACACCAGCACCCCGCGGGCCACCCGGCCCTGGTGCGCGTCCTCGGCGGCCTTGGCGAAGTCCTCCACCGGGTAGGTGGCGGTGACGAGTTCGTCGAGCAGCAGCCGGCCCTCCCGGTACAGCTCCGCGTAGAGCGCGATGTCCCGCTGCGGGCGCGAGGAGCCGTACCGGCAGCCCAGGATCGACTTGTCCAGGTACATCGTCGAGACCCGGAACGACGCCTCCGCCGACGCGGGCGGGACGCCCAGCAGGACCGCCTGGCCGTGCCGGTCCAGCAGGTCGATCGCGGTACGGATCAGCTCGGTGCGGCCCACGCACTCGAAGGCGTGGTCGGCGCCGTCCGGCAGGATGCCGCGCACCCCGTCCGCCGAGGTCAGGAAGTGGGTCGCGCCGAACCGCCGGGCCACGGCCTCCTTCGCCGGGTTGGCGTCCACCGCGACGATCGTCAGCGCGCCCGCGATCCGGGCGCCCTGGATGACGTTGAGCCCGATGCCGCCGGTGCCGATGACCACGACGGTGTCGCCGCGGTCGACCTTCGCCCGGTTGAGGACGGCCCCGACACCCGTCAGCACCCCGCAGCCGATCAGGGCCGCCGAGGTCAGCGGGACGTCCGCCGGGATCTTCACCGCCTGCACGGCCTTGACCAGCGTCCGCTCGGCGAAGGCCGAGTTGGCGGCGAACTGGTACAGCCGCTCACCGCGCCGGCTGAACGGCTTCCTGGGCATCCCGATCGCCTTGCGGCACATCGTGGGGCGCCCCCGGTCGCACTGGGCGCACGCCCCGCAGTTGGCCAGCGTGGACAGCGCGACGTGGTCGCCGGGCGCCACATGGCCGACGCCCGCCCCGACCGCCTCCACCACGCCCGCGCCCTCGTGCCCGAGTACCACCGGCGCCGGGAACGGAATCGTCCCGTCGATCACCGAGAGGTCGCTGTGGCACAGCCCGGCCGCGGCCACCCGCACCAGCACCTCGCCCGGCCCCGGATCACGGATCTCCAGATCGTCGACGACCTCGGTACGCTCGCCGTCGAAGACGACGCCTCTCATCCCGTCTCCCTCGGTAGGCCGGACGGTCTCGGCCGCCCGGCGAAGATGATCCGATCCGTCCGAGACGGAAGGGTTACGCGTTCGGCCGGGCCTTCGCCGCCGCGGCGGCCGCCATCTCCTCCAGCCTCGCCAGCATCGGCATCGGGTCGGTGCCCACCGTCCCCGGCAGGAAGTCCGCGATCCGCTCGGGCGTCCACGCCCCCTCGACGTATCCGGCCCGCAGCTCCCTCGGCTGGGCCCAGACCGCGATCTTCGGCCCCGCGACGGTGTACACCTGGCCGGTGATCCCCTCGGCGCGGGCCCGCTCGCTAAGCAGGTAGACCACGAGCGCCGCCACGTCCTCGGGTTCGCCGATCTCCTTCAGCTCCATCGGCACATTGGCGGACATCCGGGTACGGGCCACCGGGGCGACCGCGTTGGCCGTGACGCCGTACTTGTGCAGGCCGAGCGCCGCGCTCCGGACCAGCGAGATGATGCCGCCCTTCGCCGCGCTGTAGTTGGCCTGGGCGACGCTGCCCTGGTGGTTGCCGCTGGTGAAGCCGATCAGGGTGCCGCCGCCGTCCTGCTTCCGCATCACCGCCGAGGCGGCCCGGAAGACGGTGAACGTGCCCTTCAGGTGGGTGGCGACCACCGGGTCCCACTCCTCCTCGGACATGTTGAAGAGCATCCGCTCGCGCAGGATGCCCGCCACGCAGACCACCCCGTCGATCCGGCCGAACCGGGCGAGCGCCGTGTCGACGATGCGCTGTCCGCCCGCCATCGTGGAGATGTCGTCGGCGACCGCCACCGCCTCGCCGCCCGCCGCCTCGATCTCCTTGACGACCGACTCGGCGACCTCGCTGCTCGGCTCGCCGCCCTCGATGGAGACCCCGTAGTCGTTGACGACGACCTTCGCGCCCTCGGCGGCCGCCGCGAGCGCCACCGCCCGGCCGATGCCGCGTCCGGCACCGGTCACGGCCACCACCTTGCCTGCCAAGAAGTTCCCCATGCCCGGCCCCTTCCCGCGGTTTCTGACGGACCGTTAGATTTTATGGGCCATCAGGTCCACGAGCACAAGCCCCGGGAGGCGCCATGTCACTGCCGGCCGAGTTCCACGACATCGCGAAGCGGGTCAACAACTGGGGCCGTTGGGGCGCCGACGACGAGATCGGCACCCTCAACCTGATCACCGACGCCGTGGTCCGCGAGGCCGCCGCGACCGTGCGCAGCGGGCTGCGCGTCCCACTGGCGCTGCCCCTGCGGCAGGACGGCGTCCAGAGCGGGCTGGTCCCCGGGCGGATCAACCCGACGCACACCATGGTCCAGATCAACCAGGAGTTGTTCGGCCCCGGCACCGTCGCCACCAGCGACGACATGGCCGTACTGAGCCTCCAGACGGCCACCCACTGGGACGCCCTCACCCACGCCTCGCACTCGGGACGCATCTACAACGGCCGCCCCGCCGCCACGATCACCGCCCACGGCGGCGCGCAGTTCAGCGGCATCGACAAGGTCCCGCACCTCGTCTCGCGCGGGGTACTCCTCGATGTGGCCCGCGCGCTCGGCACGGACCGGCTGCCCGGCGACCACGCCGTCACCCCCGAGGACCTGGAAGCCGCCGAGGAACTGGCAGGGGTACGGGTCCGCTCCGGCGACATCGTCCTCGTACGGACCGGGCAGATACAGGTGTACCTGGCGGGCGACACCCACGCGTACGCCTACCCCTCGCCCGGACTCTCGGTCCGGACGCCCGAGTGGTTCCACGCCCGCGACGTCGCGGCGGTCGCCAACGACACCCTGACCTTCGAGATCTTCCCGCCGGAGATCGAGAACCTGTGGCTGGGCGTGCACGCGCTGGACCTGGTCGAGATGGGCATGCTCCAGGGCCAGAACTGGAACCTGGAGGCGCTGTCCACAGCCTGTGCGCAGGAGAACCGCTACGCCTTCCTGCTCTCCGCGATGCCCGAACCCTTCACCGGCGCCACCGGCACCCCGGTCGCCCCGGTCGCGGTGCTCTGAGGGGCGGGGCGGCTACTCGGCTGCGGCGAACCCCGATGTGGTGAACGTGCCCGGTGCCGCCCGAACACGGCAGGACCCGTGGCTATGCTCGGCCGCCATGACCGGAAACCAGGCACCCGCGCGCGGACCGGTCCGGGACGCGTCCGTCGTCGTGGCCCGCGACGCCGACGGCATGGTCGCGCTGCTGTCCGCCGACTTCCCCCGCCACGACGGTGAGCACCTGTTCCTCCCCGGCGGACGGCGGGAGGACGGTGAGACCCCGGAGGAATGCGCACGGCGCGAGCTTCGCGAGGAGGCCGGGATCACCGCCGACCGCTGGCGCCCGCTCGGTGCGTACGCGATCACGCTGGACTCCACCGCCCGCATCCATCTCTACGAGGCCCGCGGCCTGGCCCTCGGGCCCCAGGAACCGACCGCGACGGAGACGGACTTCACGCTGTCCTGGTGGCGGATGGCCGACGCCCTGGCAGCCGCCGGGAACGGACGCTTCCTCCTCCCGGCCGGACCCCTCGCGCTCTTCCTCGCCGACAGGCTCTGACCGTCCGGGGACGGCCGGACCGGGGCAGCCCGGTCCAACTGCTTTAACCTTTATGCAGATTCCCGAGGAGCCGAGGCCTCACGCGAGATGTGTGACGGCCCGCGACACCGGGTGCTTCACGAGGTCCGGTACGGGCGTGCCCGTCGCGCCGGGGTGCGGTGGGAGCTGGATCAGTGGGGCGCTCCGGTCGACCTCGCACCAGATCCGCTTGCCCGCGCCCTCCGGCTGCCAGCCCCAGCGGTCGGCGAGGCCGTCCACCAGCTCCAGGCCGCGGCCGTTGGTGTCCTCGCCCGCCGCGTGCCGTTGGAGGGGCGGACGGCAGCTGGCGTCGGCCACCTCGACCCGGACCGTCCCGGGGCAGCCGGAGACGCCGGTCGGGCCGAACAGCATGCGCAGCACGGCCGGGCAGCCGGTGTGCACCACCGCGTTGGTGACCAGCTCCGAAATCAGCAGGATCAGCGTCTCGGCCAGGGGCTCGTCGTCACTTATCCCGGACCCGACCAGCCTCGATCGCGCCCATCTACGGGCCCGGCCGACCTCCGCGGGGTCGGCCCCGACTTCCAGCTGAACCTGAAGCACCTGCACCGCTCACACCATCCGAACCGGCGGACACATCGCCTCGCGCCTCCTCGGGGTCACGGAACGTGATTCCCCTACGAGACAGCATGGTTGACGTACAGTCACCGCAACAAGCGCTTCGGGCATACTCCAGCGCGAAGGAGTACCTGTACTCCATACTGTGCGACGCACTTCGCGGGGAGTCGAACAGCGGCCCGCGCGGACCGCTTCCCGGGCGCGCCCGGCGCCGCTGCCTGGACCGCGAGCAGGAAACCGCTTGCGGGCCGGAGCCACCGCACCGGCCATCACCGGACTGCCCGGTTCCAGTTCCTGTCGCACTCCACGGAGCGTACCCGAGCCGGGAGCCGACTCCGCCCCGTGACGAAAGATGTGCCGGACACGGATCGGGGCCCGGGGCCGCTGCCTCACGTTGCGTGATTCCGTGGGGTGGGCGGTCGGCGGTCCGGGACGTGCCGGGCGTCAGCGCAGGTCCGCCGCGAGCCTCTCCTCGGCCGCCGCCGCGGTCTGCCACCACCCGGCGCGCAGCCAGGCCCGCTTGAGGTGCAGGTGGACGTCGGACTCCCAGGTGAAGCCCATGCCGCCGTGGACCTGGAGGCAGTCGCGCGCGTTGCGGACCGCCGCGTCGTCGGCCAGGAGCTTGGCGCCCGCGATCTCGACCCGGTCCCCGGTCACGGCCGCCGCGTAGACCGCGCAGCGGGCCAGTTCGGCGCGGACCAGCATCCCGGCGCACAGGTGTTTGACCGCCTGGAAGGAGCCGATCGGGGCGCCGAACTGCTCGCGCGTACCGGCGTACTCGACGGCCAGCTCGGTGGTGCGGGCGGCGCTGCCGAGCTGTTCTGCTGCGGTGAGCAGGGCCCCCTCGTCGCGGAGGTGCCGGGCGCCGGGCGGCAGCGGCAGCGGTTCGTCGGCGGTCACCGGTCGCGCGGGGCGCCACAGCGGGGTGAACGGGTCGGTGGAGCGTATCGGCGCGGCCGCCTCCCGCACCGGACCGGCGTCCCGGACCAGGCCGCCGGGGAGGTCCCCGGGGCCGAGGACCAGGAGCGCGTCGGCCCCGCCCAGGTGGGCCACCGGCTGCCCCGCCTCGGCCACCGCCACCACCGCCTCGCCCCGCGCCGCGCCCTTCACGGCCCCGGCGGCGAGGTGGGTGGCGACGAGCGGGCCGGGCAGCAGCACCCGGCCCGCCTCCTCGAAGAGCAGGACGGCCTCGGGCAGTCCCAGGCCGACGCCGCCCTCCGCCTCGGGCAGCCGCAGCGCGAAGAACCCGGCGTCGCCGAGCTCCCGCCACAGGGCCGGGTCCACGGCCGTGCCGTTCTCCAGCGCGGCCCGCATCCGGTCCCTGTCGAACCGCCCGGCGAGCAGGTCCCGTACCCCTGCCCGCAGGGCCCGTTGGTCGTCCGAGAGCTGGAAGTCCATGAGCGTCAGCGCCCCTTCGGCAGGCCGAGCACGCGTTCGGCGACGATGTTCCGCTGGATCTGCGAGGTGCCCGCGGCGATGGTGTACGAGAGGGAGGAGAGCCGGTCGAGCACCCACTCCCGGTCCAGGTCGGCGGCGTCGGCGCCGAGCACCTCGGCCGCCGCCTCGTACAGCTCCTGGCGGGCGTGCGAGTAGCGCAGCTTGAAGACGGAGCCGCCGGTGCCGACGACACCGCCCCGCCCGGCCTCGCTGACGTTCCACTGGGTGAGCCGCCACAGCGCCCGGAACTCGGCGTTGAGCCTGCCGAGCCGGCGGCGGAGCACCGGATCGTCCCAGGAGCCCCGGCGCCGGGCCTCGGCGGCGAGCGCGGCCAGGGTGCGGCGGCAGGCGACGACCTCGCCGACGAAGGCGGTGCCGCGCTCGAAGGAGAGGGTGACCATGGTGACCCGCCAGCCGTCGTTCTCGGCGCCGACCCGGTTGACGGCCGGCACCCGTACCTCGTCGAGGAAGACCTCGGCGAACTCGGTCGATCCGGCGAGGGTGCGCAGCGGGCGGACGGTGACGCCGGGGGCGTCCATCGCCAGGGCGAGCCAGGTGATGCCGCGGTGCCGGGGGGCCGCCGGGTCGGTGCGGACCAGCAGTTCGCACCAGTCGGCGACCTCGGCGTGCGAGGTCCAGATCTTGCTGCCGCTGACCACGTAGTCGTCCCCGTCGCGCACCGCCCGGGTCCGCAGCGCGGCGAGGTCCGATCCGGCGTCGGGCTCGCTGAACCCCTGGCACCAGATCTCGTCGCCGCGCAGCACCGGCGGCAGCCAGCGGGCCCGCTGCTCGGCGGTGCCCTCGGCGGCGATGGTCGGTCCGGCGTGCAGCAGCCCGACGAAGTTGGCGCCGACGTACGGGGCCCCGGCCAGCTCGGTCTCCTCCAGGAAGATCAGGTGCTGGGTCGGGGTGGCGCCCCGGCCGCCCGCGTCGAGCGGCCAGTGCAGACCGGCGTACCCGGCGTCGTACAGCGCCCGCTGCCAGGCCGTGTCGTACGCGCGCCGTCCCGGCCAGTCCTCGGGGGCGGGTTTCGCGGGCAGCGACGGGAGCGCGGCGGCCAGCCAGGCCCGCAGCCGCGCCCGGAACTCCTCTTCCTCCTCCGTGTACGCGAGGTCCACGGCCGCCTACTTGTCCAGGTCCAGATCGAGCATCCGGATGGCGTTTCCGCGCATCAGTTTGTAGATGGTCTCGTCGTCCAGTCCCTTGACGTGTTCGAGGGCGACCTCCTTGGTGTGCGGGAAGGTCGAGTCCACGTGCGGGTAGTCGGTCTCGAAGGTGGCGTTGTCGCGGCCGACGACGTCGAGCGAGGCGATGCCGTGCTTGTCGCGGAAGAAGCAGCAGAAGATCTGCCGGTAGTAGTACGTGGACGGCGGCTCGGGGATCAGATCGCGCACCCCACCCCAGGCGCGGTGCTCCTCCCAGACGTCGTCGGCGCGCTCCAGGGCGTACGGGATCCAGCCCATCTGGCCCTCGCTGTAGGCGAGCTTGAGCCGCGGGAACCGCACCAGGACCCCGCTGAAGAGGAAGTCCATCATCGAGGCCATGGCGTTGTTGAAGGAGAGGCTGGCCTGCACGGCGGGCGGGGCGTCCGGGGAGGCGGCGGGCATCTGCGAGCTGGACCCGATGTGCATGTTGACGACCGTGCCGGTCTCCTCGCAGACGGCGAAGAAGGGGTCCCAGTAGCCGGTGTGGATGGAGGGGAGCCCGAGGTGGGTGGGGATCTCCGAGAAAGTCACCGCCCGCACCCCGCGTGCCGCGTTCCGCCGGATCTCGGCGACGGCCAGGTCGATGTCCCAGAGCGGGATGATGCAGAGCGGGATCAGCCGGCCGCCGCTGTGGCCGCACCACTCCTCGACCATCCAGTCGTTGTAGGCGCGGACGCAGGCGAGCGCGACCTCCTTGTCCCGCGCCTCCGCGAAGGTCTGGCCGCAGAAGCGCGGGAAGGTCGGGAAGCAGAGGCTGGCCTCGACGTGGTTGAGGTCCATGTCCTTGAGCCGCTCGGCCGGGTCCCAGCAGCCGGGCCGCATCTCGGCGCGGGTGATGCCCTCCAGCGTCATCTCGTCGCGGTCGAAGCCGACGGCGGCGATGTTCCGCTTGTACGGGAACTTCAGGTCTTCGTAGATCCACCAGTCGGTGGGCGGCCCGTCCGGGTCCATCGTGATGACGTACTTGCCGCCGGTGTACGCCAGCTCGCCGATGCCCGCGGTGAGCGGCTGCGGGCCGCGTTCGCGGTACTTCGCGGGCAGCCAGGTCGAGAAGAGGTGCGGCGGCTCGATCACATGGTCGTCGACGCTGACGATCCGAGGCAGTTCCGTCATGGTGTCCCCTCCGGCGAACGCATTTCTGATGACCCGTCAGATCGATGTCGCCCTCAGGCTAGCCCCGCACCCCTGGACCGACAAGGCGCGGCGCTCTACGCTCTCCGCACTATCTGACTATCCGTCAGCTTCGGAGAGGGGTCGGCCATGATGGGGACCGCGCACGCCCTGGACGCCTCGCGCACCTTCTGGGAACTCGTCGAACGCCGGGCCGCCCTGACCCCGGACCGCCCCTTCCTCCTCCAGGGCGACCGCGTCCTGACCTTCGGCGGACTGCGGGAACGCGGCGAGCGGGTGGCGGCCGGGCTGTGGGGGACGGGGGTGCGCCCCGGGACCGTCGTCGCCTGGCAGCTCCCGACCCGGATCGAGACGGTGCTGCTCTCCTTCGCACTGGCCCGGATCGGGGCCGTCCAGTCGCCCGTCATCCCCTTCTACCGGGACCGCGAGACGGGGTTCGCGCTGCGCGAGTCGCGGGCGGAGTTCTTCGCCGTGCCGGGCACCTGGCGGGGGTTCGACCACACGGCGATGGCCAAGCGGCTGGCCGGGGAGGCCGGACGGCGGGCGCCGGAGGTCTTCGAGGCGTACGACACGCTCCCGGACGGCGACCCGGCGGTGCTGCCGCCGCCGCCTGCCGACGGTACGGCGGTGCGCTGGATCTACTGGACCTCGGGCACCACCTCCGACCCGAAGGGCGTCCTGCACACCGACCGGTCCCTGATCTCGGCGGGCGCCTGCCTGGCCCACGCGCTGCGGCTGACCCCGGACGACGTCGGCTCGATGGCCTTCCCGTTCGCCCATGTCGCCGGGCCGGACTACTCGGTGATGCTGCTGCTGTACGGGTTCCCCGCGGTGCTGTTCGAGCACTTCGCGCTGCCGGACGCGCTGGCGGAGTACCGGCGCCACGGGGTGACGGTCGCGGGCGGGTCCACCGCGTTCTACTCGATGTTCCTGGCCGAACAGCGCAAGGCCCCGGACACCCGGCCCGTCCCCACCCTCCGGCTGCTGGCGGGCGGCGGCGCCCCCAAGCCGCCGGAGCTCTACCACGCGGTGGTGCGGGAGATGGGCGTCCAGCTCACCCACGGGTACGGCATGACCGAGGTCCCGATGATCACCATGGGCGACCCCGACGACACCCCGGAGCACCTGGCCGGGACGGAGGGCCGCCCGCCCGGGGGCATGGAGATCCGGATCACCGACGAGCGGGGCGAGCCCCTGCCGTACGGCACCGACGGCGAGGTCAGGCTGCGCGGCGAGGCCGTCTGCGCGGGCTATCTGGACCCGGCGGCCTCCGCCGCGGCCTTCGACGCCGAGGGCTTCCTGATCACCGGCGACGTCGGCCATCTCCGCGAGAGCGGCCATCTGGTGCTCACCGGGCGCCTCAAGGACATCATCATCCGCAAGGGTGAGAACATCTCCGCCAAGGAGATAGAGGACCTGCTCCACCGCCACCCGGACGTCGCCGACGCGGCGGTGATCGGCCTCCCCGACCCGGAGCGCGGCGAACTGGTCTGCGCGGTCGTCGAACAGCCGCCCGGCGCCGCCCCGCTGACCCTGGCCGGGATCACCGGCCACCTCCGCGCCGAGGGCCTCGCCGTGCACAAGCTCCCCGAACGCCTGGAGGTCCTGGATGCCCTTCCCCGCAACGACACCCTCCGCAAGGTCCTCAAGTACCGCCTCCGGGAGCAGTTCGCCTGAGGCCGGGCCGGCGGCCGGGCCGGTACGGGCCGCGGGACCGGCGCTCGTCGTGGGCGGTACGGGCATGCTCTCCGGCACCGTCCGCGGACTGGTGGCCGACGGGCTGCGCACCGCCGTCGCCGCCCGGGGCGAGGCGGCCCTCCGCGCGCTGGTACGGAGCACCGCCCACCCCGCCAGGACGCTGGCCCTGGCCACGGACTACACCGACACCAGGGGGTTCCGCTCGGCGCTGGAACGGGCCCGCGACGAACTGGGCCCGTTCCGGACGGTCGTCCTGTGGATCCGCACCCCCAGCCGCGACACCGCCCTCCCCGTCGTCGCGGACGTACTGGCGGCCGGCGCGGTCGTCGTCGACGTACGCGGCAGCGCGGCCGCCGCCCCGGGCCGCGCCCGGCCGCTGCCGCCACCGGACCTGGCCGGCTGCGACCACCGCCCGGTCGTCCTCGGCTTCGCCGACGGCCCGGACGGCACCCGCTGGCTCACCCATCAGGAGATCGCCGACGGCGTCCTGGCCGCGGCGCGCGCCCCCGCACCGGCCGCCACCAGCGCCACCGACGACGGACCGGCCCGGGTCATCGGCCGCGTGCGCCCCTGGCACGACCGGCCGTGACCCCGTTCCGGCCCCGGTCACGCGGGCGGGCGGCACGGGCATCCGGGACGCCCCCGCCCGTCAGCCCCGGCAGGAATGCAGGATCCAGGGCAACACGAAGATGAGGAAGATCAGACAGCCGAGGGCGCCGCAGCCCTCGTCGTCACCGTCGACCGCGCGTCGGATCCGGTCGCGCTCGTCGCTCCGGCCCCGTTCGTAGGCTTCCCGCTCCTTGCCGCCGTACCAGGACATGGCTCCCCCTCGCCCTCTGCCTCAAGACCGGAGGGACGCCCGACAGGGCGCGCCGCACGGTACGGCTCACGGTCCCACCGGGGGCGGGCGGCGGCTTCGGAATCCGTGCCGGGCGGCTTGTGGATCGGCGCCGACCCGGCCCCCGGCCGCCGCTCAGGCGGAGAGCGGGCGGGTCTCGGGGGCGACGGCGGTGGCCGGGTCCGGGTAGACGTCGAAGAGGCGGCGCACTCCGAGGGCGGCGAGGACCCGGTTCACATGGGAGCCCTCCTCCGCGCCCCGCGCCGGGAGGACCAGGCGCAGGCGGCCGCCGCAGGAGCGCATCAGACGGCGGGCGGCTATCAGTACGCCGACACCGCTGGAGTCGCAGAACAGCACCCCGGAGAGGTCGAGCACCACGTCGTGACGGCCGGCGGCGACCGCGTCGTGCACGGACTGGCGCACGGAGGACGACGTCAGCAGGTCCAGCTCGCCGCGGATACGCAGCACGGTCCATTCGGCCTGCACGGTCTCGGCCACAGTGAGTGTCACGCGACGGGCCTCTCGTTCCGGGAACTCCAGGGATTCCAGGGCTTCAGGGATCCCAGGGATTCCAATGCTTCGGCTGATTCCGGATATTCCGACGATCCGGAAGTTTTCCCTCCTTCTCGCCGCTGCCCCGTCACAGCCCCTCGAAACACCGGCCGCTCCGCCAGAACGTCACAGCATCCCGACCGAAACGATCACCCAGGGTCGGATTCCGCCATCCCGCGGCACCGGACACCCCCTACCACCCCGGGCCGTTTCAGGGGCGCACTTGCCCGAAAGGTACGTACATCATCGACAGCGGCGACTACATTCGGTCCCACGAGGGGAAGTGGCTGGGGGACGCATGGCTAAAAACGCACCACCCCGCTGGGACCGCAGGATGCAGCAGCGACTGGCACGCGGCGAGGAGGCCGCGCTCGGTGAGCTCTACGACCGCTTCGCCGCCCTGGTGCACAGCCAGGCCCAGCGGATACTCGACGACGACACCGCCGCCGACCACGTGACCCGCGAGGTCTTCGGCTACATGTGGGAGAACCCGGACGCGTACGACCCCCGGCAGGGGCCGATGCGGGCCTGGGTGGCCCGGCTCGCCCACCGCCACGCGGTGCGCAGGCTCCGCGAGGCGGGTACGGACGGCGCGGGCGGGGCGGACGGGGCGGAGGCCGAAGGGCTCGACGCGCTGGAGGAGCGGGTGAGCCGGGCCACGGCCGCCGCGCGGGCCGATTACATCGTCGAGTCCATGCCCGCCCCGCTGTGGGCCGCACTGGAGCTCGCGTACGTACAGCGCCGGGACTACCGGCAGGCCGCGGCCGATCTCGGGGTGACCGAGGACGAGGCCCGCCGCCGTCTCCGGCTCGGGCTCCAGCTCCTCTCCAGCGCCCACTCCCGCCCCCTGGACGGGGCCTCGCCGCCCGGATACGGGACCTCCCGGTGACCGACGACGCGAACGGGCCCGAGAACGGAGGGCCCGCCGCCGGACGTCCCGACAGGCTCCGGGACATCCGGCGGATACCGGCGCAGCGGCCCGCGGCCGACGACCTCGCTCCCGCCCCCACTCCGCCGCCCGACCCCGTCCCACCGACCGGGGAGCCGTCCCCGGGCCCTCCCCCACCGATGCCCCGACCGGAACCGGAAACCACCGTGGCCCCACCGGAACCACCGCACCGGCTCCTGCGGGCGCTGCTCGGCGCCTGGGCCCTGTCCGCCTGCTCCACGGAGGAGACCGAGGCGGTCGAGGCGCATCTGACCGAGTGCGCCGCCTGCGCGGACGAGGCGCTGCGGCTGCGGGACGCGGTCGGGCTGCTGCACACCGACTGCAGCCTGGACCTCGACCCGACGCTGCGCGGCCGGGTGATCGACGCCTGCCTGAGCCGCCGCCCGGCCGCCATCCCGGTGCCGGACTGGGCCGCGCCGTACGAGGCGGAGACCGCCCGGCTCGACGCGCTGCTCCGGGACATCGGCAGCGCGGAGTGGCACGCCCCGGTGCGGCTGAAGTGGTTCGAGGACGAGCAGGAGACCGGCCGCCGGACCACCGTCGCGGGCGTCATCGGCCATCTGACGGCCGTCGACGGACTGATCGGCACCGCCCTCGATCTCGACGTACCGCTCGGCGACCACCGCTTCGGGCCCGGCGCCGACTGGCCGCTCTCCCCCACCGCGCGCACCGAGGCGTACTGGTCGGCGTCCCGGCTGCCGCCCACCCGGGAGGTCCACGAGCCGTGGCGGGCCCAGACCCACACCCTCATCCGCACGGTGTCCCTCGTCGGCCGCAGGGTCTCGGAGCTGTCCGTTTCGTACGGGGACTTCGCCCTGCCGATGCACGACGCGCTGCTGGACCGGGCCTTCGAGTGCTGGATGCACGGCGGCGACATCGCGGACGCGGTGGACTACCCGTACGAGACCCCGTCCGCCCCGCATCTCAACCGGATGATCGACCTGGCGGCCCGGCTGCTGCCCGCCACCCTCGCCGCACGCCGCCGGTCCGGGCTGGCCGGACCCGCCCGGCATCTGGTGACGGCCGGTTCACCGGGCCGTTCGCTCCACCTGGAGGTCGAGGGTTCGGGCGGCGGCGACTGGTACGTGCCGCTGGACTCGCCGGCCGCGCTCGGCTCGCCCGCGCACACCGTGGCGCAGGTCGCGCTGGACGGGGTGGAGTTCTGCCGGCTGGTCGCCGGGCACGTCTCGCCGGAGGAGGCCGCGGCCGGTCAGCAGGGCGACCGCGAGGCCATCCGGGACGTCCTCTTCGCCGCGGCCTCGCTGAGCCGCCTGTAGGAACCGGGACCGGGCGGGGCCCCAGGCCGCCGCCGGGCGTCAGGCGAAGACGACCGTGCGGTGGCCGTTGAGCAGGATGCGGTGCTCCGCGTGCCACTTCACGGCCCGCGCCAGCGCCTGGCACTCCACGTCGCGCCCGACGGCGACCAGCTGGTCGGGGGTGACGCCGTGGCCCACCCGCTCGACCTCCTGCTCGATGATCGGCCCCTCGTCGAGATCGGCCGTCACGTAGTGCGCCGTGGCGCCGATCAGCTTGACCCCGCGGGCGTGCGCCTGGTGGTACGGCTTCGCGCCCTTGAAGCTCGGCAGGAAGGAGTGGTGGATGTTGATGATCCGGCCGCTGAGCTGCTTGCACAGATCGTCCGAGAGGACCTGCATGTAGCGGGCGAGCACGACCAGCTCGACGTTCTCCTCGCGGACCAGCTCCAGGAGCTGCGCCTCCGCGTCGGCCTTGGTCTCCCTGGTCACCGGAATGTGCCGGAACGGCACGTTGTACGAGGCGACCAGCTCGGCGAAGTCCGTGTGGTTGGAGACGACGGCGGCGATCTCGACCGGCAGCGCCCCGATCCGCGAGCGGAACAGCAGGTCGTTGAGGCAGTGCCCGAACCGGCTGACCATCAGCACGATCCGCATCCGCTCCGAGGAGCGGTGGATCTGCCAGTCCATCCGGAAGGAGTCGCCGACCGCGGCGAAGCTGGCCCGCAGCTTCTCCACGGTCACCGGGGCCTCCGCCGAGAAGTGGACCCGCATGAAGAAGAGACCGGTGTCGTGGTCACCGAACTGCTGGCTGTCCTCGATGTTGCAGCCGGTCATGAAGAGATAGCTCGACACGGCGTGCACGATGCCCTGCTTGTCGGGGCAGGACAGGGTGAGGACGTACTGCTCGGGGGCGTCCCCGGCGGGCTGCGGCTCGGTCATTCCCGTAGCGTGCCACACCGGGGAGCCGTCAGGCCGAACCGGTCAGAATGTGGAGGACGTCGAGGGAGCGCGGCGGCGTGTCGGGGTCCTCGCCGTCGTTCCCGGCGAGCAGCACATGCGCCTCGCGGGCGGCCCGCACGGCCTCCGGCCAGCCCTGGTGCTCCAGGTAAGCGGAGACGGGGGCGTCCGCCCCGACCTGGTGCATGATGCGCAGCACCCGCAGGACGGCGACGTCGACGAGGGCCGCCTCGCCCGCGTCGCGGAAGATCGTGCCTATGTATTTCTCGGCGGACCAGTTGTCCAGCCAGGTGTCCTCGACCAGGCGGTAGACGGCGTCGGTGACGTCGCCGTACCCCTCCCGGCCGGCCAGCCAGCACTCATGGTGGAAGACGGGGTCGGAGAGCATGTGCAGCGCCGAGCGCACGTTGCTGCGCCAGCGCCACCACGGCATGTCATTCAGCGGCATGCCGCCCATGGTGGAGGAGCGACGGCCGCGACGGGAAGAGTTCTCCGAACCTTGCTGCACGGTCATCGATCGTACGTTCCTTCACGGGCCCGCCGTCCGGGCCCCCGGAATTCACCCGGACGTCACTCCGCGTTGACCGGTGCACACGGCGCCGTTACCCCGAGTCCGGAAATGTTCATGCCCATGACCGGATGGCGACGCCACATTTCCCCGCGCTTCTCCAGAATCCTGACGAGCGCGGTGCTCGGGGCATCGCTGATCAGCGGTTGCGGCGCCCTCCCTGGGGCCACGGGGGGCTCCAGGGAGTCCGTCACCGTCATGACCTGGGCGCCGAGCGGCGTCGCCGGGCCGGACACGGTGAACATGGCGGGGATGACCGCCATGGCACGCGCCTACGCCCGCTGGGTCAACGACAACGGCGGTCTGAACGGCCACCGTCTGCGCGTCCTCACCTGCGACGAGCAGGACACCTCCGCCGGAGCGGCCGGCTGCGCCCGGCGGGCCGTCAAGGAGAAGGCGGTCGCGGTCGTCGGCTCGTACAGCCGGCACGGGTCGGCGTTCATGCCGGTGCTGGAGGGCTCCAACATCCCCTTCATCGGGGGCTACGGCGCCACCGACGAGGAGTTCTCCAGCTACCTCTCCTTCCCGGTCAACGGCGGCCAGGCCGCCCTGCTCGCGGGCAACGCCCGGCAGCTGGCCCGCTCCTGCGAGCGGGTGTCGGTGGTCCGGCCGGACACGCTCGGCGGCGACGGCCAGGCATGGCTGCTGCGGACCGGCCTGACCTCCGCCGGGCGGTCCGCGCCGGCCGACATCCGGGCACCGGAGACGGCGACCTCGTACGACGACGCGGCCGGGGCGGCGCTCCGGGCGGCGGGCCCGGCCGGCGGCTGCGCGACGGCGGTGCTCGGCCGGCGGACGGAGACCTTCTTCGACTCGTTCCGGAGGATGGAGCCGTCGTACGGCAAGGTGCGGATCTCCTCGGTGCTCGGCAGCGTCGACCAGCCGCTGATCGACAGCACCGGCGGCCGCAACAGCCCGTTCGAGGGGGCGTACATCACCGGCTGGTACCCGGACTCGGGCGACACCCGCTGGGACGGGATGCGGCAGGTGATCCGGAAGTACGCCTTCGGCGACAACCGGATCGACCCGGACGACACCGGGGTGCAGACCACCTGGATCGCGTACACCGTGCTGAAGGGGCTGGTGGAGGCGGTCGACGCCCCGCGGATCACCCCGTGGCGGATCACCTCCGCCCTCAACACCGGCACCTCGGTCGGGACCGGCGGCCTCACGCCGGTGCTGCGCTGGGGATTCGACGACGTGCTGGGCTCCACCGCCTATCCGCGGATCGTCAACACCAGGGTGACGTTCCAGGTGGTCCGCGGCGGGCGGCTCGTCGCGGACCGGAAGGGGTTCGTGGACGTCGCGGAGACGCTCTCGGACGCCAGCACCAGGAGCTGACCGGGCGGACCGCCGACCGGCCCCCTGCCCGGACCGCCGACCGGGCCTCCGGCCGGTCCGGGCCGCCGGAGCGCCCGGACCACCGGCCGGGGTTCAGAGCTCCGTCGCCGCCCGGCGGGTCAGGCCGTACTTCGCCGCGATCGAGTTCCAGAGCTTCGACGCCTCCTGCTTCGCCTTGCTCGCCTCGCCGCTCTGCGCGTTGGCCTGCTGCGTCTCGGAGGTCGTACGGGCCTTGCCGTGCTTGCACACCTTCCGGCCGTGCTTGGCCTGCTCGGCCCAGGCCGCGTAGTGGTCGTCGGCGGAGGCGGACGCCTGCCACGCCCGGGTGAGGGCGCCGGTCAGCCGCTCGTTCTCGGGCAACTGGTCGACGGTGAGGCCGCCGAGCCGGGTCACCAGGTCGCGGCGCTGCTTCGCGGCGTCCTTCAGGGCCGTCACGGCCTGGTCCAGGTCGGTGCAGTTCTTGGTCTTCTCGACGGCGCCGATGACCGCGGCCCGGCTGTTGTTGCTGTCCGCCAGCAGCTTGTCCAGCTCCTCGGCCTGCGGTTTCGCCGGGTCGGCGGGGGCCTCCTGGCTGGGCTTCTCGGCGGGCCGGCTCGCCGAGGCGATCGGCTGCTTGTCGTCCTTGGCCTTGTCGTCGCCGTTGCCGCTGAGCAGCGCGCCCGCGCCGAGACCGACGACGGCGCAGCCGGCCACGACCGCCGCGATCAGCGTGACGTGCGGACGCTTACGGCGCGCGGGCGGCTCCTCGTCCCCCGGCCGGTACGCGGACGGGGGCGGGGGCGGAGGCTGGTGGGCCGGCGGGGCGCCCTGGTACGCGGGGGCGTGATTGAGCTGGGGCATCTGCTGGGTGGCGCCGGCCGGCTCGTCGCTGCGGAACAGGTTGTCGAACTCGGCGGGCGGCTGCCGGTCGCCCGGGGCGCCGGGGCGGACGTCGTACGGGGCCCCGGTGGGCACCGGCGCGATGTACTGGGTGGCGTCCGCGTCCCCGCCCTGGCCCTGACCGGGCTGCTGGTACGCCTGCTGCGGGGGCTGTGCCCCGGTGCGGCCGAGGAACGCGGTCGACTCGGCGGGGTTCTCCGGCGGCAGCCCACCGGGCACCGGTGCGATGTACTGCGTGGCGTCCGCGTCCCCGCCCGCACCGGCCGCGGGGGCCGCGCCGGGCACGGCCTCGGGCGGCAACGGCTGCGCGAACGACTGCGGGGGCTGCTGCGGGGGAAGGGCCTGCGGGGGCTGATGGGCCTGCTGCGGCGGCTGCTGCTGGGAGTGCGGGGGCTGCTGGGCCGGCGGGTATCCGTACCCCTGCCCCGGCTGCGCGTAGGCCTGGCCGTGCCCCTGGCTCTGGCCGTACCGACCCGGGTCGTACGCACCCTGGCCGTACTGGTCCTGGCCGTACGGTGCCTGCCCGCCGTACTGCCCCTGCCCCTGGCCCTGCCCCGGCTGCTGGGGCGGAGGCTGGTGCGCGGCCTGTGGCCCCCAGGAACCGCCCCACGGTTGTCCGCCCGCCGGAGCGGCCTGATCCGCGGGCCCTGATATCCAGGGCTCGCTGCCGCCCGCGGGCAGCACGACACCTTCGTGCGCGGGCCGTTCAGCAGGGAACTGCTGCTCGCCGCCGTGTCCGCCGCTCTGCGTCACCGGGACTCCTACGTGTAAACCTACGGAATCGTCGGCTCACGCTATCGGGTGGTCGGCGCGGTCCGCCAAGCGTGTGTGGTCGCTCACCACCCCTTCACAGGCGGTGCGACGCTCCGCGCCCGTGCGGCGCGGTGAATCGGGACGGTCGGACACCCCCCGGCCGCCCTCCGGGCAGGCCGTGTCCGACCCCGGCACGTCCTACGCCGCCTGGAGCTCCAGGCGGGCGCCGAACTCCCGGACCGCGGACTCGTCCCCGTACGGCAGCAACCGCTGCTGGAGATCGTCGAGATACTCCGCGCCCCGGCTGGAGCGCACCGAGCCCAGCAGCTCCATCGCCTGCGTACCGGTGTGGCACGCCTGTTCCACCTCGCGCATCTGGACCTGGGCCGTGGCCAGCAGCACCAGCCCGATTCCCCGGCGGCGGGCCCGGGACTCCGGGAGAGCGGCCAGGGCCTCCTTGGCCCTGCGGGCGGCCGCCTCCGCCTGGCCCAGGTCGCGGTGGCAGTGAGCCAGTTCGTCCGCGAGATAGGCGTGGTCGAAGTGGGCGATCCAGTCGGGGTCGTCGCCCGTCTCCGGCTCGGCCTTCTCCAGGCACGCCAGCGCGTGGCCGGTGACCTCCTGGCAGGTGCGGGCGTCGCCGAGCAGCGCGTGGCCGCGCGCCTCCGCCGCGTAGAACATCGCCTCCGCCCGCGGTGTGACGTGTCCGCGCGCGCCCTCCTGCGCGGCGCGGGCGAGTTGGGCGATCTCCCGGGGGTTGCCGAGCTGGGCGGCGAGGTGGCTCATCGAGGCGGCCAGCACGTAACCGCCGTACGCCCGGTCGTCCGCGGCCTGTGCGAGCCGCAGCGCCTGGATGTAGTAGCGCTGGGCGAGCCCCGGCTGGCCGGTGTCCACCGCCATGTACCCGCCCAGTTCGGTGAGTCGGGCGACGGCCGCGAACAACTGGCGGCCGACCGATTCCCGGTAGGCCCCGGAGAGCAGCCCGGACACCACGCTGTTGAGGTAGTGCACCAGGACCGGCCGTACGTGCCCGCTGCCGAAGCGGTGGTCGAGGTCGACCAGCGCGGCCGTCATCGACCGCACCGCCGCCACGTCCGACATCCCGACCCGGGCCCCGGCGGACCGGGCCACCTGCGGGTCCGCGCCGGTGATCAGCCAGTCGCGGCTGGGCTCGACGAGCGCGGAGGAGGCGACCGCCGAACCGGACAGGAAGTCCCGCCGGCCCACGTCGCTCCGCCACAGCTCGCAGACCTGCTCGATCGCGCCGATCACGGTCGGGGCGAACTGGAGGCCGACGCCGGACGCCAGGTTCTTTCCGTTGGCCATGCCGATCTCGTCGATCGTGACCGTACGGCCGAGCTTGCGGCCGAGTGCTTCCGCGATGATCCCCGGTGCCCTCCCACGTGGTTGCTGTCCCCGCAGCCAACGGGCCACGGACGTCTTGTCGTACCGGAGGTCGAGCCCGCGCTCCGCACCGACCATGTTGACCCGACGGGCCAGTCCGGCGTTGGAGCATCCGGCTTCCTGAATGAGTGCCTGGAGCCGTTCGTTCGGCTGGCGGGCTACGAGAGGCCTGGCTGCCATGTTTCCCCCTGAGGCCGCAGTGATGATTGAGCCGATCACTGCCCGGCGAATACGCGGAAAATGCACGGAATCATCGTGTTCATCACGGGCGTCGTCTTTGGTGCCATTCCTGTCGGCATATGACAGAGGCCGACCGTTCCGGATCCGCCCGACGGCCGCCCGCCGGTTTGCCCGTAAGTGCTTACCCACTCGTCCCCGCCCTGCCTACTGCGCGCCCCCGCCCATGCACCCATGCGCCCCGGATGCGGAATCGAGCGCCGTGAGCGCACCTTTCACCCCCGTAACCCCGGTCATTGGCCGTAGTTGTGCTCAGCGTGGAAGAGCGCATCCGGACCGAAGAGTCCGTCGTCGTCACGGGAGTGGCGGCGGAAGCAGCGGAAGTGACGGAAGCAGGCGTCAGGGAAGCCGCGAAGGTCCCCCGGCAGAGGGAGGGGCATCTGCTCGACGCGGCGGTGCGGTACGCGGAGGAACGGCACTGGGACGTGTGCCCGGGGACGTGGCTGGAGGCGGTGGAGGGGGCCGAGCGGTGCTCCTGCGGGGACGCCGCCTGCGCGTTCCCCGGCGGCCATCCCACGGCGGCCGACTGGGCGGGCCGGGCGACCGGGAGCGGGGCCGCGGCCCGCCGGATGTGGAGCCGGCAGCCGAAGGCGTCGATCCTGCTGCCCACCGGGCACGCCTTCGACACGATCGACGTCCCCGAGTCCGCGGGCTTCATGGCGCTGGCCCGGATGGAGCGCATGGGCCTGCCGCTCGGCCCGGTCACCCACAGTCCCGACCGGCGGATCCACTTCTTCGTCCTGCCCGGCGCCGCCGCCAAGGTGACGGGCCTGGTACGGAAGTTGGGCTGGCAGGCCGAGGCCATCGACCTGACCGCCCGCGGCGACGGCACGTACGTCATGGCCCCGCCGACCCGGATCGGCGGCTACGGGACGGTCCAGTGGGTCCGCCGCCCGACCGCCGCCAACCGCTGGCTGCCGGACGCGGAGGAGCTGCTGAGTCCGCTCGCGTACGCCTGTGCCCGGGAGGCCGCCGACGCACGCGACCGCCCCCGGTAGAACGGCCTTTCGTAGGGTGGTCCCGTAAACGGGGTAAACGGGGCCACAAGAAAGGCAGCAGGACATGACGGACCGGGAACGGCCCGAACAGACGGGGACCGGCAGCACGACGGCGAACGGCACGGGCGGACCGACCACTCCGCCTCCCGCCGTCCGCGTACAGGGCCTGTGGAAGCGGTTCGGGGAACAGACCGCGGTGGCGGGGATCGACCTGGAGCTGCCCGCGGGCCGGTTCATCGGCCTGGTCGGACCCAACGGCGCCGGCAAGACCACCACGTTGTCGATGGTCACCGGGCTCCTCCGGCCCGACCAGGGGCGCGTCGAGGTCGCCGGGCACGACGTATGGAGCGACCCGGTCGAGGTCAAGCGCCGGATCGGCGTGCTCCCCGAGGGGCTGCGCCTCTTCGAGCGGCTCTCCGGGCGGGAACTCCTCGCGTACAACGGCCGGTTGCGCGGGCTGCCGGGCGCCGAGGTGGACAAGCGGGCCACCCAGCTCCTGGACGTGCTCGGTCTGGCGGGCGCCCAGCACAAACTGGTGGTCGACTACTCGACCGGCATGCGGAAGAAGATCGGGCTCGCGGCCGCGCTGCTCCACAACCCCGAAGTGCTCTTCCTCGACGAGCCGTTCGAGGGCGTCGACCCGGTCTCGGCGCAGACCATCCGCGAGGTCCTGGAGCGCTACACCCGCTCCGGCGCGACCGTCGTCTTCTCCAGCCATGTGATGGAGCTCGTCGAGTCCCTCTGCGACTGGGTGGCCGTCATGGCCGCCGGGACGATCCGCGCCCAGGGCACCCTGGAGCAGGTCCGCGGCGGGGCGCCCTCGCTGCAGAACGCCTTCCTCGAACTCGTCGGGGCCGGTACCCGCGCCACCGGCGAGTCCCTGGACTGGCTGGGCGGCCGGCGATGAGCGCCCTCGACACCCCGGCGGGAACCGCCCCCGCTCCCGGTCGGGCGACCGCGCCGGCGGCCGGCGGCGAGGGGCTCGTCGGCGTCTTCGTCGGGCTGAAGCTGGCCCTGCTCCGCAACGGGCTGCGGCAGTCGGTCAAGCGGCGGGCCGCGTACATCGCCTCCGTCGTCTTCGCCCTGCTGTTCGCCGTCGGCCAGCTCATCGGGCTGGTCGCGCTGCGCGGCAACGCCCATGTCGCCGCCGTCACCGTCCTGCTGACGGGCGTGCTGGCGGTCGGCTGGGCCGTGATGCCGCTCTTCTTCCCGAGCGGTGACGAGACCCTGGACCCGAGCCGGCTGGTGATGCTGCCGCTGCGCCCGCGCCCGCTGGTCGCGGCGCTGCTGACCGCCTCGCTGGTCGGGATCGGCCCGCTGTTCACGCTCTGCCTGACGGCCGGTTCGGTGGCGGCGGTGGCGTACGGGGCGGCCGGGGCCGCCTTCGCGGTGGTCTGCGCGCCGCTCGCGCTGCTGCTGTGCGTGGCGCTGGCCCGTACGGTGGCCACGGCCAACACCCGGCTGCTCACCTCCCGCAAGGGCCGCGACCTGGCGGTGCTCAGCGGGCTGGTGATCGCGGTGGGCTTCCAGGTGGTCAACTTCGGTGCGCAGCGGCTCAGCGAGGCGGGCGGGCTGTCCACGCTCGACCCGGTCGCGGACGTGGTGCGCTGGCTGCCGCCCGCCTCCGCGATCGGGGCGGTGGACTCGGCGTCGCGCGGCGCGTACGGGCAGGCCGCCGGGCAGCTGCTGCTGTCGGTGGCGGCGCTGCTGGCGCTGTTGTGGCTGTGGCAGCGGAGTCTGGTGAAGCTGATGACGGCGCCGGACGGGTCGACCCTGGCCGCCGCCGGTGCGGCCCGCGAGAAGACCGGTAAGGACGGCTCCCGGCTCTCCGGGCTGCTGCCCGCGGGGCGCACGGGCCCGGTGATGGAGCGGGGTCTGCGGTACATCGTCCGCGATCCGAAGACCAAGTCCGCCTGGGTCACGGCGCTGGCGGTCGGGCTGCTCGTACCGCTGTTCAACGCGCTCCAGGGCAACGGCTCGGTCTACTTCGCCACTTTCGCCGCCGGGATGATCGGCGTCCAGATGTACAACCAGTTCGGCCAGGACACCTCCGCGTTCTGGATGGTGTCGCTGACGATCTCCTCCCCCCGGGACGCCTATCTGGAGCTGCGGGCGCGGGCGCTGACGCTGCTGCTGGTCACCCTGCCCTACACGGTCGTGGTGACGGTGGTCACGGCGGCGGTGCTCGGTGACTGGGGGACGCTGCCCTCGGCGCTGGGGCTGTCGATCGGCATCCTCGGCGGGATGCTGGCGACGGGCGCGGTGACGTCGGCGCTCTTCCCGTACTCGATCCCGCAGGACGGGGCGTTCAAGAACGTGGCACCGGGGCAGGCCGGCCTCGCCTGGATCTCCATGTTCGGCGGGATGTTCTCGGCGGGGCTGCTCTGCCTGCCCCTGGTCGGGGTGACGATCTGGCTGCACGTCGCGGACCACCAGCCGTGGCTGTGGACGCTGCTGCCCGGCGGGATCGTGTACGGGGCGCTGGTCGTCTGGGCGGGGCTGCGGATCGCGGCGCCGCGCACGGCGGACCGGCTCCCGGAGATCCTGGCGGCGGTCAGCAAGGGCTGACCGCCGGGCCGGGCCGGGTCGCGCCGGAGCGGTTACGTCGGAACGGCCTCGCGGTCGCCGGGGGTCTCCTCGGCGAACTGCTCCAGGAAGGGCTCGACCGCCGCGCGCCAGCCCTCGGGCTGGTCGTAGTGGACGAGATGGCCGGCGTCGGCCACCTCCGCGTACTGCCCCCGCGGCAGTACGCGGACCATCTCCTGGGCCTCGGCCCGGCCCAGCTCGCCGTCGAGGCCGCGCAGCACCAGGGTCGGGCAGTCGACCTGCGCCAGCTCCTCCCAGTGCGCGTCGAACACCCAGGTGGCGCGGGACTGGAGCATCTGGCGGCGGGAGAAGACCGGGCGCCAGCCGTCGGCCCGCTCGGCCATCACCTCGGCGAAGTACTCGCCCCGGGCCGGGTTGGGCCGCTCCACCCAGGGATCGTCCTCGCCGAACCACTTCCGTACGTCGGAGAGCGTCGCGAACGGCACCGGCCAGGTCCGGAACCAGTCGTCCCACTCGCGCTGCGAGGCCGCGCCCAGCGCGGAGGCCCGCATGTCGCAGACGACCAGGGCCCGCACGAGGTCGGGCCGCTTCGCGGCGAGCTGCCAGGCGATCAGCGCCCCCATCGCATGCCCGACGAGGGTGACGGGGGCGAGGTCGAGCTGTTCGATCGCGGCCTCGGCGTCGGCGACGTACACCTCGCGGGTGTAGGGGCCGTCGGCGGGCTTGTCGCTGCGGCCGTGGCCGCGCTGGTCGAGCGCGACGGCCCGGTGCCGCTCGGCGAGCCAGCGGGCGGTCGGGGCCCAGTGCGCGGCCCGGCCCATCAGGCCGTGGAGCAGGAGGACGCCGGGGGCGCGGTCGCCCTCCGCGCGCCCCTTGGGCGGCTCGGCGAACTCCCAGGCCGCGAGGCGCACGCCCCCGGTCCCGGTCACGTCGGTGCGTCGCACCATATGTCCTGGCACCCCCTTCTGGTCCTCGATCACCGTTCGACCACCGGGCCGCACCACGCTCCCGGCCACACCGCACGCGCCGTACACACCGCGCAGAGTATCGAACTCACGTTCGAAAATAGGGTTCTGCCACGCAACACCGCTCGTTCGAGTGACGGCTTCGAGGGATTGATGCCGGTGGCGGAGGGGAGATCTTCAGCGGGAGGCGGGCCACTCGGGGATGAGGGCCCGCTGGGAACGACCTAGAGAGCTCGGGGCTCCAGGTCGAAGCAGGGGAGGGCAGGCCCCGGCGCCGCACGGCGCCGGGGCCCTTCGCTGTACGGGAGGCCGCTCGCGGCGGCACGCTGCGGCCGCGCGCGCCGTTCGCGCGCCGGACCTGCCGGACACGCGCGTGCGACTGCGACGGGTGCATGCGCCTGTGCCCCCTCCCGACCGCGCGGCCCAGCGGCCGACACCCCCAGGTATGCCTCAGCGACAGCCTGGCACGCAATCCGTCGGAGCGCTGCGGTTCGGGACAGAGAAAAAGAAAAGGGGACAGTAAGGGCACCCTCGGTTACGCCGGGGACAGTCCCTCCCGCCCGGGGACCGGAGCGGGAACGGGCCCCGGGGACCGGAGCGGGAGCGGCCCCGGGAACCGGAGCGGGGATCAGCTCGCGCCGACGGGGATCAGCGCTTGCCCACGAAGACGTGCGAGGCGATGTCGGGCCCCAGCTCGGCGGCCTCACCACTGCTGCCGACCAGCACCCCGCCGGCCGACTCCGTCACGCTGACCACCGAACCGGGCTGCACGCCCGCCCGCCGCAGCGTGTACATCAGCTGGGCGTCCGTCTGGATCGGCTCCCCGATCCGGCGCACGACCACCGTCTTGCCGTCCGCGCCCGGGTCCAGCTCCGACAGGCTCACCATGCCCTCGTCGAGGAACGGGTCGGCCTCGGCCTTCTCGCCCAGCTCCTCCAGGCCCGGGATCGGATTCCCGTACGGCGACTCCGTCGGGTGGCGCAGCAGCTCCAGCACCCGCCGCTCCACGGCCTCGCTCATCACGTGCTCCCAGCGGCACGCCTCGGCGTGGACCTGCTCCCACTCCAGGCCGATCACGTCGACGAGCAGGCACTCCGCGAGCCGGTGCTTGCGCATCACGCGCGTCGCGAGGCGGCGCCCCTCGTCCGTCAGCTCCAGATGCCGGTCGCCCGCGACCTGCACCAGCCCGTCGCGCTCCATGCGCGCCACCGTCTGGCTGACCGTCGGGCCGCTCTGGTCGAGCCGCTCCGCGATCCGGGCGCGCATGGGGACCACGCCTTCCTCCTCAAGTTCGAGGATGGTGCGGAGATACATCTCCGTTGTGTCGATCAGTCCGGACATTCGTGCCCCTCGGTGCTGTGACAGGAAGAAGTCGTGTGCTGGCCCTGCCACCAATTCTGACGCATACCACCGACAACCGTGCCTCCCCTGCCGAACGCCGTGCGCTGGAGCCGCCCGGGCGGTATTGACAGGTCACTGGTCCAGACCGCAACGTGATCGGCGGCACGGACACCCCGAACGTCTCCTCCCCCTCCCCACCGCCGGAAAGGGCTCCTCGATGAGCGACAGCAAGCTGGCCGGTCAGTTCTTCGACGCAGCGATCGGCCTGCTGGAACGGGTACGCGACGAGGAGTCCGGCAACATCGCCGCCGCCGGTGCCGCGATCGCCGACACCGTCGCCGCGGGCGGCCGGCTCTTCGCCTTCGGCGCCGGGCACTCCTCGCTCGCCGCCCAGGACGTCGTCTACCGGGCGGGCGGCCTCGCCCTGATGAACCTGCTGGCCGTACCGGGAACGGTCGGGGTCGACGTGATGCCCGCGACGCTCGGCTCCGCGCTGGAACGGGTCGACGGGCTGGCCGGTGCCGTGCTGGACTCCAGCCCCGCCCGGGCCGGCGACGTCCTCGTCATCATCTCGCTCTCCGGGCGCAACGCCCTGCCGATCGAGATGGCGGTGAACGCCCGGGCGCTCGGCCTCAAGGTCATCGGCGTGACCTCGGTGGCGTACGCCGACACCACCCGCTCCCGGCACAGCTCCGGCGGCTTCCTCCGCGACCACTGCGACATCGTGCTCGACAGCAAGATCGCCATCGGCGACGCGGAGCTGACCCTCGAAGGGATCGAGGCCCCGTTCGCCCCCGCCTCCACCGTGGTCACCAGCGCCCTGATGCAGGCCATGATGGCCGCCGCGGCCGAACAGCTGGTGGCGCGCGGTGTGGAGCCGCCGATGCTGCGCTCGGGGAACGTCGACGGCGGCCACGAGTGGAACGGCCGGGTCATGACGGAGTACCGCGACCGGATCTTCTACCGCCAGTAGCCCGCCGGGCCGTCGCGGTCAGACGCCCCGGGCCGCCAGCGCCTGCCGGAGGTCGACCGCCGCCGCCACCCGCACCGCCACGCTCTCCGCGTACACCGCGTCGGGCCGTTCGAAGGCGGTGCGGTGGGCGGAGCGCAGGAAGGTCACCACGCCCAGCGTGCGCCCCCGGCTCCGCAGCACCGCGCACAGCGCGTGCACCGCGTCCGCGGGCCACTGCCGGTCCGCCGCCCACGCCGCGGCCTCCGCCCCGCTCCCCGCGCTGGCCCGCACCGACCCCGTACGGTCCACCGCCTGGAGCGCCGGATGCCCCGGCGCGTACCGCAGCGGAACACCGCCACCGGCCACCGGCAGGCACGGCCCCGGCTCCCCGGACGGCGTCGCCGCCACCCGCACCAGCCGCTCCCCCGACACCAGGTCCACCAGCGCGTGGTCGGCGAAGCCCGCGAGCGCGAAGTCCAGGTACGACGTCGCCGCCTCCATCGGGTCCTCGCACTCGCAGGCCGCCCGCGACGCCCGGTGCAGCTGGTTCGACCGGAACCGCGTCCGGTCCGCCTCCGCCGCCGCCAGCCGCTCCGCCGTCACGTCCTGGAACACCCAGCCGACCCCCAGCGGCACCGGCTCCTCGGCCAGCGGCGACGCCAGCCGCATGAAACCGCTGCGCCAGCACCGGCGCCGCTCCCCCTCCGGCGTCCGCAGCGTCACCCACTGCTCGGCGGGCGCCGGTGGCGCGCCCTCGGCGAGCACGTGCTGCAACGCGCCCTCCAGGTCCTCGACGCCCTGCACGATCAGCTCGCCCAGCGGGCGCCCCAGCATCGTCGTACGGCCGACGCCCAGCGCGCGGGCCGCGTACGCGTTGACGACCGCCGGGCGCAGGTCCGCGTCGACGACGACCACGCCCCAGGACGCGTCCTCGAACAGGGCCTCGCTCAGCGCGATGGACCGCTCCAGGCCGATCTGCGCGTGCACCTCGGTGAACGCGCAGTACACCCCGGCCGGCCGGCCGTCCGCGCCCCGGACCCCGGCCGCCTGGGTCCGCACGAGCACCCGCCCGCCGTCCTTGCGCAGCAGCGCGAACTCGTGGACCCGGCGCCCGGCCCCGTCCATGGCCGCCATCAGCCGGGCCTGCACCTCCCCGGCGTCCGCCCGCCGCACCGCCCACCCGGCGAAACCGGCCCGCCCCACGGCCTCCTCGGCGGACCAGCCCAGGATGCGGACGGCCTCACGGTTCCAGTGGGTGATGGTGCCCTTCGCGTCGAACGCGCAGAACGCGGCGTCCATCCCGTCGAGCAGGGCCGCCAGCAGTTCGGCCCCGGGCCCCGGCTGCTCGTCGGGCCCGAGCGCCTCGGTCGTTCCACTGCTCGTGGACGCGTTCACCCCGTACCCCCCGCAGGACGCATTCGGTATTTCCGCACGTCAGACCATTGAACTCGAAGGCGACCCGGCCCACACCGACTTCCCGGAAATCGGCTGCCGCCGCGCGCCGGATTTAATTCCCTTGTGCGGTGCGGGGGCGGTTCCTAGGCTGGGACCAGCGAAGAAAGGAGGTGTTCCAGAAGTGATTTCTTCTCGGACTCGTGAGGTGGCTGCGGGCTGACGCCCGTCGTCGCGCTCTTTGCAGTGCAGGCCGGTCCGTCGGCCAATCCCAAGCAGTCACCGACCCGCAGGCTCGCCGGTAAGTCCGGCCGGCCCCTCCGTGAGGAGGGACCAGAGCCTGCGGGTTTCTGCGTGTGCGGCCCTCTCCGGCACCGCGGTCACGGACAGAGGCGCTCGACGCGCCACTGCTCGCCCTCGCGCACGTACCGCAGCCGGTCGTGCAGGCGGTTCTCGTGGCCCTGCCAGAACTCGATGGTGTCGGGGACGACGCGGAAACCGCCCCAGTGCGGGGGCGCGGGGACCTGCTCGCCCTCCGGGTAGCGGGCCGCCAGCTCCTCGTAGCGGGCGAGCAGCTCCTCCCGGGAGCCGATCACCGTCGACTGGGCGCTGGCCCACGCACCGAGCTGGGAGCCGTGCGGGCGGCTGCGGAAGTAGGCGACGGTCTCGTCCCGGCCGGTCCGGTCGGCACGGCCGGTGACGACGACCTGGCGGGCCATCGGGTGCCAGGGGAAGAGCAGCGAGACGTAGGGGTTGGCGGTCAGCTCGCGGCCCTTGCGGGACTCGTAGTTGGTGAAGAAGACGAAGCCGCGCTGGTCGTACTTCTTCAGCAGCACGGTGCGGGAGGACGGGCGGCCGTCCGGGGTGGCGGTGGAGACCACCATGGCGTTGGGCTCGTGGAGCAGACCGCCGACGGCGACCTGCCGGAACCAGTGGGCGAACTGCCGCATCGGGTCGTCGGCCAGCGTGTCCTCGGTGAAGGCCTCGGAACGGTACTGCTCGCGCATCGCGGCCGGATCGGTGGTGGAATCGGAGGAGGAGTCTGAGGAGGAGGAGTCTGCGGTGGGCACGGGGTCATCCTGCCGCAGTGGTCCGCGCGGCCCGGCAAGGAGGGTGCCACGCGCACCTTTCGCGCACGCCTGTGCCGGACGTCACGCTTCCCCGTACCGGGGGAATCCCGCCAGTATCTTGAGGCAGGCCGTTGAGGCCTCCGCAGAGCCGCCGACCGAGGGAGCCGCCATGTCCGACTTCGTACCGGGTCTAGAGGGAGTCGTCGCGTTCGAGACGGAGATCGCCGAACCGGACAAGGAAGGCGGTTCGCTCCGCTACCGGGGCGTCGACATCGAGGATCTGGTCGGCCATGTGTCCTTCGGGAACGTCTGGGGCCTGCTGGTGGACGGGGCGTTCAACCCGGGGCTGCCGCCTGCCGAGCCGTTCCCGATCCCGGTGCACTCCGGGGACATCCGGGTGGACGTGCAGTCCGCGCTGGCGATGCTCGCACCGGTGTGGGGGCTGCGCCCGCTGCTCGACATCGACGCGGAGACCGCCCGCGACGACCTGGCGCGGGCCGCCGTGATGGCGCTGTCGTACGTGGCCCAGTCGGCGCGCGGGCAGGGGCTGCCGATGGTGCCGCAGAGCGAGATCGACAAGGCCGGTTCGGTGGTCGAGCGGTTCATGATCCGGTGGCGCGGGGAGCCGGACCCCCGGCATGTGAAGGCCGTGGACGCGTACTGGACGTCCGCCGCCGAGCACGGGATGAACGCCTCGACGTTCACCGCCCGGGTCATCGCCTCCACCGGTGCCGACGTGGCCGCCGCGCTGTCGGGGGCGGTGGGCGCGATGTCGGGGCCGCTGCACGGCGGTGCGCCGTCGCGGGTGCTCGGCATGATCGAGGAGATCGAGCGGACCGGCGACGCCACCGCGTACGTGAAGCAGGCCCTGGACCGGGGCGAGCGGCTGATGGGCTTCGGGCACCGGGTGTACCGGGCGGAGGACCCCCGGGCGCGGGTGCTGCGGCGTACCGCCGAGGAGCTGGGGACGCCTCGCTACGAGGTGGCGCGGGCGCTGGAGAAGGCCGCGCTGGAGGAGCTGCACGCGCGGCGCCCGGACCGGGTGCTGGCGACGAACGTGGAGTTCTGGGCGGCGATCGTGCTGGACTTCGCGGAGGTCCCGGCGCACATGTTCACGTCGATGTTCACCTGTGCCCGTACGGCGGGTTGGTCGGCGCACATCCTGGAGCAGAAGCGGACCGGGCGGCTGGTGCGGCCCTCGGCGCGGTACATGGGTCCGGGGCCGCGCGACCCGCGTGAGATCGAGGGGTACGAGCAGCTCGCGGACCTGGGGAACTGACGGCGGACCGACGGCGGACCGGCAACGGACCGACGGCGGGGCGGGTGGTGCCCGGGCACCTCCCGCCCCTTTCCGTCTCCGTCACTTGGCGCAGGTCAGGTCCTTGGCGGGCAGTTTCCCGGTGGCGAGGTAGCTGTTGACGCGGGCGTCGACGCAGGCGTTGCCGTACTCGCCGTAGAGGGCGTGGCGCAGGGCTCCGGGGAGGGTGACCAGGCGGGAGCCGGGGAGCTTGGCGTGCAGGGCGAGCGTGCCGCGGTAGGTGGTGCGGGGGTCGCCGGTGGCGGCGACGAGGAGTGCGGGGGCGTCCTTGTCGACCCGGGTCGGCGGCTCGGCGGGCCGGTCCCAGAAGGAGCACGGCGTGATGCTGTCGGTCATGGGGGCGAAGAGCGGGTGGGCGGCGCGGTCGCGTTCGATGTCCTGCCAGTAGCTCTCGGGGTCGCGGGGCGCGGCCCGGTCGCCGCAGATGATCGCGAGCTGCACGCTGCCGGTCGGCGAGCCCGCGCCGGTCAGAGTGAACCGGAGGGCCTCGGCCAACCCGGGCGACAGGGTGGTCGAGCGGCCCTTCGCGGCCTCGGCGAGCGCGGAGACGGTCTCGCCGAGAACGGCGCGGGTCTCGTCGTGGTCGTCGGCGAGCGACATGAAGAGCAGCAGCGGTACGTGGGAGGCGTCGACCCGGAAGGTGTCGGCCCCGGTGCCGAGGGTCAGCGGCTTGCGGGCGGCGGCCTCCGCGACGCGGTCGACGGTGGCGAGGACCCGCGCACGGGTGCGGCCGAGGCGGTAGGTGTCGTGGCGGTCGGCGGCCCAGCCGGCCCAGGCGGTGAGCGCCTGTTCGTTCTCCCGCACCGCGTCCCGCAGCAGCAGGGGGCCGTAGTCGTCGGGGTCGATCACCCCGTCGAGCACCATCCGGTCGTAGCGGCCGGGGAACATCTGGCTGTAGACGGTGCCCAGGTAACTGCCGTACGAGTAGCCAAGGTAGGAGATCTTCCGTTCGCCGAGTGCGCCCCGGATGACGTCCATGTCGCGGGCGGTGTTGCGGGTGGTGACGTACGGGAGGACGTCGGCGTTGGTGGCGCGGCACTTGTCGGCGAGGCTCTTCTGGAAGGCGACCTGGCGGTCGAAGCCGGCCCGGTCGGGTCCGGCCGAGCGGAAGAAGATGCCGGTGGGCCAGGAGCAGTCCAGGGGGGTGCTGCGGCCGACGAAGCGGGGGTCGAAGCCGATGATGTCGTAGCGCGCCCCGACGCCCTTCATGACGTCGCGGACGTGCGGCGGGGACTCGACGGCGGTGCCGCCGGGGCCGCCGTTGTTGAGCAGGATGGCGCCGATGCGGTGGCGGGTGTCGGTGGCGCGGAGCCGGGAGACGGCGACGGTGAGGGTGCGGCCGCCGGGGTCGGCGTAGTCGAGGGGGACGGTGGCGTCCGCGCACTGGACCCCGGCCTCGTCGAGGTCGTGGCCGACGGTGTCGTCGGGGCCGGTGGCGCAGCCGCCCCAGTCGAGGCGCTGGTGGTAGTAGCGGTCGAGGCCGGGGGCGGTGGCCCCGGCGGCGGCCGCGTTCGCGGACGCCGGTACGGAGGCCGCGGCCAGCAGGGCCGTGGCCGCGGCCAGGACGGCGGTGCGGGTGAGGAGTGGTCTGTTCGCTCTGCTCTGTCCGTGTCTCACGCGGTCGACGCTAGCCGCGCGGCACGTCGGTGATCACTGCGGCCAGCACCCCAACCCTGTTGGTGCCAGCCCTACTTGTCGCCGCTCAGCCCAGTTCGCGTTCCAGGAGGGCCGCCCACTGCGCGACGACCCCGCGCCGCCGGGCCGTGTCGTCGGTGAGGACGTTGGCGAGGCCGAGGCCCCGGGCCATGTCCAGGAGGCCCTGGACCGTTTCGCGTACGCCGGGCCTCGTCTCGTCGGCGGCGAGGAGTTCGACGGCGATGCGGTGGGTCTCGCGGCCGACGCGGGCTTCGAGTTCGGTGACGCGGGGGCGGAGCTGCGGTTCGTTGGAGGCGGCGACCCAGAGCTGGAGCGCGGCGCGGAAGAGCGGTCCGGTGTACAGGTCGACGAGTGCGGCGACGACCTCGGCGCGGCCCTGGACGGGCAGGGCGCGCAGGGCGGCGGAGCGTTCCTCGGCGACGTACTCGACGGCCGCGGTGAACAGGTCCTCGCGGGTCGGGAAGTGGTGCTGGGCCGCGCCGCGCGAGACTCCGGCGCGTTCGGCGACGACGGAGACCGTGGAGCCGGCCCAGCCGTGTTCGGCGAGGCAGGCGACGGCGGCTTCGAGGAGGCGCTTGCGGGTGGCACGGCTGCGGTCCTGCTTGGGGCTTCGGTCGGCGGGGACGCGGTCGTGGGGGGCGCGTCCGTTGGGGGCGCGTCCGTTGGGGGGTGTCACAGCACCCATGCGGGCTCCCGTCGTTCGAGGAAGGCCGTCATCCCCTCCCGGGCCTCGGCGGAGGCGAAGAGGGCCGCCGAGCGGGCGATGAGGTCTTCGGCGTGCTGGTCGAAACTCTCCAGCACAGTAGCCGTGACCAGCTCCTTCGACGCCGCCAGCCCCTGCGGGGAGGCCCGGCGCAGCCCGTCCAGTACGGGGGCGAGCGCCTGGTCCACGTCGTCGTCGGCGGCGAGGGTGACCAGGCCGATCCGGGCGGCCTCGGCGGCGTCGAAGCGCTCGCCGGTGAGGTAGTAGCGGGCGAGGGCGCGCGGATCGGTGCGGGGCAGCAGCGGCAGCGAGATCACGGCGGGGGCGAGCCCGAGCCGGGATTCGGTGAGGGCGAAGGAGGCGCCGTCCCCGGCGGCGGAGATGTCGCAGGCGGCGAGCAGGCCGAGCCCGCCCGCCCGGACGTGGCCGGTGACCCGGGCGACGACGGGCTTGGGCAGGGCCACGATCCGCCGCATCAGGGCGACGAGGGCCGACGGTTCGGGCGGGGCGGTGAGGTCGGCGCCCGCGCAGAAGGTGTTGCCGGTGTGGGTGAGGACGACGGCCCGTACGGTTTCGTCGTCCGCGCAGGTGTCGAGGGCGGCGGTGAGCTCGTCGACGAGTTCCGCGGAGAGCGCGTTGCGGTGGGCGGGCGCGTCGAGGGCGAGGGTGGTGATGCCCCGGTCGTGGACGGGCGCGGCGAGCCGGCTCATCGGTCACTCTCCTCCTGTGGACCCGCCCCGCCTCCTGCGGGGCCGTCGCGTCGAGGGTGGCAGCGGGACCGAGAACAATCAAGCACGCTTGCATGATTTGCTCCCCGTAGTGTGCCGGGGCGGCCGTACGGAGAGTGGTCACGCGGCGGGCCCGTCGGACGGTCACGCGGCGGGCCGGTCGTACGGCGTTCCATCCGCTCGTCCGTCCGGGTCCCCGCAGGCCGATCCGCCGACAGCCGTCAGCCCGCCCTCCGGGCCAGCACCTGCCCCGGCCAGGTCCCGGACAGGAAGCGGTCGGTGGGGGTGAAGCCGTTGCGCTCGTAGTAGGCGACCAGTTCGCCGCCGCCGCCCGCCCAGCAGTCCACCCGGAGCAGTTCCACACCGGCCCGCCGGGTCTCCGCCACGGCACGGGCCAGCAGCGCCGCACCGATGCCCAGGCCGGCGTGGGCCCGGTCCGAGACCAACAGCCTGATGTACAGCTCCGGTTCGTCGGCCGGCGGTATCGGCATCTTCGGGCTGGGGCCGGTGTCCAGCACCAGAGCTCCGACCGGCGTTCCGTCCAACTCCGCGACGAACGGCGACATCTCGGTCGTGTACTGGTCGATCCGAGCCACCCCGCCGGGTATCCGGGAATACGGCGTCGTGCCCCACTGCTCGGTGTTTCCACGGGCGTTCATCCAGGCCACCGCCGAGTCGAGCATGGTGAGGATGGCGGGTGCGTCGGCCGGGCCGCCCGGTCTGATCCGCATGCCGTGCGCGTTGTCGTCCATGGTGGAAGAGTAGGCACATACGGTCCCCGGTGGCCCCGGTGCCCCCGCGCCCGACTCGCATCCCGCTCCGGCCCCGACCCGGCCGCGTTCCGAAACGATCAGGAGGACATTCTGATCTTGCCCTGGTCATCGACGACCTCGGCCTCGACGCTCTGGGACTCACCGGGCGCCACATAGACGTCGCACTCGAATGTGTTGCCCTTCCTCGCTTCTATCGCCGCAGGGCAGAACACGCCGTCCCGGGACATCTTCCCGGAGCGCACGGTCGCTGACGCCTGCCGCTCCACCGCTTCCTGATCCAACAGGCGTTGCGGCTCACTACCCACCACCTTGACGGTCACGAAGATCGCGCAGACGGCGACGACCACGGCCGAGAGCCCTACGAGGGCACGGAAGAATTTCCCTTGTTCAGTCACAACGGTTTCCTACCGCTCCTGCCGAAGCCGCGGCAAGAGCAGTCTTCGCAGGCGCCAACTACCGTTACTACATGTGGTGTTCGACCACACCGCGCCACTGGGCGCTCCAGCCCATGAGTACGCTGCACGGGACGGCGGCGTCCGGCTGGTCGTCGATGCGGCGGCGAGAAGAGCGGACATGACCGGCGGAGTACACGAGACCCCCGCTCATCAGCGGTCCAGTGAGGTTCCGCAGCACGCTGGACGTGGAGCGAACCGGGGCCGGAGTGTTGCCCTGGCGGTTGCCCACGGCGGCACGCGCGCAGTTCCCGGGCGAAGTGGTCGAGCGGATCGCCCCGTTGTCGTCGGGGGTGCGGCTGGCCTTCGTGACGACCGCGACCGTGCTGGAGGTCGAGGCACTCACAACCGTCACGCAGTACGGCGGCTCCGTCGGCCACTTCCCGACAGCCGACTCGCCCGCCGACACCGAAGCGATCGTTTGGAGACGCCCGCGTGACCGACCTCTCCCGTTCCCACCTCGCCGCCGTCCGGGAGTCGTACGACACCGTCGCCACCGCCTACGTCGAACGAGTCAAGTCTCCGGCGGAGCTGGACCCGTTGTCGCGCGGGATGCTGGACGTCTTCGCGGAGACGGTACGGGCGGACGGGATCGGGCCGGTGGCCGATCTGGGGTGCGGGCCGGGGAAGGTCACCGCCCACCTCGCGGCGCGAGGGGTGCCGATGTTCGGCGTGGACCTGTCGCCAGCCATGGTCGGGCTGGCCCGTGGCGCCTTCCCCGACCTGGGCTTCTGCGTCGGCTCGATGACGGCGCTCCCGGTCCGGGGCGGCGTCCTTGGAGGCGTTCTCGCCTACTACTCCACCCACCACACCCCGCCGGAGCTGCTGCCGCTGGTGTTCGGAGAGTTCCAACGTGTCCTGGCGCCCGGCGGCCGGCTGATGCTCGCCGGGCACGTGGGGCACGGCCAGCACCTGCGCCCGACACAGGCGTACGGCGGCCGCCCGGTCTCGTACGAGTCCCATCTGCTGCCGCCCGACCGGCTCGCCGAGCTGCTCCAACAGGCCGGGCTCACTCTCACCGCGCGCCTGGTGGAGGAGCCCGCCGAGGGAGCCGAACGGAGCTACGCCACGCTCCTCGCCCGTAAGCCCGAGCGGGGCTGAGGAGACCGGCCGGGCGCGCCCACGGAGCCGAGGTCAGGCGGTCAGGCGATCAGGCGTCCGGGTTCTTGCCGTCCGCATCTTTGGGTCGTAGCCCTCCCTGTCGGCCGGTCCCGCAGCGGGGAATCCGGCCGGATCGGCACGAGCGGCCCGGGGCGCCTCCGGGTATGTGGTATCCGCAGGACGGCACCGGCACTCTGCGGGCCGCCAACGCCTGCCCCCGCCCGCCCGATCCAGGAGGTCCCTCATGTCCCTGTACACCTTCGGCGGCGCCCCCACCGACGTCCTCACCACCCGAACGGGCGACGTCGTCCCCGATCACCCGCTGCTCGTCCGTATCGCCGATACAGGTGAACTCGTCACCGTGCTCTACCAGTCGGACGGAGTCACCCCGCTCGGCCAACTCCGCAGCAACCCGGCCGGCCACGCCTCGCCGGGGACGATCCCCCCGTTCGCCTGCGCGGTCCCCGCGATCGAGTACGAGTACACGGACGCGGCCGGGAACCCGGTGCGGTGGCGCCAGGACGGCAGGGAGCTGGCGGCGGGCGTGCCGGCGCAGTCCGCCGTGCCATACCCGGGCGCCCCGGTGACGCGGCCGGACCTCTCCCCCGGGCCGGCCGACTCCGACGCCGCCCGGCTGTTCGTGGTCCAGGGGGCGGTGGGCGACGGCGTCGCGGACGACCGGCTGCCGATCCAGGTCGCCCTCGACGCCGCACACAGCGCCGGGGGCGGCACCGTCATCGTCCCCGCCGGGCGCACGTACGGCATCGGCACGTTCCTGGTCGTCTTCGACAACACCACGATCTACGCCTACGGGGCGACGCTCCGCGCGATCGGGAACTCCGGCATCCTGCGCAACTTCCTGCCCGACGAGACGTTCGCGGGCTACGGCGGTCACTCCCACATCAACGTCCTGGGCGGCACCTGGGACGGCAACGCGGCCGATGGCACGTCCGGCACCGTCACCGCGCTGACCGACGTCATGAACTTCATCCACGCCCGGGACATCACCGTGCGGGACGTGACGGTGACCGACGTCAGCGCGGCGCACGCGCTGGAGTTCAACTCCGTCGACGGCGGCCGGGCGGTCGGCTGCCGCTTCCTCGGCTTCAGGGACACGACGGACGAGAAGAACCGGGGCACGTCCGAAGCGATCCAGATCGACATCGCCAAGCCCGGGTCCAGCTCGATCGGCGACTTCGACGACACCACGGCGAACAACATCGTCGTGTCCGGCTGCTTCTTCGGCCCGTCCGACCGGCTCGGCCCGTTCGGCCGCGCGGTCGGCTCGCACGCCGCCGCCCCCGACCGGTACTTCGACGGGATCCAGATCACCGGCAACCGGATCGAGGGCACCGCCGCCGAGGGAATCCACGGGTACGGCTGGCGGCGCGCGGTCATCGCGAACAACGTGATCAGCGGTACGGGCGCGGCCGGTATCCGGCTGACGCACCCGAATCCGGTCGGCGCCGGTTTCTCGCTCACCCCGCACTCCCTGGTCATTACCGGCAACACCATCGACGCCCCGGCCGCCGACGCCGGGATCACCGTCCTCGGCTACCCGACCGCGCAGGTCTCCGGCGTCAAGATCGCGGACAACGTCGTACGGGGCTCGGGCGGCACCGGCATCCGCGTCTCCTCCTGCACGTCCCCGAGCATCACCGGCAACAGCGTCGACACGGCCGGCGGCACCGGCATCCTCGTCCAGGCCGGAAGCGGGGCGACCGTCGCGAACAACACCGTCCGGTCCACCGGGTCGAACGGCATCAACATCTCGAACCACACCGGGGCCACGGTCGGCGGCAACAGCGTCGACACCACGGCGACCAACCACGGGATCTTCGTGGGCACCCTGGGCGACGCCCTGATCACCGGCAACCAGATCGTGGGCGCGGCCTCGGCCGGCATCCGGCTCTCGGACGGCGCGGTCCGCTGCACCGTCACCCACAACAAGGTCCGCAGAGGCGACGGGACGACGGCGAGCGGGATCACCACCGCGACCACCGCCACCGGCGCCCTCATCGCGGGCAACGACCTGAGCGGGAACGCCTGGACACCCGCGACCGCCCTGGCCGTCACCGATTCCGGCGCCGCCCTCGACTGGACCGGCTCCACCACCGTCCCCGGCCAGAACCGCGTCTGACCCGAACCCGCCACCCGGGCCGCACGGTCCCCCGTACGGCCCGGACAGGCCCAGCACCCGGGGCAGGTCCTACAGCCCGCCTTCGGCCACGCTCCCGATGAAGGTCCGCCACCCCTCGGGCGCGCAGGTCAGGGCCGCGGCGTCCGCGGTTACCTGCTGCCGGTCCGTGGTGACCACTCCCGCAGTACCGAGGCCAGAACGCGTGGCCGGGCCAAGGCCGATGGGGAACCGGTCAGGCTGACGGCGTTCCAGACGGCGGCGGCGACGTGGGCGTCGGCTGAGGCGGCCCGCATGGTGGCCCGGAAGGAAGCGGCCAGAGTACGGGCTACGACCGGGCGGGTACCGGGCACGAAGGGCAGCGCCCTATCGGCCATGGTGGAGAACAACCAGGGCAGGTACGAGGCCCGGGCGGCCGCCTTGTAGAAACGTCGTGGCAGGTCCCGCGTGCCGTCCGCCAGACAGGCCCGGAGCGCGACGGCCTCCAGAGCGGCGACCGTCATACCCGCACCGTAGATCGGGTTGAGGCTGCACAACGCGTCGCCGGTGGAGAGGAGCCCGTCGGGAAGTTCGCGGAGCCGGTGGAAGTCGCGCCTTACGGACGCCGGGTACGTGAAAGCGGTGACGTCCGTGACCGGCTCGGCGTCCTGAAGGGTCTCCCAGGCGCCGACCGGCAGCAGCTCCTGGGCGTAAGGGAGGAACTCCTCATGGGTGGCGGGCGGGTGGTTCCGTCTGCCGAACCCGTACTGGGACAGCACCCACAGGTCGTTCTCCTGCCGGGTGAGGACCAAGCCCCGCGGGCGGGCGGGGGTCGCACCGATCAGCACGCCCTTGTCCGTGCGGACCGCGTCCGCGGCGACGCGGAAGCGGCGGCTGGCGTAGCCGACGTCAACGCCCAGGCGCGTTTCGGAGGGCTTCTGGTAACCGAGGGACTTGAGCCAGGTCGCACCGCGTCCCGCCCGGCCCATGGCATCCACGACCAGGTCTGCGTCGAGTACCTCGCCGGACTCCGGCACGCCAGGACGGGACAGCCGCACGCCCGTGACGCGGGTGCCGTCCCCGGCGACCGGGCCGACCGCCTCCATTCCGTGCCGGAAGGTGACGTTGGGCAGGGCGCGGACCTTGTCGCGCAGCCTGTCCTCCAGGAACGGCCGGCTTACCTGGACCACCCTGTCCAGGGGCACCCGCCGCAGCCGGGAGCCGAAGAACACGATGTCGAGTTCACCGAGGGCCTCTGCGACGGTGGCTCCCTCCGCGGCGAGCTCGTCGATGAAGCCGGGGAAGAACTCCTCCAGGACCGTGGCGCCGCGGGACGTCAGGGAATGCACGTGCGCTCCCTGCGGCACCCCGCGCCTGGGGGTTCCGTTCGTTGTCACGGTGTCCCGTTCGACGAGGGTGACGTGTGTGAAGGACTCGCTGAGCGCGCGGACCGCGCAGAGCCCGCCGACGCCCGCGCCGACGACCACGGCGTGGCCCGCTCCCGCGCCTCGGCTGCTTCGAGCTGATTCCACCTGTGCCTCCCGTGGCGACAGGGCCGGGCCGCACAGCCGTGGGCCTCACGTCGGCGGCGCGGCATCGGCCCCCTATCGAGGTACGCGGTCCACGCGGACCAACGACCGAGCGGCGCCGTGGTCACGCGGAAATGCCGACGACTCCCTCGCGGATATCGGCCAACCCGGCTTCCATCGGCAGCAGTTGCCCTGCACGCCCAAGTGTCGGGTCATCGCGCCGGGGATCCCTGGCCGCTCAGTGGTGACCCATCGGGATCACGGGGCCCGGAGTTCGCGGCGCAGGATCTTGCCGGAGGCGGCGCGGGGGACGGCGTCGATGAACTCGGTGCGGCGGATCTTCTTGTACGGGGCGACGCGCTCGGCGACGTAGGCCATGACGTCGTCGGCGGTGAGCCCGGGGGCGTCGGGGCGGCGAACCACGTACGCCTGGGGGATCTCGTTGCCCTCGTCGTCGGTTACGCCGATGACGGCGGCGTCGGCGATGGACGGGTGGGTGAGGAGGAGGGCTTCGAGTTCGGCGGGGGCGACCTGGTAACCCTTGTACTTGATCAGTTCCTTCACCCGGTCGACGACGAAGAGCCAGCCGTCCTCGTCGACGCGTCCCACGTCCCCGGTGTGCAGCCAGCCGTCGGCGTCGATCATGGCGGCGGTGGCCTCGGGGCGGCCCAGGTAGCCCTTCATCACCTGGGGGCCCCGGATGAGGATCTCGCCCTCGGCGCAGGGGGCGGGGTCCGAGGGGTCGGAGAGCGGGACGAGGCGCATCTCCGTGCTGGGCAGCAGCCTGCCGACCGCGCCGGGCGGCGGGTTCTCGGCGGAGAGCGGGACGACGTGGGTGCCGGGCGACAGCTCCGTCATCCCGTACGCCTGGCGGACCGGCGGCAGGCCCAGCCGCTCGGAGCAGGCGGCGGCGAGGGCCGCGTCGAGCGGGGCGGCGGCGCTGACGACGTACTCCAGCGAGGAGAGGTCGTACCGCTCGACGGCGGGGTGCTTGGCGAGGGCCAGGACGATCGGCGGGGCCACGTAGAGGCCGGTGATCCGGTGCTTCTCCACGGCGGCGAGGAACTGGTCGAGGTCGAAGCGCGGCAGGACGACGACGGTGGCGCCCATCCGCAGTGGGGCGTTCATCAGAGCCGTAAGGCCATAAATGTGAAAAAACGGAAGAACGGCTAGGATTCTGGCGCCCGGGCCCATGGGGATGAAGGGGCGCAGCTGCTCCAGGTTGGTGGCCATGGAGCGGTGGGTGAGCATGACGCCCTTGGGGGCGCCGGTGGTGCCGGAGGAGTACGGGAGGGCCGCGATGTCCTCGGCGGGGTCGATGGCGGGGGTGGGTTCGGGGGCGGTGGTGGTGAGCAGGTCGAGTACGGAGGGGTGGCCCTCGGCCCGGTCGCAGACGTAGATCCGCTCGATGCCCCCGGCGCGGGCAGCGGCGTCCAGGGCGGTGGGCAGGAGCGGGGAGACGGTGACGATCCAGCGGGCGGCGGAGTCGGCGAGCTGCTTGGCGAACTCCGCCGCCGTGGCGAGCGGGTGGACGGTGGTGACGGTGGCCCCGGCCCGGGTCGCGCCGAGGAAGACCACCGGGTAGGCGATGGTGTTGGGGCTGTGCAGGGCGAGCACGTCGCCCTTGCGGAGTCCGGCCTCGGCGAGTCCGGCGGCGATACGGCGGTGGAAGGTGTCGAGCTGCCGGTAGGTGAGGGCGGAGGTGTCGTCCGTCCCGTCGATCAGGGCCACGGTGTCGCCGTGGTCGGCGGTGGCCCGGCCCAGGACCGCGTCGTGGAGGGGCTGGTCGAGCGGCGGTACGTCGGGGTGGTCGCTGCGGAACACGTGCGCCATGGCGGGCCCTTCCGGGAGGACGACGGATCGACGGGGGTGCGGGGTCAGTAGGACTTGGGCAGGCCCAGGGACTGGTGGGAGACGTAGTTCAGGATCATTTCCCGGCTGACGGGGGCGATCCGGGCGACCCGGGCGGCGGTGATCAGGGAGGCGAGGCCGTACTCGCGGGTGAGGCCGTTGCCGCCGAGGGTGTGGACGGCCTGGTCGACGGCCTTGACGCAGGCCTCGCCGGCCGCGTACTTCGCCATGTTGGCGGCCTCGCCCGCGCCGATGTCGTCGCCGTCGTCGTAGAGCCGGGCGGCCTTCTGCATCATCAGGCGGGCCAGCTCCAGCTCGATGTGGGCCTGGGCCAGGGGGTGGGCGATGGCCTGGTGGGCGCCGATGGGCTCCTTCCAGACCTGGCGGGTCCTGGCGTAGTCGACGGCCCGGTCCAGGGCGTAGCGGCCCATGCCGATGCCGAACGCGGCGGTCATGATGCGCTCGGGGTTGAGTCCGGCGAAGAGTTGGAGGAGTCCGGCGTCCTCTCCCCCACTCTCGAATTCGCTCGACCGGGAGATACCCCCTCCCACCAGCGCGTCGGCGGGCAGGCGTACGTCGTCCAGGACGAGTTCGAACTGCTTCTCCGGGGCCTGGAGTTCCATGTCGATCGGGGTGCGGCCGAAGCCGGGGGCCTCGCGCGGGACGATGAAGAGGCAGGGCTTGAGCCGGCCGGTCCGGGCGTCCTCGGTGCGGCCGACGATGAGGGTGGCATCGGCGATGTCGACGCCGGAGACGAAGACCTTGCGGCCGGTGAGCAGCCAGTCGTCGCCGTCCCTGCGGGCGGTGGTGGTGATGCGGTGGGAGTTGGACCCGGCGTCGGGTTCGGTGATGCCGAAGGCCATGGTGAGGCTGCCGTCGGCGAGGCCGGGGAGCCAGGCGCGCTTCTGGTCCTCGGTGCCGAACCGGGCGATGACGGTGCCGCAGATCGCCGGGGAGACCACCATCATGAGCAGCGGACTTCCGGCCGCTCCCAACTCTTCGAGGACTATGGAGAGTTCGGCCATTCCGCCGCCCCCGCCGCCGTACTCCTCGGGCAGGTTCACGCCGAGGTAGCCGAGCTTGGCTGCGTCGGCCCAGAGTTCGCGGGGGTGGGCGCCGTCACGGACGACGGAGGTCATGTAGTCGCGTCCGTAGCGCTTGCCGAGGGCGGCGACGGCGGCGCGGAGGGCCTGCTGTTCCTCGGTTTCGAGGACGGTGCTCGACGTGCTGCTGGCGGCGGTCATGCGTTCTCCCCAGTCTGTGCGGACCGCGTGTCCGCGGATTCGGTGACGACTGCGAGCAGGGTGCCCACCTCGACCTGCCGGCCGGGGGTGGCGTGGAGGGCGGCGAGGGTGCCGGAGGCGGGGGCGAGGACGCGGTGTTCCATCTTCATCGCCTCCAGCCAGATGAGGGCCTGCCCGGCCTCGACCCGGGCGCCGGGGGCCAGGCCGTCGGCGAGGCGGACGACGGTGCCGGGCATGGGGGCGAGCAGGGAGCCGGGTTCGGTGCGGTCGGTGGGGTCGGTGAAGCGGGGCAGGGGGGTGAGGGTGTACGAGCCGGTGGCGGTGTCCACGTAGGCGGTGCCCTGGTGGACGGCGATGTCGTAGTGGTGGGTGAGGCCGTCCGGGGTTTCGAGGGTGACGCGGTCGGGGGCGGTGGCGACGACGCGTTCGCCGGTCACGGGGACGGGGCCGGTGCGGGTGGTGCGGTAGGCGGCCTCGTACTCGGTGCCGTCCGGTTCGGCGCGGTAGCGCTTGACGTGGGGCGGCGCGGGGAGGTTCCGCCAGGCGCCCAGGCGTACGGGGCCGGGTCCGGGGCCGGCGCGGCGGGCGGCGGCGTCGGCGAGGGCGGCGGCGAGGGCGGCGCGGTGCACGGGGGTGCGGGGCGCTTCCGGAGGGGCGGCTTCCGCGGCTTCCGGCCCGGTGGTTTCGGGGGCCTCCGATTCGGGGGCCGCGGTTTCGGGGGCCGCCGTGAGGGCGGTGAGGTGGCGGTCGTAGAAGCCGGTGTCGAGGCGGGCGGCGCGGAAGTCGGGGTGGCGCAGGGACCGTACGAGCAGGTCGCGGTTGGTGACCGGGCCGTGGACCCGGGCACGTTCCAGGGTGCGGGCGAGCAGGCGTACGGCCTCGGCGCGGGTGGCGGCGTGGGCGACGACCTTGGCGATCATCGGGTCGTAGTGGACGCCGATGGTGTCGCCGTCCGTGTACCCGGTGTCGAGCCGGACGCCGGGCCCGCCGGGTACGTCCAGGGTGTGCAGGGTGCCGGTCTGGGGCTGCCAGTCGCGGGCCGGGTCCTCGGCGTAGAGGCGGGCCTCGACGGCGTGGCCGCGCGGCTCCGGGGGCGTCGGGGACGGGAGGGCGTCGCCCTCGGCGACGCGGAGTTGCAGGGCGACGAGGTCGATCCCGAAGACGGCCTCGGTGACGGGGTGTTCGACCTGGAGGCGGGTGTTCATCTCCAGGAAGTACGGGCGCCCGTCGGCGGCGAGGAGGAATTCGACGGTGCCCGCGCCCCGGTAGCCGACCGCGTGGGCGGCGGCGGTGGCGGCGTCGTGCAGCCGGGTGCGTACGGCGTCGTCGAGGCCGGGGGCGGGAGCTTCCTCGACGACCTTCTGGTGGCGGCGCTGGAGGGAGCAGTCGCGGGTGCCGAGCGCCCAGACCCCGCCGTGCGCGTCGGCCATGATCTGGACCTCGACATGGCGGCCGCGTTCGACGTACGGCTCGGCGAAGACCTCGCCGTCCCCGAACGCGGCGGTCGCCTCGGCCGTCGCCGCCGTCAACTCGCCTTGCAATTTGGCCAGTTCACGGACGATGCGCATGCCCCGGCCGCCGCCGCCCGCCGCCGCCTTGAGGAGCAGGGGCAGGTCCTCGGCGGCGGCCCGGTCCGGGTCGACGGGGGCGAGCAGCGGCACCCCGGCTTCGGCCATGAGTTCCTTGGCGCGGGTCTTGGAGGCCATCAGCTCGATGGCCTTGGGGGGCGGGCCCACCCAGAGGAGCCCGGCGTCCTGGACGTCGCGGGCGAATCCGGCGTTCTCGGAGAGGAAGCCGTAGCCGGGGTGGACGGCGTCGGCCCCGGCGGCGAGCGCGGCGCGCACGACGAGTCCGCCGCGCAGGTAGGTGTCGGCGGGGGCGGCGCCGGGCAGCCGTACGGCGGTGTCGGCCTCCCGTACGTGGAGGGCGTCGGCGTCCGCGTCGGAGTACACGGCGACGGTGGCGATGCCGAGTTCGCGGCAGGTCCGGAAAATCCGGCAGGCGATCTCGCCCCGGTTGGCGACGAGCAGCGTGGAGATCATCAGGGCCTCACATCCGGAAGACGCCGAAGCCGCCGCGGGCGCCTTCGACCGGGGCGGTGTGGATCGCGGACAGGCACATCCCGAGGACGGTCCTGGTGTCGCGGGGGTCGATGACCCCGTCGTCGTACAGCCGCCCGGAGAGGAACATCGGCAGGGACTCGGACTCGATCTGCTGCTCGACCATGGCGCGCAGCGCCGCGTCGGCCTCGTCGTCGTAGGGCTGTCCCTTGGCGGCGGCGGAGGCGCGGGCGACGATGGAGAGCACCCCGGCGAGCTGCTGCGGGCCCATGACGGCGGACTTGCTGCCGGGCCAGGCGAAGAGGAACCGCGGGTCGTAGGCGCGGCCGCACATGCCGTAGTGCCCGGCCCCGTAGGAGGCGCCCATCAGCACGGAGAGGTGGGGGACCTTCGAGTTGGACACCGCGTTGATCATCATGGCGCCGTGCTTGATGATGCCGCCCTGTTCGTACTCCTTGCCGACCATGTAGCCGGTGGTGTTGTGGAGGAAGAGCAGCGGGATGTCGCGCTGGTTGGCGAGCTGGATGAACTGGGCGGCCTTCTGCGACTCCTCGCTGAACAGCACGCCCTGCGCGTTGGCGAGGATGCCGACCGGGTATCCGTGGAGGGTGGCCCAGCCGGTGACCAGGCTGGTCCCGTAGAGCGGTTTGAACGCGTCGAAGTCGGAGCCGTCGACGAGGCGGGCGATGACCTCGCGGGGGTCGAAGGGCACCTTGAGGTCGCCGGGGACGATGCCGACGAGTTCGTCCTCGTCGTACTCGGGCGGGGCGGCGGGGCCGGGGTCGGGGTGGGCCTTGCGCCAGTTGAGGCGGGCGACGATGCGGCGGGCCTGGCGCAGCGCGTCCTGCTCGTCGACGGCGTAGTGGTCGGCGAGGCCGGAGGTGCGGGCGTGCATCTCGGCGCCGCCGAGCGATTCGTCGTCGCTCTCCTCGCCGGTGGCCATCTTGACCAGGGGCGGTCCGCCGAGGAAGACCTTGGACCGGTCCTTGATCATGACGGTGTGGTCGGACATGCCGGGGACGTACGCGCCGCCCGCGGTGGAGTTCCCGAAGACGACGGCGACGGTGGGGATGCCGGCCGCGGAGAGCCGGGTCAGGTCGCGGAAGAGGGCCCCGCCGGGGATGAAGATCTCCTTCTGGGACGGCAGGTCGGCGCCGCCGGACTCGACGAGGCTGACGCAGGGCAGCCGGTTGGCGAAGGCGATCTCGTTGGCGCGCAGCGCCTTCTTCAGGGTCCAGGGGTTGGAGGCGCCGCCGCGTACGGTCGGGTCGTTGGCGGTGATCAGGCACTCCACGCCCTCGATCACCCCGATCCCGGTGACGAGCGAGGCGCCCACGGCGTAGTCGCTGCCCCAGGCGGCGAGCGGCGACAGTTCGAGGAACGGGGTGTCCTCGTCGATCAGCAGCTCGATGCGTTCCCGGGCCAGGAGTTTGCCCCGGGCGCGGTGCCGCGCCACGTACTTCTCGCCGCCGCCCGCCTGCGCCCTGGTGTGTTCGGCGGCGAGTTCGTCGAGTCGGGCGAGCATCGCCGTGCGGTTGGCGGTGTACTCGGGGCCCGTGGTGTCGAGCGCGGTGGGCAGGACGGTCATGCGTGCGCCTCCGGTGGTACGTGGGCGGCCGGGTCCGATTCCCGTCCCCGGGCGGCTTCCAGCAGCGATACGGGGATCGGCAGGTGCCGGGAGCGCAGCCACTCCCCCACCGCCTTGGCCTGCGGGTCGAAGCGGTGCTGGGCGGCGACGCCCTCGCCGAGCAGCCCGTGCACGGTGAAGTTAAGGGCGCGCAGGCGGGGCAGGACATGGCGTACGACGGTGAGCGGGGCGGTCTCCGGAAGGAGTACCCGGAAGCGGTCGACGGTCAGTTCGTGGGCCAGCCACCGCCAGGCGTCCTCGTCGACGGCCCAGACGCCCACGTTGGCGTCGCCGCCCTTGTCGCCGCTGCGGGCGCCCGCGATCCGGCCGAGCGGGGCGCGGCGGGTGGGGCCGGGGTCGGCGAGGGGGGCGGGGAGCGCGGGCTCGTCGGCGTCCCGCAGCGGCCGGGTCGTGGCCGGGGGCGGCACGGTCACGCGCCGCCCGTCGGGCAGGACGGCCAGGTGGGGGACCTCGCCGGCCGGCACGTACCGGGCCTCGAACACCCCGTACGGGGCGCCCTTCCCGGGCGGGGCGGTGACGTGGAAGCCGGGGTAGCTGCCGAGCGCCAGCTCGATCGCGGTGCCGGAGACGGCCCGGCCGACGGTCTCCGGGTCGGGGTCGCGGACGACGAGCCGGAGCAGGGCGCTGGCGGTCTCCTCGGTGGCGGCGTCGGCCCGGTCGGTGCGGGCCAGTTCCCAGCGCACCTCCTCGGGGCGGGTGCCGGAGCGGTCGAGCGCGTCGGTGAACTGCTCCCGCACCAGCCGGGCCTTCTCCTCGATGTCGAGGCCGGTGAGGACGAAGACGACCTCGTTGCGCCAGCCGCCGAGCCGGTTCAGCCCGACCTTGAGGGTGGGCGGCGGGGCCTCGCCGCGCACCCCGGAGATCCTGACCCGGTCGGGCCCGTCCTGGTCCAGCCGTACGGTGTCGAGCCGGGCGGTGACGTCCGGCCCGGCGTAGCGGGCGCCGCCGGTCTCGTAGAGCAGTTGGGCGGTGACGGTGCCGACGTCGACGACGCCGCCGGTGCCGTCGTGCTTGGTGATGACGGACGAGCCGTCGGCGTGGATCTCGGCGACGGGGAAGCCGGGGCGGCGCAGGTCGTGGCCCCGGAAGAAGGCGTAGTTCCCGCCGGTGGCCTGGGTGCCGCACTCCAGTACGTGTCCGGCGACGACGGCCCCGGCGAGCGCGTCCAGGTCGTCGGGGCCCCAGCCGAAGCGGGCGGCGGCGGGCCCGGTGACCAGCGCGGCGTCGGTGACCCGCCCGGTGACGACGATGTCGGCGCCCGCGTCGAGGCAGGCGGCGATCCCGGCGCCGCCGAGGTAGGCGTTGGCGGTGAGGAAGCCCTCCGGTACGGGGAGGCTGTCGCCCTCGACGTGGGCGACGCGCACCGGGACGCCGACCTTCTCCGCGAGTTCCCGGACGGCGGTGGCCAGTCCGGCCGGGTTGAGCCCGCCCGCGTTGGTGACGATCCGCACCCCGCGCTCGTGGGCGAGCCCGAGCCCCTCCTCCAGCTGGCGCAGGAAGGTGGTGGCATAGCCCCGGTCGGGGTTCTTGAGCCTGCTGCGGGCGAGGATGAGCATGGTCAGCTCGGCCAGGTAGTCGCCGGTGAGGACGTCGAGCGGGCCGCCGGTGAGCATCTCGCGCAGGGCGTCGAAGCGGTCCCCGTAGAACCCGGAGGCATTCCCGATCCGCAGGACCCCGGCCGCGCCCGGTATGCCTGCCGCGCCCTGTGCCCCGGCCGCGTCCCGTACGGAGGCCGGGTCCGGTGTGCCGGTCACGCGCCGCCCTCCCGCCGCGTCCGGCCCTGTCCGGGCTCCCGGCCCTGTCCGGGGGGTCCGGCGAAGGCCTGGGCGATGCCGAGCCACTGGTCGGCGTCGGGCCCGACCGCCCGGACGGCGAGGTCGTCGCGGTGGGCCCGTTGCGTGACGAGCAGGCAGAAGTCGAGGAGCGGCCCGGTAACGCGCTGCGCCGCGTCCTCGGGGCCGAAGGCGACGGTGGCGCCGCCGGGGGCCTCCAGTTCGACGCGGAACTCCTCGCCGGGCGCCGTCAGCCCCCGGACCAGGTAGGCGTAGTCGCGGGCCCGTACCCCGATCCGGGCGATGTGGCGGAGCCGGTCGGTGGGGGCGCGGACTGTTCCGAGTGCGTCGGCGATGTCCTGGCCGTGCGCCCACGTCTCCATGAGCCGGGCGGTCGCCATGGACGCGATGCTCATCGGCGGCCCGTACCAGGGGATGCGGGTGCCCTCCGGCGCGTCCCGCAGCACCGCCGCCAGCCGCTCCCGCCCCTCGCGCCAGCGCGCGAGCAGGGTCTGCGGGGTGTGGGCCGCGGCGATCTCCTCGGCGCCCCGGTCCACGAAGGTGTCGGGCGCCCCCGCGGCCCGGGCCACCTCCCCGGCGAAGGCGTCGGCGTCGGTCGCGGCCAGCAGCGCGACCTCGTCGGTCCAGGTGAGGTGGGCGATCTGCCGGGCGATGTCCCAGCCGGGCGCGGGGGTCGGCGCGGACCACCTGCCGGGGTCCAGGGCGCCGACCAGCCGGTCGAGTTCCTCGCTCTCGTCGCGCAGATCGCCGAGCACGGCTGCGACTTGGGACACGGTGCGCTCCCCTCGGGGCGTGGCGGTGTGTCCAGGAGCATGGCACCGGGGCCATAAACAATCAAGCACGCTTGCATGCTTTTCGGTCCGGACCCGGCCGTGCGCGCGCAGAGTGAGCGGGACTGTCGGACCTCCACGAACGGAAGCGGCGGATGCTACGCCCGAGTACCGAAGACTGGAAGATTATCGGCCATGAAATTTGGATCAATTATCCGATGTTGCTAGCCGAATCCCGCTCCCTCTGAGAGCGTGAACGCAGTTCCAACGGGGGGAACGAACGGGGAACTCCTGTGCGCATTCCCCCTGCCCTGACCAAGCAGGAGACAATATGACGCGCTTGAGTCGCAGCTCGCCGAAGTCCGCACGAAGAGGCTCTTCCCCGGCCTGGCGAGGCGGGGAGAATCGGACAGCCGGGGTCCCTCCTTCAGCGGCCGGCGCCCTCCCCGCCGGACGTGGGCGGGAGGAGACTTGCTGACCCGTCACCCGGAACCGGACGCCCCCGACGACCCCGCCGACCGCACAGCGGGCGACGAGCCGGAGCCCCCCGTCCCGGCGGCCGCGCCCGACCCTCCTGGGGAGCGCCCGGACCCGTGCTTCGGCATCCTCGGGCGGCTCTCGGTCCGCGGCAGGACCATGTCGGTCACCTCACCCGTCCGGCGCGCGGTCCTCACCGCCTGCCTCCTCCGGTTCGGAAGACCCATCGGGATCGCGGAGTTCAGCGAGATCCTGTGGGACGACCCGCCCGCGTCGGCGACGGCCAACCTCCGCAGCCACGTCACGGCGTTACGCAGGGATCTCGACGAGATCGAACCGGGACTGGGCGACCGGATGCGCACCTACCGGGGCGCCCAGTGCGGATACGGATTGCAGATCGAGGCCGCGGAATTCGATCTGCCGCGGTTCACCGCAGCGGTCCAATGCGGCCGGAAACGGCTGCTGGGCGGGGCGCCCGGGCCGGCGGCCGACGCCCTGGAGCAGGCCGTGAGCCTCTGGAACGGCCCCTTCGGGCAGGATCTCCCGCCCACCCGGTGGTTCAACGCCCATGTCGCCGGGCTCAACAACGCCCGGCTGGACGCCTATCAGGATCTCTTCACCGCGTCCGTCCTCGCCGACCGGACCACCATGCTGGCCTACCGCATCGAGAGCCTGATCGCCGAGGCTCCCTACCGGCAGCACCTGTGGGAACTCCTCGCGGCGGTGCACTGCCTGCACGGCGACACCGTGAGCACCCTGTCGGCGGTCAACCGCTGCCAGAAGCTGTTCGCGGAAGACCTGGGGCTCGATCTGCCCCCGGGCATCGAGGCGATGCGGACGGCGGCACTCAACTGGGACCGCGAGGAGGCCGTGCGACTCGTCGCCTCCCGGGCCCGGGCCTCCACCGATCCGTGCGCGTGCCGAAGACCTCCGCGTCCCCCTTCCCAGTGACGCGGAGGCCCCGATGAGGGTCCGGTGGTCCTCCTCCAACCACCGGGCTCAGGCGACGTCCCGCCGGAGCAGGAGCAGCGTTCCCGCGAAGCCGCCCACCAGCCCGTAGCCGACGAGCACGACGGCGCCCGTCCAGGAGGCCGGAGCCCCGGCGAACAGCTCGCCGGGCGTGGTCATGATCTGCGACGCCACCCCGGGCAGCAGCACCTGCGCCTGAAGCACCCAGTCCTTCTCCAGGACGAGATCGTGGAGAACCTGGAAGGCGAACGCGACGACCACCGAGGACAGGAAGTAGAGCACCACCGCGGTGACGGTGGCAGCGGTCTGACTGCGGATGAGCACCCCGAGTCCGAACCCGAACACACCCCACACCATGTAGGCGGCCAGGTTCATCAGGACCGCGCCGAGCACGTCCCCGCGCCCGAGCCCGAGGCCGGCCCCTTGCGTCGTCAGGAAGACCCCGCCCACCAGGACGCTTCCCAGGGTCGCCACCAGCCACAGCCCGGCCGAGGAGAGCACGACCGCGACGAGTTTGGCGACGACGACGCGGCCCCGTCGCGGCGCCGCGAGGAACGTGGCCGTCAGGGTCCGGTAGTGGTACTCGTTGGTCACCAGCAGGACCGCCACCACACCCGACAGCAGCAGGCCGAAGCTCTGCCCGGAGGTGTAGAGGGTCGCGGCGATACGGCCCGGAGCGCTCTGGGTCTCCCACAACTCCCGCATCGTGCCGACCTGTTCGGCGGACATCTCCTCGCGGGGGGTCAGGATCGCCCCGGACAGGTAGTCCTCGAACGGCTGCATGAACGTATGGGCCTGCCAGCTGTTCCACAGCGCGAGGAGCACCGCCGCACCGGCCATCGCCGCACCGGTGACCCACCAGGTGGGCAGCGTGCGGAGCTTGAGCAGTTCGCTGCCGATCAGTCGCCTCACCGGATCTCCGCCTCTCCCTGGGTGAGCTGGAGGAACGCCTGCTCCAGATCGGGTGTGTCCTCGGTCAGTTCGTACAGTTCCCCGCCGTGGGCGGCCGCCGCCGCGGCCACCGCGCCCGCCCCGAGGCCGCTCACGACCAGGAGGCCCTCCTCGGCGGGCGGGCGGTCCACGGACGCTCCGGCCCGGACGAGCGCCGACGCCAGCTCGGCGGGGAGCGCCACGCGGACCCGCACCCGGGCCTCGCCCCGCACCCGGGCGGCGATCTCCCGGCTCGCCCCCTCCGCCACCAGCCGTCCCCGGCTGATGATCACGAGGTCGTCGGCGGTCTGCTCGACCTCGGCGATCAGATGGCTGGAGACGAGCACGGTGCGGCCCTCGGCCGCCAGGGTCCGCAGCAGCGCCCGCATCCAGGCGATCCCCTCCGGGTCGAGCCCGTTGGCGGGCTCGTCCAGCACGAGGACGGGCGGGTCGCCGAGCAGCGCCTGGGCGAGGTTGAGGCGTTGGCGCATGCCGAGCGAGTACTCCTCGTAGCGGCGACCGCCGGCCGCGGCCAGTCCGACCCGGTCGAGCACCTCGTCCGCCCGCCGGGCCGGCAGGCCCGTCGCCGCGCACTGCACCCGCAGGTGGTCACGGCCCGTGCGTCTGCGGTGCGTACCGGACTCGTCGAGCATCGCCCCGACCGTCGCGAGCGGCTGCTCCAGGTCCCGGTACGGCCGTCCGCCGACGGTGGCGGTGCCGGACGTCGGGGCGGTCAGGCCGAGGAGTATCCGGAGCGTCGTCGACTTGCCCGCGCCGTTGGGGCCGAGGAAGCCCGTGACGCGTCCCGGCGCGACGGTGAAGGACAGGTCCCGCACCGCCCATCTGTCCCGGTACCGCTTCGAGAGGGCCCGGAACTCGATGGGCCGGCCTCCTGCCGGGTCCGGCGCGTTCGCCGCTTCCGTCGGGGTCATGAACTCTGCTCCTCACGTGCGCGCGGCGGCCGTGCCGGGCCTCCCGGCACGGCGCTCGGGGGCCGCTGGGGTCGTCGGGCCGTCGAGGTCGTACGGGGCGGGACGGGGTGTCATCGCCGCCGGTCGCGGTGGGCGCGCAGATCCGCCGCCAGGTGCGACCGGCGCGGACGGCGGGTGCGCAGCAGCCGGCGCCAGTCCGCCCGGGTGTCGTGCATGAGCTGCCGGTGGAAGTAGTTGACGTACTCCGCCAGGGCCAGGCCGTACAGCAGGAGGCCGGGGGCCCAGTGCGACGGCGTCCGGCCCTGGACGGCCGGGACCGCGATGACGAACGGGCCGGCCAGCAGGGCCAGGGCGCACAGCGACCGGAGCGGGCGGAACGCCCCGATCGCCGGCGGCAGCGCCGCCCCGGTCCGCAGTTGCCGGTGTTTCAGCGCCCAGTAGGCGGACCCGGTGAGCAGGAGTCCGGCCGTCAGGGCGAAGCCCACCGTGTTCGCGGCGTTGGCGGGCGCGCCGAAAGCGGCGAACACCACCCAGCCGATCAGTACGGCATCCGCCGCCTCCACCAGGGCCAGCGTGCGCAGCCGGTTCAGCAACGCGGTGCGGGAGCGTGTCGCAGGGGTCACGCTCCCAGCATCGCGTGCGGGGCCGGGCCGTGGGCCCGTGCGCGAGAACCGGTCAGTCATGGACCAGTTGCTGTCCGACGAGCGCCGCGTACGCGCCGCCCCGTGCGACCAGCTCCTCGTGGTTGCCGTCCTCGACGATCCGGCCGCGGTCGATGACCAGGATGCGGTCCGCGTCGCGCACGGTGCTCAGGCGGTGCGCGATGACGATGCGGGTGCAGTCGAGTGCCGAGAGGTTCTCGTGCACGGTCGCCTCGGTGGCGGCGTCCAGGTGGCTGGTGGCCTCGTCGAGCAGCAGGACCCTCGGCCGGTGCACGACGGCGCGGGCCAGCGCCACCCGCTGCCGCTGCCCGCCGGAGAGGCCGTTGCCGCCCTCGCCGAGGATCGTCTCGTACCCCATCGGCATGTGCGTGATGTCGTCGTGGACGGCGGCGAGGCGGGCCGCCTCGACGACGTCGTCGAGGGTGGCGTCGGGCATGACCAGCGCGATGTTGGTGAGCACCGATCCGCTGAAGATGTCCGCGTCCTGGGTGACGACACCGCACTGGCGGCGCAGATGGCCGAGGTCCAGTTCGGTCAGCGGGGTGGACCCGTAGGTGATCTCCCCGTCGGTCGGGTCGTAGAGCCCGAGGATGAGCCGGGCCAGGGTCGACTTCCCCGATCCGCTGCTGCCGACGATGGCGATCTTCTCGCCCGGCCGGACGGTGAGCGAGATCCCGGACAGGGCCTCCGGCCCGTCCCCGGAGTAGCGGAAGCCCACGTCGGTCAGGGTGATCGGCTCGTTCAGATCGACCTTCCCGGTGCCCTGACCCACGGACTCCGGGGGTTCGTTGAGCACGTCGCGCAACCGGTCGAGGTGGACCCGGATGGTCTGGAACGTCTTGATCCCGCGCCCGAGTTGGGCCACCGGGGCGAGCGCGGAGCCTGCCAGGGCGATGAGTGCGAGCATCGTCCCGAGCGACATGTTGTCGCTGAAGACGAGGTACGCGCCGAGGACGAGCATGAGCAGCGGGGACGCGGTGCCCAGCATGCCGAGGACGCCGTCGATCGTGTTGTCCAGCCTGCTCCGGCGCACGGAGGACTCCAGCTGCTCGGCGAACTTCCCCGACCAGCGCTGCACCACGACGTGTTCGGCACCGGAGGACTTGACCGTCTCGGCACCGGTGACCGCCTCCAGGAGCGTGCTCTGCGCCTCCCCGAGCGCCTGGAGTTCGCGCTCGGTCAGCCGCTGGGCGGTCCGGGCCGAGGCGAACATGACCGCGAGCTGCACGGCGGCCACGGCGAGGATCGCGGCGACGAACAGCAGCGACGTGAAGCCGATCACCACGAGGTAGACGCCGAGCAGCGCCACGTCGAGCAGGACCGCCAGGAGCTGGCTGGAGATCGCGTCCCGGACGTACGTCATGCTCGACACCCGGACGAGCAGGTCGCCCCCGGTGCGGAGCTGGAAGAACTTGTACGGCAGGGACATCAGATGTCTGAGGAACGTCCCCATCATCGACCAGTCCATCCGGGTCTGCAGCCACAGCAGCAGTTCGGCCCTCGCCAGCGTCATCAGCCCGTGGCTGATGGTGTACGCGACGAGACCGGCCGCCAGGACGAGCAGGGTGTCCTCGCCGCGCCCCGGCAGGACGCGGTCGACGACGTACGCCGTCAGGAACGCCGGGAGCAGCCCGAGGAGGGTGAGCGCGGCCGAGGCCCCGACGACCGCGGCGACGACGGGCACGGAACGGGGCAGGAAGGGCCGGACGAAGGACCACAGCCCCGCCTCGGCGCCGTCGCGGCGTTCGAGTTCCTCGGTCGGCTCCAGCTCCAGCGCGACCCCGGTGAAGGACGCGTCGAGTTCCGCGTAGGTGATGCGCCGCCGCCCGGACGCCGGATCGACGATGTCGACGCCGCGGCGGGTGAAGCGCTCGACGACGACGAAGTGGTTCATCCCCCAGTGCACGATCAGCGGCAGGGCGAGCCCGCGCAGTGCGTCCGGCTCCGCCCGGAACGCCCTGACCTTCATGCCGAGTTCGCGTGCCTGCCGGGCGATGGAGGCGGCGCTCGCCCCGTCGCGCGAGAGCACCATCCGGTCGCGCAGCTCCGCGACGGTGGTGGAGCGGCCGTGGTGGCCGAGCACCATGGCGAGGGCGGCGACACCGCATTCGACCGAGGTCGACTGCAGTCGCACGGGTACCCTGCGGCGGACAGCACTCACTGGTCGCCCCTTTCGTTCCAGAGGTCCAGGAGCAGGGGGCGGGTGCCCTGGTCGAGGACGACGGACGCGCCCTCCTCCAGCCCGTCGGCGACACCGTCGGGGAGTTCGACGAGCACCATGGTGACCTGGGTGCCGCCCTGGCCGGTCCGGAAGTCCTTCACCCGGCCCTCCATGTCCCGGCCGTCGACCCGCAGCAGGACGTCGCTGCCCTTGGCCGGCGGGCTGAAGCCCGGGAAGGCCAGCACGCCCTGGCGCCCGTTGACCCCGGCGAGGGTGCCGGTCGGCCCGACCGGCACCCGCACCACGAGGCCCGCCGCCGCGGTGAGGACGAGGAGCAGGGTCGCGGCCAGGGCCCAGCGCCATCGGGGCCGCATCCGTTCGGGGTGGAACCCGGTGCGGGCGGCGCCGCGCGGGTTGGCGCGGTAGGCGGCCACCATGCTCGGCCGGTAGACACCGTCGGCGAGCGTGCCGTCCGGGGCCTCGGGGGCGGACACGCCGTTCAGCACGTCGCCCCCCGGGGTTCGGGGGCGGCGAGCGTCAGCAGGTCCGGTACCTGCCCGGGTGCGGCCTTGCGGGCCAGGCCCCAGGCGATGCCGGCCAGTCCGGTCATGAGGCCGGGTGTCTCCACGCCCTTCGGGACGCCGCACAGCCAGCCGTTCTCCCGCCCCTCGTGCAGCAGGGTCTTCCACACCCGGGGCAGCAGGTCGGCCACCTCGGGTTCCTGGTCGGCCCTGGTGCTCCCGTCGATGATGAGCAGGTTGCCGATGTCCCCGTGGCAGAGGCTGTGGTTGCCGAGACCGGACACCGGGTCGAGGTCGAGCCCCGTCGAGATGGCGGCGAGCACGGCCGTGTGCCGCTCGTTCTCGACCAGGTCGGCGAGGTCCGGGACGGTGCCCAGCCCGTGGAGGGCGGTGCGGGCCATCGCGATGCCCGGGGCGCCGTGGCACCAGGCGTTCATGACCGTGCGCCCGCCGAGGTTGGCCGGCCGCAGGTCGCGCCAGGTGCGCAGCTCCGGGTCGAAGACGGTCCGCTCGTACGCGAGCGCGCGCCGGACGGCCTCCCGGTACTCGGGCCGGGGGGCGACCCGGTCGAGCCGGGCGAGGGCGTACGCGATGCCGGAGGCCCCGTGCGAGAAGCCCGCGAGCGGCTCCTCCGGGTTGATCGGGGTGGCCCAGCCCCATCCGTCGCCGTGTTCCTGCCGGGTGGCCAGCAGCCGGTCGGCGCAGCGCACCGCGATCCGGGCCGCTCCGGTGCCCGGCCGGGCCGCTTCCAGGGCGAGGAGGGCGAGGATCGCGCCCGCCGAGCCGGAGACGATGTCCAGGAGTCCGTCGTCGTCGGCGAGTTCGTCGACGGCGGGCAGCAGGGCGGCCGCGGCCTCGGCGTACTCGGGCCGGTCGTGACGCACGGCCGCGTGGGCGAGGGCGTAGACGGCGCCGCCGAACGGGCCGAACGCGCCGATGCCGAACTCGTTGGCCCCGGGCTTCTTCGCGAGTCCCGCCAGCGTCTCGGCGATGAGCAGCGACCGCTTCGCCACCTGGTCGAAGGCGGCTCGGGCCAGCTCGCCGGTGCGCTCGTCACCGGTGACGGCCGCGACGGCGTCGAGGGCGTGCGCGATGCCGGCGGTCCCGGTGTAGAGGCCGATGGGTGCGGGCGCGTACTGCCAGTACTTCTCGTCGACGAGGTCCAGCCCGATCCAGCCCAGGCCGTGTTCGTCGCGGACGCACAGGTCGGACAGGCGGCGCGCCAGCCGCAGCGCCTCCTCGGCGAAGTCGCCGGGGTCGGCGGCGCCGTCCATGCGGGGCCGGTGCCAGTTGGGCCAGCGGGCGTCGCTCTCCCCCATCGCGGTGGCGGCGACGCACGAGCGGATGACGCGTTCCTGGAAGGCGAGGTCGGCGTCGCCGAGGGCGAGGAGGCGTTCGCGCACGGCGGTGAGCGGCGGGTAGCGGGTGCCGATGGGTGCCTCGTCCAACCCGCCGCGCAGGGTCCCGTCCTCCGCGTCGACGGTGAACATGGGGATGTCCCCGAGGGTGAGTTCGGCGACCTCGTCCAGGACCATCGCGGTGCGGGACTCCGGCATCTCGATGTGGCCGCCGGCCAGCCGGGCGAGCGAGCGGGAGTGGTCGAGGCCGTCGCGCATGAAGTCCGGGTGGGTGCTCTCCAGCAGCAGCCGCCCGTAGATGTGGGTCGGCCTGGCGATGAGCCGGGTCCGTACGGGTCCGAAGGCGGCCAGCGCTCCGCCGGGGGCGAGCAGTTCGTCCCGCCCCGCTTCCAGGAGCCGGTAGACGTGGGTGAAGCCCTCGACGAACGCGTCGACCCGGCCGACCAGGTCGATCGGCTCCCCGTCGGCGGTCATCGGGTGGTTGCGCTCGGCGTCCATCTCCATCCGCCGCTTGACCAGCCGCATGCGGTCGGTGCCGCTGTCCTCCCAGATGGGCACCGCCATGGGCGTCAACTGCCCGCCGTGGCCCGCGAGTCCGCTGACGTCGAGGCCGAAGGTGCCGTCCTCGCCGCGCACCAGCAGGCGGTTGGGGAGGATGCCCACGGACTGGACGGAGTCGGCGAGGGTGACCGCGGCGATGTCCGTCTCACCGTCGATCTTGACGACCGCCGCGGTCTTGTCGTTGTGCAGCAGCGCCTCCAGGTCGACGAGGACCGGGTACTCGCCCGCGGCCAGCACGTTCTCGAAGTGGAAGTCGGTGGCGTGCAGGAGGTAGAGGAGCGAGGTCAGGGCGCCGAGCCGCCAGGCGTACCGGTCGCCGCCCCCGGCGTCGGTGGTCGCGGTGGTGTCGACCTGTTCGACCCATCCGTGGTCGCCCCGGTCCACGATGCCGATCCGGGCCAGGTCGTGCGGGGTCTCCTGCTGGTTGACCCAGTCCAGGAGTCCGTCGAAGGCGGTGTCCATGGCCAGCGGACGGGGTTTGAAGACCAGGGTGGCGGTGTCGAACTCGACCATGGCGACGGAGCGGCCCCGCCGGTGCTTGTCGCCGGCGCCGAACTCCAGGCGGACCAGCCGCCGGGGCTCCTGGGCGGCGAGCAGGCTCCCGCGCAGCACGGGCAGATCGGCCACGAGTGCGTCGATCAGCTCGACCCGGGTGTCGATCCAGAACCGGAGCTGGGCCACGATCAGCCGTGCCAGGACCGGGTATTCGTCCCAGAGGGCGAGTGCGTCGGCCTCCGACCGGAGGAGTTCGACGTAGGAGGAGAAGCGTTCCTCGGGGGTCTCGCCGTCGAGGCGGTCCTCGACCCGGGCGATGTTGAGTTCGAGGACGAGAGTGCGCTGCACATGGCCGAGGAGGTCGGCGGCGGGGGCGGTCGCGCGGACGACGTCGAGAACGTGCCCGAGGTCGGCGAGGACGGGGTCGTCGCTGCCCCGTACCCGTTCCTCGACGAGCGCGTCGAGTTCGTGGACGGCGCCTTCCACGAGCGGGCGTATCACTTCCAGGAGGCCCATGTCCGGGTCGAGGCGGCGGGTGGCGTCCGTGGTGGCCATGCCTTCGGCCCACCACCGCCGGAAGGTCCGGTGCCAGTCGGGTTCGTCCGTCAGGCGGGCGACGAGGGAGTCGTCGCTCTCCCCGAGCAGGGCGGTCAGTTCGTCGGCCGTGACGCCCAGCGGTGCCAGCCGTGCGTCCAGGGTGGCGCGTTCACCGGTCAGGGGCGCCAGCTCCCTCCACATGGCCAGGCGCTTCTCGCCCCGCACCGGGTCGATCCGCGACGGGGTACCGCCGAGCCTTTCGGTCAGGGTGGCGGCCCGGTGCCAGGGGAGGTGGACCCCCGCCGACCCGCCGATGGGGTGCTCGCTTGCGACGTCAGGCATTCCGCTCTTCCTCCTGGGGCATAAACATGACCGGCGGGGGCGTACGGTCGCCCGCCCCTGCCGGTCACGTCATTTCTTCGGTACGCTGCTAGTTCTTGCAGGGCTTACCGGGGTTGCAGGCCAGACCGCATACGGTCCAGCCCGAGTACCACGGCAGGCACGAGCAGCACCCGAGAGTGCCGAGAACGCCGGAGCCGGCTCCGTTGATCTCGGTCAGCTCTTCGTCGGTGATTGCGGTGAGGCCTTCGCCCGACGGATGGGCGGGGGCCTCACTCCCGAGGGACAGCCGGTAGTCGGCGTCCTTCCAGGACCGGACTATGTCCACGAATCATCACTCCCTGTAGGAATCGGGCAGGCTCAGCAACAGCCGCGCGTGCCCATGCTGCAGCTGCCGCAGAGGGTCCCGGTCGGGGAGCACACCGTGACGGTCAGAGTGACCGTGGCGCACACCCACGTGGTCCCGCCCGCGACGCCGTCGAGCTGATCGTCGGCCAGCTCGACGAGGCCGGCCGGGTTGGCGGGAGCCTCGCTGAGGGTGGCCCGGTACTCGGGGTCCTTCCATGCGCGAACAAGGTTCATGTGTCTGTCACCTCCTTTCGCTGGGGATGGGAACCGGGCCCGGGGGCCCGGTTCGAGTGCCATCCTCAGCGGCCGTCATGCAGCCGGAATACCGCCCGGGCGGCCCCGGCCGCATACCCGGCGCATACGCCGGAGCGGGTTGCTCCGCCACGGCCGCCCGGCCTCACGCCCCGCATGCGACCGCCGCCGTCATCGGGTTCATGACGGCGGCGGTCCCGGTGCGTTCCCGCACCGGTCGAGGTGGCGACCGGTGCGGGAACGCACACGGTGCACGGCGGGTGGGTAACGGCGGCGGAGCGGCACTTCCTCTACGCGGCGACGGGCCGCCCCCGCCGGGGCGGACACGGTCGAGGGGGGCCGGTACGCCGGACGCGAGGCCCGGCGGGCCGGGCGGGCAGGCCGGGTAGGAGGCCGGACAGCGAGGGGCCGACGGCTCAGGCGACCACGGCGATGACGGCTGCCCCCACCAGGGCGAAGGCGCCCCCCACCCCGGTGATCAGGCCCCTGAGACGGAGTATCGCGAACGACGGGCCCCGGGTGGTCGCGCCCTCCGGGTCGGCGGCGCTGTAGTGGACGGTCACCGAGTCGCCCACGGCCGGGGAGATGCGCGCCTGCCGCTCCTCGAAGCTGACGGTGCGCCCGTCCTCGGTACGGAACTCCAGGGTGGGGTGGCGGTGGACGACGAAGCCGCCCTCGGCGTCCTGCCCCTCCTCGACACGTATGCCGGTGCAGCGGGCCTCGGCGGTGCGGCCCTCGGCCCAGATGGCCCGGAGCCGGGGTCCGTCCATGAGGCGGTCCGCCTGCTTCCGGAACATCAGGGTCGCGCCGAGGGAAAGGACGACGTAGACGGCGGCGATGGCGACGGCCATGGGGCTCCCCCGGCGGGATCGGGCGGGACGGGCCGACATTGTCCCGTGCGCGGATCGCGCCCGACAAGGGCCCGCCGGGGCCGCTCCGGACGGACCGTCAGGTGCGTTCGCGGGCCTTCACGCGCCGCGCCTGGCTGCGTACCGCGCCCATGCTCGCCCCGATGACGAGGGCGATCGCCAGTGCGTCGGTGGTCGACAGGGCCTGGTCGAGAACCAGGAATCCGGCCAGGGCGGCGATCGCCGGCTCCAGGCTCATCAGGATCGCGAAGGTGGGGGCGGGCAGCCGGCGCAGCGCCATGAACTCCAGGGTGTACGGGAGCACCGAGCTCAGCAGCGCCACCAGCGAGCCGAGCCCCAGCGTGGCCGGGACCAGCAGCTTCGGCCCGGACTCGACGAGGCCCAGGGGCAGGACGAGGAGAGCGGCGACGGCCAGGGCCAGGGCCAGCCCGTCCGCCTGCGGGAAGCGGCGGCCGGTACGGGCACTGAAGACGATGTACGTCGCCCACAGGGCGCCCGCGCCCAGTGCGCAGGCGGCGCCGACCGGGTCGAGGCGGTCGAACCCGCCGCCGCCCAGCAGCACCACACCGCCCAGCGCGAGCCCCGCCCACACCACGTTGACCAGCCGGCGGGAGGCCACCACGGAGAGGACGAGCGGCCCCAGCACCTCCAGGGTGACGGCCGCACCCAGCGGGATGCGGTCGACGGCCTGGTAGAAGAGCGTGTTCATGCCGCCCATGGCCAGGCCGAAGGCGACGACGGTGCCCCAGTCGGCACGCGAGTAGCCGCGCACCTTCGGCCGGCAGACGATCAGCATCACCACGGCGGCCACGGCCAGTCGCAGCGTGACGACCCCGAGCGCCCCGGCCCTCGGCATCAGCAGCACCGCGACGGCGGAGCCGAACTGCACGGAGAGCCCGCTCGCGACCACCAACGCGATCGGGGCTAGCGCCGCGCCCCGCCCCCGGGAGCCCGGAGCACCGCCCGTGGCACCGACCGGGGCGGCGACCGCCTCGGGTACGGCGACGGCCGCGGCTCCTGCCGCGCTGCGCTGGTCGTTCACCTGCGGTGTCCCTCCCAAGTCCGAAGTCCACTCCAGTGGACAACCCGGTCGAAGGTACTGCACCTTCCCGTACCCCGGCCGGGCCGCCGTTGGTTCGGTACGTCCTCTTACGGTAGGTACCTCCGCGTGCCATGTGAAATGTCGAAAGGGCTCCGGTTATGCTCCGCGCGCATGAGCATCGGACGTTCCGGGGAAAGCACCGGCCGCGGCATCGAGGTACGGCATCTGCGCGCCTTCCTCGCCGTGGCGGACGAGGGCAATGTCACCCGTGCCGCCACCCGCCTGCGCCTCACCCAGCCGGCGGTCTCGCGCACCCTGGCCGCGCTGGAGCGGCACCTGGGCACCCGGCTCGTCGACCGGTCCACCCACCATCTCGCCCTCACCCCGGAGGGTGTCGTCTTCCGCGACAGGGCCGCCGCCGCGGTCGCCGCCTTCGACGAGGCGCTGGATCCGGGCGGGCTGCGCCGGTGGCCGCTGCGGCTCGGGCATGCCTGGTCGGCGTTCGGCCCGTACACGACTCCGCTGCTGCGCCGCTGGCAGGAGCGGTATCCGCGGACCCCGCTGGAGCTGCTGCGGATCGACGACCGCACCGCCGGGCTGACCCGTGGAGAGGTCGACGCGGCGCTGTTGCGGGGGCCGGTCGAGGCGCCCGGTCTCGTCACCGAGTTGCTGTTCGAGGAGGACCGGGTGGCGGCGGTCGCCACGGACGGTCCGCTCGCCGCCCGTGCCACGCTCCGGCTCGCCGATCTGAGGGGCGAGACGGTCGTCCTCAACACCGTGTCCGGCACCACCACGGTCGAGCTGTGGCCCCCGGGCGGGCGGCCCTCCGCGACACTGACGGTCGCCAACACCGACGACTGGCTCGCCGCCATCGCGGCCGGGCGGGGGGTCGGGGTCTCCGGCGCCTCCACCGCTTCCATGCACCCGCACCCCGGCGTCGCCTACCGCCCGCTGACCGACGCCCCGCCCGTACCCGTACTCCTCGCCCGCCGCGACGCCCCCGGCCACCCCGCCCTGCCCGACCTGCTCGCCCTGGCCCACGAGGTGGTGGCGCACGGCCGGGGCACCACCGGCTGAGCAACGGGGCCGGGAGCACCCCCCGCCTCCGTTCTGGTACCCGGCCCCTCCCGCAAGCCGCCAGGCCGTCGAGCCACCAGGCCATCGGACCGCCGAACCGCCGGACCGCGCCCGGATCCGGTCCGCCGAAAAACCAGTGCGGTCGGCGGGCCGGGTCACCAGACTCGGCACATGGATTCCAGGATCACGCGCATCAACCCCACCCACCTCCACACGACCCCCGGCTACCACCACATCACCGTGGTGGAGGCCGGCCGGACCGCGTACCTGACGGGTCAGTGCCCGCTCGACGCGTCGGGGGAGGTCGTGGGGCCGGGCGATCTCGATGCCCAGATCGACCAGGTGGTGGCCAACTCCGTCGCCGCCCTGGACGCGGTGGACGCCCGGCCGGAACACGTCGTCCGTTCGGTGATCTACGTCGTCAGCGACGGTGACGCGGCCCTGGGGGCGGTCTGGCAGCGCCTGACCGAATCGGCCCTGGGACCGGCGTTCACCACCGCGAGCACGCTGCTGGGCGTCGCCCAACTGGGCTTCACCGGGCAGCTCATCGAGCTGGACCTCACCGCGTCCCTCCCCGACGCGCCCGCCACACACGACTGAGACGCACGTCGTTCGCTCAGGGGGTGGGGTCGGGTTCGCGGCAGGGGCGGCAGAGTCCGTCGCGGAAGGCTTCGGGCCTTCCCGGTACGCCGCACTCGGTGCACTCCGGCATCACCCGGCGCACCGGGGTCTCCGCCGGTGCGGGCGGGACGGGTGTCGCGGGCAGACTCGGCGGAAGCTTGTCCTGAAGGCGGCGGCGGACCAGGCCGAAGGGAGAGCCGACCGCGTCGGGAAGCCCGGCGGTCAGGACCCGGGTCAGGTAGTCGGCGTCCACGCCCCGGGCGAACCACTCGGCCACCAGCCCCTCCAACCCCGCACAGTCCGCCGCCGAAAGCGCCAGACGGGAGTCCACCCGCCCCAGCCGCGCCAGGGCCGCGAACGCGGGCGAGGGAACACCACCATGCGACTGCGGCTGAACCGGTACCTCCGGCTCCGCGACACGCTGCTGCGGGACCTGCGCGGCGGGCGCGGGCACGGAAGCGGGTACGGGCACGGGGACGGAAGCAGGGGCAGGGGCCTGGGGGCCGGGCCGGGTGACTCGGTCGTTCTCGGCGGCGAGGAAGGCGCTCCACCACTCGTTGTCGTGGGCGACCCGCGACCAGAACGTCCGGGTGACCCACCGGACCTGACCGTCCTCGATGCTCACGCAACGCCCCCGACGAAGATGACCGGCCACACTCAGCGCCCGTAACGCACTGCCCACCGCCATCTGCCCGTACAACGGCAGAGACTTCGCAAGCGACTTGATATCCATCGCCGCGCCCTCCGCCAACGCCTCCACATAACCCGCGATGTGCCGTTCACGCATTGGCAATGACGCGAAGTCGGCCTCGCACGGCGGCCGTTCCTGCGGGACGGAACGCTTCCCGTAACCCGGCCTGGCCTTCGGCGGGGCAACGCGCGGAGCTGCGGGCGCACAAGGGTCGGAGATAAGCTCGGAAACAGCCACGGGATCGTCTTTCTAATCGGGTGCGATCTTGCGGTCAGACCCCGGCCGGTGCTCTAACACCGCGTCGGGGTCGATTCGTTCGCACCGTAAGCGGGCGCGACTCTGCGCCGCAACTCGATCACGATTAGTCATACTTGCTGGCCGTGACGGGTCCGGGAGGGCGGGCGGGGTTTCCCCAACCCGCCCAAGAAACCAACCACTTGGAACACACCGCTCGAATCCCGAAGCCCGGATCCCGACCCCCGAATCCCGAAGCTCAAGCCCCGGACCAAGGACCCACCCCGCGCCCACGAAAGAGTGAACCGGCCCCTCCCGAAGCTCGGCGCCCGAAGCTCGGGTCTCGGGATTCGGGGCGGGGTCAGGGAGACCGGAGGCTCTCCTGGCGCAGGGCCTCCGCCAGGAGTTCGGCCAGGTGGCGGGCGCGTACGCCGCCGAGCTGGGCGAGCTGGGTGCGGCACGAGAAGCCGTCCGCGAGGAGGGCCGTGCCCGGTTCGGCCGCCCGTACCGAGGGGAGCAGGGTCTCCTCCGCGCAGGCCACCGACACGTCCCAGTGGCCGCGTTCGAAGCCGAAGTTCCCGGCCAGCCCGCAGCATCCGCCGCTCAGCTCGCCGGTCAGGCCCGCCCGTTCACGCAGGCGGCGTTCGGCCGCGTCGCCCAGGACCGCGTGCTGGTGGCAGTGGGTCTGACCGGCGACCGGGCGGTCCAGACGGGGCGGCTGCCAGTCGAGGGCGTACTCCTCCAGGTACTGGGCCAGTGTTCTGACGGAGGCGGCGAGTTCGGCGGCCCGGGGGTCGTCGGGGAGGAGCTCGGGCAGGTCGGTGCGGAGGGTGGCGGCGCAGCTCGGTTCGAGGACGACGAGCGGGTCGCCCAGGGACGGGCCCATCCGGTCCAGGGTGCGGCGCATCACCGCGCGGGCCCGGTCGAGCCGGCCCGTGGACACGTAGGTGAGGCCGCAGCACAGGCCCCGTCCGCCGGGGAGCAGTACGGTACGGCCCGCCGCTTCCAGGACCTCGACCGCCGCCCGGCCCACCTCGGGCGAGAGGTGGGTGGTGAAGGTGTCGGGCCAGAGGGTGACGGTCCGTTCGTCGGAGACGGTCTCCGTCCGCCCGCCTCCGCGCCGGGCGGGCCCGTGGGTGAAGGGGTGGCGCGGGAGGACGGGGATCGTGCGTTCGGGGGCGATCCCGGCCAGCCGTTTGGCCAGGGCGGCCAGGGGGCGGACGCGGGCCAGGGCGTTCAGGACCGGTGCGAAGGGGGCGGCGAGCCGCAGCCACCGGGGCAGTCCGCCCATCGCGTAGTGCGCGGCGGGGCGGAGCCGTCCCCGGTAGTGGTGGTGGAGGAACTCCGCCTTGTACGTGGCCATGTCGACGCCGACCGGGCAGTCGTGCCGGCAGCCCTTGCAGGACAGGCAGAGGTCGAGCGCGTCGCGGACCTCCGTCGACCGCCAGCCGCCGGTGATCACCTCCCCGGCGAGCATCTCGTGGAGCAGCCGGGCCCGGCCCCGGGTGGAGTGGGCCTCCTCGCCGGTCACCCGGAACGACGGGCACATCACGCCCGGACCCGCCGTCGGCACCGCCGTACGGCAGGCGGCGACGCCCACGCAGCGGCGGACCGCGGCCGAGAAGTCGCCGCCGTCGTGCGGGTAGCCGAACGCGACGTCCACCGGGCGTTTCGGCAGCACGTCGAAGCGGAGGTGCTCGTCGAGACGGGCGGGGCGGGCGAGGACACCGGGGTTCATGCCGCCGTCCGGGTCCCAGACGTCCTTGAAGCGGGCGAAGAGGGCGACCAGTTCGTCCCCGTACATGCGGGGCAGCAGTTCGGCGCGGGCCAGGCCGTCGCCGTGCTCGCCGCTGAGCGAACCGCCGTGCGCGACGACCAGGTCCGCCAGCTCCTCGGAGAAGCGGCGGTAGCGGGCGACGCCCGCCGGGTCCAGCAGGTCGAAGTCGATCCGGACATGGACGCAGCCCTCGCCGAAGTGTCCGTACGGGGTGCCGCGCAGGCCGTGGGCGGCGAGCAGGGCGCGGAAGTCGCTCAGGTAGGGGCCGAGGCGGGCGGGCGGTACGGCGCAGTCCTCCCAGCCGGGCCATGCCTCGGTGCCGTCGGGCATCCGGGTCGCGGTGCCCGCCGCGCGCTCCCGGATGCGCCACAGGGCCCGCTGCGCGGCCGGGTCGGTGACGACGGCGGAATCCAGGGCGTCGGCGGCGCGCACGACGCGTTCGGCGTGGTCCCGCGCCTCGGCGGGGGTGGCGCCGCCCGTCTCGACGAAGAGCCAGGCCGCGCCGCGCGGCAGCCCGGCGGGTTCGCGTACGAGGTCGGCGGCCATGCCCTCGACGGTGAGCGGGTGGTGCGGCAGCAGGCCGGGGGCGGCCTCGGCAGCGGCGGACTCGTCCGGGTAGCCGAGTACGGCCAGGGCGCGGGCGGCCGGGGCCTCGACCAGCCGTACGGTCGCCTCCGTCACCATGCCGAGCGTGCCCTCGCTGCCGCAGAACGCGCGGGCCGGGTCGGTGCCGCGCTCGGGCAGCAGGGCGTCGAGGGCGTATCCGGAGATCCGGCGCGGGAGGTCCGGGTAGCCGGTGCGCAGCAGGGCGAGGTTCTCGCGGACGAGGGCGGTGAGGGCGTCCAGCGGGTCGGGGACCGCGCCCGGGGCCAGGCGCAGGACGTCGCCGCCGTAGCGGGCCACCGTCAGCTCGCGGACCTGGTCGGCGGTGGTGCCCCAGGCGACCGAGTGGGCGCCGCAGGAGTTGTTGCCGATCATGCCGCCGAGCGTGCAGCGGCTGTGGGTGGACGGGTCCGGGCCGAAGGTGAGGCCGTACGGGGCGGCGGCGGCGCGCAGCTCGTCGAGGACCAGGCCGGGCTGGACGACGGCGGTGCGGGCCACCGGGTCCAGGGCGACCAGCCGGTCCAGGTGGCGGGTGAGGTCGACCACGACGCCGGTGCCGGTGGCCTGGCCCGCGATGGAGGTGCCGCCGCCGCGCGGTACGACCGGCGCGCCGTGCGCGCGGCAGACGGCAAGCGCGGCGGACACGTCGTCGGCGTCACACGGTCGGACGACGCCGAGCGGCACCCTGCGGTGGTTGGATGCGTCCATCGTGTTCAACGCCCGTGCGGTGGGGCCGAATTCGACCTCACCACGGATCGCGCCACGCAGGGCCTGTGCGAGTTCGTCGGGTTCCGTCGGATTCTGTACTGCGGCCATGGGACCCAGGATGCCGTTGATCGGGTCACTGGGCCCCACGACGCTTCCTGTTTCCCCCAGGTACGTCAATACGTCGGAATAGGTCGGATGCGTGGTCACATACACAACAGAGAGCGCCACAAGGTCTTCCCAAAGAGAGCGTCAATTCTCATATAGTGACCAGGACTTAGCTTGGAATTGTCAGCTCCAGTTGTCGCTTTTGCGGCTGACGTACCGGACTGACCCCCCGTAAGCTGTTCGACCCGCCCGTTATACCCGATCCGCCCGTTCCATCCACCCTCCGCCCGTTCCTCGTCCGCTCCCAAGGACCCCCATTGAGCGCCTCATCCCGGCCAACCGCAGCGGCCCTGCTGATATCGCTGGTCGTCACCGGCTCCCTGTGCCTGTGGGCGGTCCTCGCCGCCCCCGAATCGGTGCGGACCGAACTCGCCTGGGGTCTGGGCGGGGCCGCCGTGCTGCTGTCCACCGCCGTGGCCGTCGCCGTCCGTGCCCGCGCCGAGGTGAAGCGGCAGCGTGCCCGGCTCGCCTCGGAGACCCAGCGGTTCACCGGTGAGATAAGCCGTCTGGTGTCCGCCTCCGCGGCCGACGGTCAGCGGTTCACCGCCGAGACCGCCCGGATCAAGGCCGCGGCGGCCGCCGAGACGGCCCGGCTCAAGGCCGCGGCCGAGGCCGAGACGGCCCGGCTCACCGCGCGGGCCGCCGCCGAGAGCGAGCGGCTCACCGCCGACATCGCCCGGCTCAAGGCCCGCGCCACCCGCAGCGAGACCGAGCGCGCCGCCGCCGTCGCCGCCTGCGCCAACGCCGCCGGCCGGATGCAGGCCCTGTCCACCAGCATGCTCGCCGACCTGCGCGAGATGGAGCACCGGCACTCCGCCGAGGACGTCCTCGGCGACCTGCTCCACCTCGACCACCGCACCGCCCAGGCAGGCCGACTCGCCGACTCCATCGCCGTACTGACCGGGGCCCGCTCCGGCCGGCGCTGGGCGAAGCCGATCGTGATGGAGTCGATCCTGCGCGGCGCGATGGGCCGGATCAGCGGGTACCAGCGCGTACGGCTCCACTCGACCAGCGATGTCGCGGTCGCCGGTCACGCCGCCGAGGGCGTCATGCACGCGCTCGCCGAGCTCCTCGACAACGCCGCCAACTTCTCGCCGCCCACGGCGGAGGTCCACGTGTACGTCGAGGAGGTGCCGGCCGGCATCGTCCTGACCGTCGAGGACAGCGGCCTGGTCATGAGCGATGTGCAGCTGCGCCGCGCCGAGCGCGCCGTCTCGGCCGTCGACCAGGACCTGACCGGCCTGTCCGGCACCCGGCTCGGCCTCGCCGTCGTCGGCCGGCTGGCCCGCAAGCACGGGCTGACCGTGTCCTTCCGGCCGTCCGCGCGCGGCGGCACCGGCGCCCTGATGATGATCCCGCAGGAGCTCCTCGCCCGGACCCCGGCCGCCGCCCCCGCACCGGCCCCGGCGGCCGCGAACCCGGCGCTCCCGGCCCGGTCCCGGACGCAGACCCAGAACCAGGCGCCGGTTCCGGCCCAGGCACCGGCCCCGATGGCCGAGCCCGAGCCCGTCCACGGCACCGCGCGGAACACCGGCACCACCGAGGCCGCGCACACCCCCGAGGCCCTGGAGACTCCGGACCGCCCGGAACCGGCCGCCGCGACCGACGCCACCGCGTCCGAGACCACCGGCGGCCTCCCCCGCTTCGGCGAGAGCGGGCTGCCCCGGCGCCCCCGCGGCCGCACCCTCGCCGCCGCCGAGGCCCGCGCCGCCCAGGCCCACGCCGAAGGCACCCCGGCCTCCCGGCCCCGTACCTCCGACCCGAAGGAACAGGCAGCCCGCTTCAGCAGCTTCCGCCGGGCCGTCCGCTCCAACTCCCCGCACCCGGAAGAAGGCAACACCCGATGACCGCCACCACCGACGAGAAGCTCAACTGGCTGCTGGAGGGGCTCCTGGAGCGCACCCCCGGCACTCGTCACGCCCTCGTCCTGTCCAGGGACGGCCTCAAGCTGTGCCGCACCCCCGAGCTCTCCGTGGACCAGGCCGACCAGCTGGCCGCGATCTCGGCCGGCATCCAGAGCCTGTCGCACGGCGCGTCCGTCGAGTTCGGTGACGGAAGCGGCGGCGTACGGTCCGCCATGGCCGAGTTCTACGGCGGGGTGCTGTTCATCGTCGAGGCGGGCGACGGCGCCCACCTCGCGGTCGTCGCCTCCGAGGACTCCGACGTCGGCCTCATCGGCCACAACATGAGCGAACTCGTCGAACAGCTCGGCGAACACCTCAGCGCCCCGCCGCGCTCCCGCGCGGACGCGGCCGACGCCGACGCGACCGTATGAACCGGCCCCGCCCCCTCCGGCCCGGCCGGGACGACACGCCGGACCGGCTGTACACCCTCACCGGTGGCCGCAGCCGGTCCGACTCGGACGCGTTCGACCTGGTGACCCTGGTGGTCTCCGAGTGCGAGCCGTCCCCCGGCATGCAGTCGGAGCACGTGACGATCCTGCGGATGTGCCAGTCCCCCACCGCGGTCGTGGAGATCTCCGCGGCCCTCGGACTGCCCGTCAGCATCGTCCGCATCATGCTCTCCGACCTGCTGGACACCGGACGGATCAGCGCCCGTCACCCCCGTACTGCCCGTGTCGCGGACCGGCTCCCCGACCCCGACATCCTGGAACAGGTGCTCGTTGGACTCCGCAACCTCTGACCGTGCCGCCCTGCAGGCGACCGCCGACAACGGACTGAAGATCGTCGTCGTCGGCGGCTTCGGGGTCGGCAAGACCACCATGGTCCGCTCCGTCAGCGAGATCCGTCCGCTGAACACGGAGGAGACGATGACCCGCGCGGGCGAGGCCGTCGACAGCCTCGACGGGGTGCACTCGAAGACGTCCACGACGGTCGCCTTCGACTTCGGCCGAATATCGCTCGACGAACGGTCCGTGCTGTACCTCTTCGGCGCCCCCGGCCAGGAGCGCTTCTGGTTCCTGTGGGACCGGCTGTTCTCCGGCACCCTCGGCGCCGTCGTCCTCGTCGACACCCGCAGGCTCGCCGACTCCTGGTACGCGATCGACCGGCTGGAGCACCACGGCACGCCGTTCATCGTCGCCTGCAACGACTTCGGCGGCCCGCTCCACACCGAACAGCAGATACGCGAGGCGCTCGCCCTCTCGGACGACGTGCCGCTGGTGGAGTGCGACGCGCGGGACCGCTCGTCCAGCAAGTACGTGCTGATCACCCTGGTCGAGTACCTGCACTCCCTCTCGAAGTCCTCGGGGAACGGGGCTCCGGCCCGGTCCTCCGCCGCCGTCCGTCCGGCGTCCGCGCCGGAGATGACCCCGGAGCCCACCCCGTGACCCAGCCCCCGGCGCCGCCCGCCGGCTGCCCCGTGTCCCAGGGCCGCGTACCGCTCTCCGGCCCCCGCTTCCAGAGCGAGCCGACCCGGCTCTACCGCGAGATGCGGCGCGACCACGGCGCCGTGGCCCCGGTCGTCCTCGACGGGGACGTGCCCGCCTGGCTGGTCCTCGGCTACCGCGAGCTGCACCAGGTCACCGGCGACCCGGTGCTGTTCAGCCGCGACTCCGACCTGTGGAACCAGTGGGAGCGGATACCCGACGACTGGCCCCTGCTGCCGATGATCGGCCGCAAGCAGCCGTCGATCCTCTACACGGTCGGCCCCCGGCACACCGAACGCGCCGCGATGATCAGCAACGCGCTGGAGGCCGTCGACCCGTTCACCCTCAAGCGGTACGCGGAGGGCTTCGCCGACGGACTCATCGACCGCTTCTGCACCACCGGCAACACCGACATCATCGCCGACTACGCGATGCTGCTGCCCGCCCTCGTCCTCGCCCGGATCTACGGCTTCGACGACACCATCGGCGCGGCCCTGGTCGGCTCGCTCAACGACATGATCGACGGACGGGAGCGGGCCCTGGCGGGCCAGCAGCACCTGGCCACGTCCATGTTCCAGCTCCTCGCCGACAAGCACGCCGAGCCCGGCGACGACGTCGCCTCCCGGATGCTCGCCGACCGCGGCGGCTTCACCGACGAGGAAATCGCGCAGGACCTGATGGTCATGATGGCCGCGGGCCACCAGCCGACCGCCGACTGGATCGGCAACTCGCTGCGGCTGATGCTCACCGACGACCGGTTCGCCGCCTCCCTCTCGGGCGGCCGGCACAGCGTCGCCGAGGCCATGAACGAGGTCCTGTGGGAGGACACCCCGACCCAGAACGTCGCGGGCCGCTGGGCCTCCCGCGACACCCACCTCGGCGGACGCCACATCAAGACCGGCGACCTGCTCCTCCTGGGCATCGCCGCCGCCAACTACGACCCGCAGATCCGCACCGACGGCTCCGCGATGACCGGCGGCAACAACGCCTTCCTCTCCTTCGGCCACGGCGAGCACCGCTGCCCGTTCCCGGCCCAGGAGACCGCCGAGGTCATCGCCCGTACCGGCATCGAGGTCCTGCTCGACCGGCTCCCGGACATCGACCTCGCCGTCCCGGCCGCCGAACTCACCCGGCGCCCGTCCCCGTGGCTGCGGGGCCTGACCGACCTGCCGTTGACCTTCACGCCCACCCTCGCCCTGGGCCCCGTCACGGGACCGGCCGCGGGAGACCACACCGAACCCGGAGGCCAGAGATGACCCGCATCGCCCTCGACCCCTTCGTCACCGACCTCGACGGCGAGAGCGCCCGGCTGCGGGCCGCCGGCCCGCTCGCCGAGGTGGAGCTGCCCGGCGGGGTGAACTGCTACGCGGTCACCCACCACGCCGAGGCCCGCCAGCTGCTCACCGACAGCCGGATCGTGAAGGACATCAACGTCTGGAACGCCTGGCAGCGCGGCGAGATACCCCTCGACTGGCCGCTGATCGGCCTCGCCAACCCGGGCCGCTCCATGCTGACCGTCGACGGCGCGGACCACCGCCGGCTGCGCACCCTGGTCGCGCAGGCGCTCACGGTGAAGCGGGTGGAGCGGCTGCGCGAGGGCATCGAGGCCCTGACCACCGCGAGCCTGGACCGGCTGGCCGCCCTGCCCACGGACGAGCCGGTCGACCTGAAGGCCGAGTTCGCCTACCCGCTGCCGATGAACGTCATCAGCGAACTGATGGGCGTCGACAAGGCCGACCACCCCCGGCTGAAGGAGCTGTTCGAGAAGTTCTTCTCGACGCAGACCCCGCCGGAGGAGGTCCCGCAGATGATGGCGGACCTCGCCGCGCACTTCACGAAGATCGTCGAGGGCAAGCGGAACAACCCGGGCGACGACCTCACCAGCGCCCTGATCGCCGCCTCCGAGGACGGCGACCAGCTCACCGACGAGGAGATCGTCAACACCCTCCAGCTGATCATCGCGGCCGGTCACGAGACCACGATCAGCCTGGTCGTGAACGCGGTCGTCGCCCTCCAGACCCACCCCGAGCAGCGCGAGCGGGTGCTGAGCGGAGAGGTGCCGTGGGAGAACGTGATCGAGGAGACCCTGCGCTGGTCCTCCCCCACCTCGCACGTCCTGATCCGGTTCGCCACCGAGGACGTCCAGGTCGGCGAGAAGGTCCTGCCGAAGGGCGAGGCCCTGATCGTCTCCTTCGGCGCGCTCGGCCGCGACGAGACGCAGCACGGGCCGAACGCCGCCGAGTTCGACGTCACCCGCTCCCCCAACCGCCACATCGCGTTCGGGCACGGCCCGCACGTCTGTCCGGGCGCGGCGCTCTCCCGGCTGGAGGCCGGCGTGGCGCTGCCCGCGCTGTACGAGCGGTTCCCCGGACTGGAGCTCGCCGTACCCGCCTCCGAGCTGCGGAACAAGCCGATCGTCACCCAGAACGACCTGTACGACCTGCCGGTCACGCTGGGCTGATCCCCGCCGCCGGACCGCCGTCCACGGACCGGAGCGCGCATCTCATCTCACGGACACGGTGCTCGACCGTGTCCGTGAGGCACTACGCTCCGGTTCGTGGCCGATATCCAGATTCCCGCTGACATCAAGCCCGCCGACGGACGCTTCGGCGCCGGTCCCTCCAAGGTGCGCACGGAGGCGCTCGACGCGCTGGCCGCCACCGGCACGTCCCTCCTCGGTACGTCGCACCGCCAGGCCCCGGTGAAGAACCTGGTCGGCTCCGTGCGCCAGGGCGTACGCGACCTCTTCTCCCTCCCCGAGGGGTACGAGGTGATCCTGGGCAACGGCGGCTCCACCGCCTTCTGGGACGTCGCGACGCACGGGCTCATCGAGACCAGGTCCCAGCACCTCAACTTCGGCGAGTTCTCGTCGAAGTTCGCGAAGGCCGCCAAGCTCGCCCCGTGGCTCGACGACCCGACCGTGATCGCCTCCGAGCCGGGCACCCACCCGGAGCCGCAGGCCGAGGCGGGCGTCGACGTCTACGCGCTCACCCACAACGAGACCTCCACCGGCGTCGCCGCTCCCGTCCGGCGTGTCGCGGGCGCCGACGAGGGCGCCCTGGTCCTGGTGGACGCCACCTCCGGCGCGGGCGGCCTGCCCGTCGACATCACCGAGACGGACGTCTACTACTTCGCCCCGCAGAAGTCCTTCGCCTCCGACGGCGGCCTGTGGATCGGCGTCTTCTCCCCGGCCGCCCTGGAACGCGCCGCGCGCGTCCACGCCTCGGGCCGGCACGTCCCGGAGTTCTTCTCGCTGCCCACCGCGATCGACAACTCCCTCAAGAACCAGACGTACAACACCCCCGCCCTGGCCACGCTCTTCCTGCTCAACGAGCAGCTGACCTGGATGAACACCCAGGGCGGCCTGGAGTTCACCACCGGCCGCACGGCCACCTCGGCGCGGAACCTGTACGGCTGGGCCGAGGAGTCCAAGTACGCGACCCCGTTCGTCACCGACCCGGCGAAGCGCTCGCAGGTCATCGGCACGATCGACTTCGCGGACGAGATCGACGCCGCCGCCGTCGCCAAGGCGCTGCGCGCCAACGGCATCGTCGACACCGAGCCCTACCGCAAGCTGGGCCGCAACCAGCTGCGCGTGGCGATGTTCCCGGCGATCGACCCGGCGGACGTCGAGGCCCTGACCGCCTGCATCGACTACGTGATCGAGAAGCTGTAACCGGACCAGGCATCCGGTGAGGGGCCCCGCGCCGACGCGCGGGGCCCTCGTCGTTCACCCGGTCGAGTGGCGCACGCGCATCCGTCCGCGAACGCCCGATCCGTCCTACGATGATGTCCTCGACCACACCCCTTCAGGAGGCCCGCAGTGTCTGCAGCAGCAGTCGAGCACCCCTGTGACGGTGAGCCGGAGTCACAGCTCACGCTGGCCAACAGGCTCGCGGAGCAGAACCCGGGTTCCCGCGTCGAGATCATCGGAGGCGTCATCACCGTGGCCCCACCCCCGGACGGACCGCACGGCCGAGCGCTGACCAAGATCATGCTCCCCTTCATCGCGGCCGGGCTCGACGGCGGCGAGACGGAGATCATCCAGGGAATCGGCCTGTGGCTCCCCGGTGGCCCCGAGGATTACGCCATCCCGGACCTGGCACTCGTCGACGCCGACTTCGACGAGCACCTGATCGAGAACAACTGCTACGACCCCGCCGTCTTCCGCCTCGTGCTGGAGGTCACCTCCAGCAACTACAACAACGACCTGCGCAACAAGGTCGCGGCGTACTCCGAGGCCAAGATCCCGGTCTATGTGATCGTCGACCGCAAGCACGGCCGGGTGCACGTCCTGACCGAGCCCATGGGCGACGGCTACGACAGCCACCAGGTGTACGCCCCCGGTCAGACGGCCGAGCTGCCCGGCTCCCTCGGCGCCCCCGTGACGCTCGATGTCGACGCGCTCGTCAGGGCGGGCCGCCCCCGTACCTGATCATCCGGTTCGGCCGCCCCCGTGTCCGGCCGAACCGCTTGCCGCCCGCCCTGCCCGCCTCAGCCGGCGGGGGCCGCCGTCAGGATCTCCTTCAGCCGGGCTATGCCCGCGGCCCACGCCTTGTCCCCCGACTCGTCCCACAGCTCGCGCAGCTCCGAGTCCTCCCCCAGGACCGCGTCGAGCGCCCGCACCGCCAGCTGGCGCAGCTCCGGGGCGAAGACCGGCAGCGCCTCCTTCGGACCGTACGGGGTGGTCACCGCCGCGCCGCCCGGGCACTGGGCGGCCACCAGCGCGGCCGCCGCGACGGCGACCGCTCCCTCGTCACTGTCCAGGTACTCCGACGTTTCGGCCGCGAAAGCCAGCGCCTCGCGGACCACCGCTTCCCGTTCCGCCCACGGCGTGTCGTCCACCTGGCCGGAGAAGTCCGCGGCGCTGTCGCTGTCGAAATGGCCGGTGTCCCACGTACCCATCTGAACTGCCCTTCGCGCAGGTCGTGCACGCACACGGGTGCCCCAAGGCACCCGTCCACGGTGCGTACGCCCATTCGGTGCGTACGTCCCTCACTCTGGCAGCCACCACTGACAACGCCCCGCTCCGCGCCCCGGCCCTCCGTCACCCCTTCTTCCGTCGCACACCCAGGAAGACCAGGACGGCCGCCCCCAGGAGCACCAGCGTGCCGGTCGTGCCGAGGCCCTTGCCGCCGCCGGTGGCCCCCTCGGCCCCGGCGGGCGGGGTCGGGGACCCGCCCTTCCCGGACGGGGACTTCCCGCCGCCGTCCCCGTCCACGTCCACCCGCACCACCTCGCTCCGCTTCCCCTCCGAGCCGAACATCAGCGCCGAGCCGTCCGGCGTGAACGTCACGGACTCGGCCTGCGGCTGGAGCGGTCCCTGGACCGCGCGGTCGGCGCCGAGCCTCCCGTTCTCGAAGGCGTAGGCGCGGGCGCTGAAGTAGGATCGCAGCACCAGCTCCTTGCCGTCCGGGGAGAACGCCCCGTCCGTCACCCACGGCACCTCGCCCACCCGCCGGAAGACGTTGGTGGCGGAGGTGGTCAGCTTCGCCGGGCCCTCGTACAGCCCGCCGCCGCCCTCGTTCTTCGACGCGATGTAGACCCGCCCGGTCTTCGGGTGGACCATCAGCGCCTCGGCGTTGCGCGGACCGTCGGCGTACTTCACGTCGAACTGGGTGGCGGTGACCGTCGCGTCCTTCAGCCGCTTCGGCTCCGGGAAGCGGTAGATCCAGACGTGGTCCCAGCTTCCGTTCAGGTTGTCGCCGATGTCGCCGACGTACAGGTTGCCGTCCGGGCCCAGCGAGATCGCCTCCACGTCGCGGGGGCTGCCGACGCCCTTCATGGTGATGGTCGCCACCGTCCGTCCGGTCCGGGAGTCGACGGCGTAGACGTACGGGCCGTCGTCGCTGTCGTTGTGCGTCCAGTAGATGCCCGGGTGGGTGCGGCTGGCGGCGAGGCCGCTGGACTCGGTGATCCGCGGGTCCTCGATGGTGAAGGTCCGGTCGGCCCCGCCCTCCGCCGCGGCCGGGGCCGCCCCGGCGAGGAGGAGCAGCGCGGCGGCTGGCAGCACGGTCAGGTACGAAGGCATGGGACAAGTGTCCATCGTCACGTCGCAGCCCGTGGGAACGATCCACGATGATGAGGCCATGAGATTCACGCCGGTCGGCGATTCGATGACGATAGGCCGGAGCGGCGACTTCACCTGGCGCTACCGGATGTGGCAGCACCTCGACGCCACGTTCGACGGCCCGTTCTCGATCGTCGGCCCGCGTACCGAGCTGTACGACACCGACGCGGGCGCCCCCGTCTCGGACGCGTACGGCGCGCCGGACTTCCCCACCGCGGCCCGCGCCCACCTGGCCGGATGGGGCGAGGGCTGGCTGCACATGGCCCCGGTGATCGCGGACGTGGTGACCGCGTACCGCAGTGACGTGCTGCTCGTCTCGCTCGGCCTGATAGACCTCGGGTTCTACACCGACAGTGGGCAGACCGCGGAGAACGCACGGGCGTTCATCACGGCGGCGCGCACCGCGAATCCGCACGTCAGGATGGTTCTGCTGCCGGTGATCCCGAACATACGGGCCGAGTCGGACGCCCCGTTCGCCGCCGAGTGCGACCGGTTCAACGAGCTGCTGGCGAAGGCCGTGGCCGATCTCGACGAGCCGTCGTCCCCGGTGCTGCTGGCCTCCCGCCCGCCGGACTACGACATCCACGAGGACACGTACGACGGCACGCACCCCGGCCCCAGTGGCGAGCACGCGCTGGCGGGCGCCTTCGCCGACGCGATGCACCAGGCGTGGGGCCTGGGCGACCCGTACGTGCCGCGCCCCTGACCGGCCGGGCGGTCCATCCGCTCCGTGGGGGCCCTCACCGCTCCGTGGCGGGCCGGGCCCGTACGTGCATCCGTTCGCCCTGCTGACCGAAGAGACTGAGGAACTCGACCGGTTCCGGCCCGGCACTGGCCCAGGCGTGCGGGGTGCGCGTGTCGAACTCGGCGGCCTCGCCCGCCGTGAGCACCAGATCGTGCTCCCCCAGCAACAGCCGCAGCCGCCCCGCCAGGACGTACAGCCACTCGTACCCCTCGTGCACCCGCTGTTCCAGCGGCCCGGTGGTGCCCCGGCCGCCGGGCAGGATCTGCTTGTACGCCTGGAGGCCGCCGAGGTGCCGGGTGAGCGGGACGAAGGTCATGCCGTCGCGGGTGAAGGGGCGGAAGTGGACGCGCGGATCTCCCGTGGCGGGGGCTCCGACCAGCTCGTCGAGCTGCACCCCGTACGCCTTGGCCAGCGGGAGCAGCAGTTCGAGCGTGGGTTTGCGCCCGCCCGACTCCAGCCGCGAGAGGGTGCTGAGGGAGATCCCGGTCGTCTCGCTGAGCTGGGCGAGGGTCGTACCGCGCTGCCGCCGCAGCACACGCAGGCGCGGGCCGACACCGGTCAGGACCGACGTGATCTCGTCGTCGCCCGGTTCTTCCGGTCGTTCCGGTCGTTCCGCTCGTCCTGCTCGTTCCCGGTGGTCCGGGTGGTCCGCGCCTTCTGCCATGCGTCCATTATTCGGCTCGTCCGACGAACCGGCGCGGTCCGGGCCCCGGCCCGGCCCCGGCCCGGCCCCGGCCATGTCAGGTCGACAGGATCATGGAGAGCGAGAGCCGGGTCAGCTCGTCGGTCAGCCACTCGGCGTCGACCTGGCGGGGGCGGCGGCCGTGGTGGGCCATCAGCTCGTCCACCGCGTGGGTCAGCACCGTGACGGTCACCTGGTGGTCGCTCTCCACCGCCTCGCCCCGGCGCACCGCGCGCTCGGCCTCCGAGGTCAGGAACTCCAGCCACATCGTCCGCCAGGTCGTCAGGTGGTTGTCCACCTCGTAACTGACCCCGAGAACCTCGACGAAGGCCACCCGCGCCGCGCACGGGTCCTCGGTCACCGCCTTCACGTACGCCTCGAAGAGCAGCCGGCACCGCACCGCCGTGGAGCAGTCCTCCATGCCCTCCGCCATCAGGGCGTTCTCGGCCGCGCGCAGCCCGAGCGTCGCCACCTCGTCGTACAACGCCATCAGCAGGACCTCCCGGGAGAGGAACTCCTGCTGGAAGACGTGGACCGGCACCTTCGCGCGGGCGCACAGGTCCTCGACACTCGTATGCGCGTACCCGTACGCGCCGAACAACTCCCGCCCCGCGCGCAGCAGTCGGTCCCTGGCTCCCAGGAGCTCCATGGACTGCCCGACCGCCCCGTTCCGCCGGCTCGCCACGACACCCGTCATCGGTCCTCCTTCGTCGTCCGTACCGCTGCCCCCACTCTCCCCGCTCCGCCCGGCCGGTGGTGGGTTCGCCACGCGTGGTTCCGGTGCGCGCGGGGTGGCTTCCAGCCATGTCCGATGACGTGTCGAACCGTTGTCGGTGTGGAGTTCCACGCGGCGCTCTGGCACTCCATCACTTCCGGGGCCTCCTTGCCTCCCGGACGCCCGAAGAAACACCCGCCAGGGGGGCGCGCAGCCTGCGCATTCACGCCCCCGCGTCGCTGCCCGGCGCCCGGTGGACCGCCCGCGCGGCGCGCCGGGCGCCGGGCACGGAACGCCGCGCCGCACCGGGTACGAAACACCCCCGGACCCGCCCTGCGGCGCGTCCGGGGGTGCGGTGTTCCGGCCGCCGGTCAGGCCTTGCCGGTGCAGATCGCGTCGTACGGGCGTCCCGGGCTCGGGAACAGCTCCAGCGGCGTGCTGCCGGACGGGCAGTCCTCCGCCTTCTTCGTCAGGTCGAGGACCTTGCTCCCGCCGCCATCGGCGCAGGGCACTTCCTTGGCCTGATCCGTCACACAGTCGCCCTTCACCAGCTGGCCGCCGCCCGCACCGGCGTCACCGGGGTGTTCACCGGCCAGGTTGCGGCCGCAGATGGTCTTGCTGGGGATGCCGCCCTTGGCGTCGCCGGAACCGAAGGAGACCTTCACCGAGATGATCTCGTCCGTGCCGGCCGGGCACTGGATGGAGTCGGCGAAGACCGCTCCGTCCTTGACCTCCAGGGCCTTGATGGTCGCCTTGGAGTCGCCGCAGTCCAGCGGCTGGTAGGCGTCCTTCGCGCTGCTGTCGGGACCGGCGCAGTCGCCGACCTTCCAGTCCTTGGCCGCATGCGTCCCGTCGCTCGTCCCCTTGTCGCAGGCGCTGGCCGCGCCCAGGACGAGCGCGACCGCCAGCACTGCCTTCGAACCGTTCAGCAGAGCCGTACGGGAGCGGCGGCGCGGTGCGGAACCAGTACCGGACCGGCTGCCGCCGTGGGGGCGCGTGCTGCCGTTCACTCTCATGCTGCTCCTCAACTCCTCGGGTGTGGCGCGGTCCGCGCGGCCCTGGGGACGGCACCGGACCGGGCACCGGTGCACGGGCCGCGCGGGATGGCGCGGGCGTAAGGACGGCATAAGCGTGGGGCGTGGTTCCCGGAGTTCCGGAATCAGCCGGCCGGGGCGTCCGGGGCGGTGAAGGAGACGTCCTCGGCGTGCGGCACGACCTCCAGATCGCTGCCGAGGGCCCACTCCGCGACCCGGGAGACCGCGGCGGCCGGAACCACCCCGCTGATCCCCGGCGCGGCCGGGATGTCGTGCGTGGCGTGGGCGTCGTGCGGCATGACGACCCGGTACCCCAGCTCCAACGCCGTACGGGCGGTGGCCTGCACGCACATCTCGGACATCACCCCGCACACGGCGAGCGCCCGCACCCCGGCGTCCGTCAACAGGCGGCGCAGGGGCGTCTCGTGGAAGCCGTCGTCCCGGGTCTTGCGGATCGCGTGCTCCGTGGCCGACTCCGTCACGGGGTGGTGCAGCGCCCACCCGGGCGTGCCCGGCTCGTCCCCGGCCCCGGGCTGCCCGTCGTTCTGTACGTGGACGACGAGCGCGCCGCCCGCACGGGCGCGGGCGATCAGCTCCGCCGTCCGGTCGACGAGCCTCGCCGCGTCGGGCACCGCCCGGTCCCCCTCGACGGCGTCTTTCTGCACATCCACAACGATCAGCGCGTGCACGGGTGATGCCGGGGTGGCGGGAGGGGCAGCGGGCACCGGATGGGTCTCATGGTCGGTCATACCGTCATCATGTCGGTGCGGGATCATATGTCACAGACTGTCCACAGCCTCCGGTACCCGATTGCTTCGGTCGTGGCGGGATTGATAGGGATGGTCGGGACGTTTGTTTGATCGGTTGTCGATCGGGTTGGCAGGGGGACTGGATGAAGTTCGACATGGGGTCGCAGGTTCTGACGACGCTGTCGTCGAAGTCGCGTGGGTCGAGTGATGACCTGGGGACGTTGATCCGTCAGCTGGTGCAGGCCGCAGCGCCGTTGGAAGGGAAGTTCCACGGTTCGGGCCGGGTGGCGTTCGATTCGTTCAAGAGTCGTTCGGACGAGATCACGGCGGCATTGAACGGTTCGTTGTCGGCTCTGCTGGGCGGTCAGTCCGGGATGGAGCAGGCGTTCGGTTCGGGTGACCAGGAGCAGGGTGACAACGCGCGGCA
>NZ_JBSFKL010000015.1:0-173261 GCF_053598535.1 Streptomyces sp. NPDC001108
CATCTTTTTAACCGGATCCGGTCCAACCACCCGCCTCTTCGCCGTTCACGGGATGCTCGCGTCGGCTCCGGACGCGTGCTTCCTAGCTCCAGACCCGTACGTCCTCCAGCTCCGGACCCGTACGGGGCTTCCTAGCTCCGGACCTGTACCGAGCGGGACAGCCGGTCGTGCAGGCCGCGGCCGTCGCGGTCCCAGACCAGGGCCGGGATCACCAGGCAGACCAGCACGCTCCGGACGACCGCGCGCCCGAACGTCAGCCGGTCGCGGTTCTCGGCGACGACCCGGATGCCCAGGACGCGCTTGCCCGGGGTGCAGCCGATGGTGCCGACGGTGAGCACGCTCAGTACGAAGAAGATGCCCAGCGCCCAGTTTCCGGCCGCCTGCTGGTCACCGCGAGCGAACAGCCCGTATGCGATCAGCAGGCAGAGCGCCCAGTCGATGAAGATCGCGCCGAACCGGCGGCCGAGGGGGGCCATGGACCCCGGGCCGTGCTCGGGCAGGCCGAGCCGCTTGCCCCGGTAGCCGAAGTCGGCCCCCATCTCCTCGGCGGCCGCGCGCGGGCCCGAGAGCCACGATCCGATTGCTTGCCTGTTGTCCACCCGAACACGGTACTGCGCCCGCCCCTCCGCCCGGCCCGGCGGGTGCCGCTACCGGGCCCGCCGCCGGGTGCGTAGCGGCCCGCGAGGCGCCGGTCACACCCGCCCCGGTTAACTTCTGCGAAACAAATGGGTCATGCTTGAGAAATCCGGCCTGCCTATGGTCAGGTCCAGCGTGTGCAGGCGCACTGGCCGCACCACGAGCCGCAACCCCGTCCCGCCCGGGCCGGGAGTAGGAGGAGTTGGATGTTCCAGAACGCCGAGGACGCGAAGAAATACATCGCCGACAACGACGTCAAGTTCATCGATGTCCGGTTCTGCGACCTGCCCGGTGTGATGCAGCACGTCACGGTTCCGGCTCCGACCTTCGACCCGACCGAGGAGCTGGCCTTCGACGGCTCGTCGATCCGCGGCTTCCAGGCCATCCACGAGTCCGACATGTCGCTGCGCGCGGACCTGTCGACCGCCCGGCTCGACCCCTTCCGCCGGGACAAGACCCTCAACATCAACTTCTTCATCCACGACCCGATCACCGGCGAGCAGTACAGCCGTGACCCGCGCAACGTGGCGAAGAAGGCCGAGGCGTACCTCGCCTCCACCGGCATCGCCGACACCGCGTACTTCGGCCCCGAGGCCGAGTTCTACGTCTTCGACAACGTCCGCTTCCAGACGTCGGCGAACGAGAGTTTCTACCACATCGACTCCGAGGCGGGCGCCTGGAACACCGGTGCGGTCGAGAACAACCGCGGCTACAAGGTCCGCTACAAGGGCGGCTACTTCCCGGTCCCGCCGGTCGACCACTTCGCCGACCTGCGCGCCGAGATGTCCCTGGAGCTGGAGCGCAGCGGCCTCCAGATCGAGCGCCAGCACCACGAGGTCGGCACCGCCGGCCAGGCCGAGATCAACTACAAGTTCAACACGCTGCTCGCCGCGGCCGACGACCTGATGCTCTTCAAGTACATCGTGAAGAACGTCGCCTGGCGCAACGGCAAGACCGCGACCTTCATGCCGAAGCCGATCTTCGGCGACAACGGCTCGGGCATGCACGTCCACCAGTCCCTGTGGGCCGGCGGCACCCCGCTCTTCTACGACGAGCAGGGCTACGCGGGCCTCTCGGACACCGCCCGCCACTACATCGGCGGCATCCTCCAGCACGCCCCGTCGCTGCTGGCCTTCACCAACCCGACGGTGAACTCCTACCACCGCCTGGTCCCGGGCTTCGAGGCCCCGGTCAACATGGTGTACTCGCAGCGCAACCGCTCGGCCGCGATGCGCATCCCGATCACCGGTGCGAACCCGAAGGCCAAGCGCGTCGAGTTCCGCGCCCCGGACCCGTCGTCCAACCCGTACCTGGCCTTCTCGGCGCTGCTGATGGCCGGCCTGGACGGCATCAAGAACAAGATCGAGCCCGCCGAGCCGATCGACAAGGACCTCTACGAGCTGGCTCCCGAGGAGCACGCCAACGTCCAGCAGGTCCCGACCTCCCTCCCGGCCGTCCTGGAAGCGCTGGAGGCGGACAACGAGTACCTCCAGGCCGGCGGTGTCTTCACCTCCGACCTGATCGAGACCTGGATCGACTACAAGCGCACCAACGAGATCGCCCCGATCCAGCTCCGTCCGCACCCGCACGAGTTCGAGCTGTACTTCGACCTCTAAACCGCGGGGTCGGGTGAGCTGGGCCTGAGGCGCTAAAACCTGTGGTGCCTCGCGGAAGCTCTGCTCGGCAGTGATCACTGTTGCCTTCCGTTCCTCCGCATGCCGGGTGTGCGCCGGATGCTTCAGCTTCCGACCCATAGATCAGATACGCGAGTGAGGGTTGCCGTCTCCGTGAAGGAGGCTGCGACCCTCACTCGCTTCATTTGGAGCACCCGGCGTCCATTCGGATGGCTTCTCAGCCTCCAAGCAAGGTGCGGGGCTAACGTCCCGCAGAAATAGTTGCCGCCGACAACTGACGCAGCCTTTGCCGACTGCTCGCGACCAGGTATGACGACCTGCCGAGGTGGCTCGCGAACTGTGCGGGTACTGCCACGGCGTCCTGCCGTCTCAGCCATTCCGGCGCGGGCGTTGCGACGACTGCACCGAGTCCGCCCACCACATCAGGCACCATCGCGCGCCGACCATGTCCGGTACTCGCTGTTCGTCCGTGAACGCCCCGTGCACAAAACGCTGGTGTACCGTGTGCGTAGCGCTGCTGCGGCAGTGCGTCTCGCTACATCCGGTCCCGGCGCCGGAGCGAGCAGTGGGCTCTTGAGAGTCACCCGCAGTTGGCAGTCAGTACGCATCAGGACATTCGACCTGTCTCTCCTGTCGTCGCCGGGCGGCAAGCGGAAGGGGCGAGGTATGTCCAAGTCGCGCAATGCCAGTGGCCTGGCGAAGCGGATCGTCCGCCAGACATCGCTCAAACGGGCGACTGCTTCAAGACTGGCGAAGCAGGTCCACGTCTATCCCGGGCCCTCGGTCGTGGATTCCCCCAATCCGCACCAACGTCGCCTGGAAGCGCATATGGCCCACGTACTGGCCAGCAGCTTCAAGGATCATCAGCTCAATGGTGCTCTTCTTGGTGTGCGAGCGGCAGAGCCCGCGGGTCAGAGCGTGAAGCTGATCCTTGACTCCGACATGGCGGACGAAGTTCTCCGCGAACTCCTCCCTCGGTTCGATCGCTTCTACGGCGGTGTGCGCGGGGTCGCCGGCCTGCGCGTTCGGGGCAATGAAAGGGAGTTGAACCTGCATGTCGCGACCGGCTCGGCTCACGTCACCGTGGCGCGTGCGGACGGATTTCCCATTCGTCTGCCTTCCGCACGCGATGGTGAGAGGCTCCTGTGGAGACGGGTTCCCGACGGCCTCTCTCGCGACGAGAAGCAGGAGGCCGCAGAGTGGGCAGACTCACGAGGGATAGAAGACTTGTGGGTACGCGATTTGCTGCTGAGTCGAATCCTGCGTCGCCCGGACTTGGTCAATAGGACTGCGGAGCCCCACGGGTTCGCCAACTGCTACACGCATCACCTCGGCGATCTTGTGATCGAGTGGTGCTGCGGTGACACCGTGGAGGCACTCTGCGCGGTCCTCTTGGCCCACGGCTTCGCCGACGAGATTCCCCGGGCAAATGTGATCGAGCTGACCTCAAGGCACTCGGCACATCTCGGTAATCGCACAGTGATCCTGAATCGCCACGCATCGTGTCAGTACGGCCACCACGTGAAGGACATCGCGGAATCCATCAGGAAGCGCTACGAGTCATGACCTGGATCGGAATGGCGCTCGCCGCGCCGGTGTGCATGGCCCTGGGAGCCGTCGCACGCTATGCGCGGGACGTGGCAGTGCTTCGCCGACTGGAACGGCTCCTGGAGGGATGCAACCAAAGGCAACGAGGGGAGGTCTGCCGGATCCTCGCCTCCTCGTTGCACCCAGCGGGAGAGCCGAGCCAGCGGGACGAACAACCGCCCGCCGAAGCGGCGGAAGGGTGATGCCCCACACCCGATCCGCCAAGAGTTCCATCGCGTGCACCGATTGCGCACCGGCAGGCGCAACCTCTGGAAAGCACGGGTCGCAGCGGATCCGCACCTCGCTTCGACTTCCAGGCCAGTTGTTCCGCGTAAGGATCGCCCCCCGTGACCGGGGGCCCCGCGCGTTCGCCGGTGCGCTCGCGGCCGCAGACGTCTTGTCCCGTGCCCGCACAGGGACTTACTCTCAAGTAAGTACCAGCGAGTAACCGTGTCGTTCCCCGGGCGCCCCCTGGTGTGCCGCCCCGGCGCGGTCCTCCCCACGACGAACGAGGAGCCCGTCATGAGCCGCGTGAAGACCCGTTCTCGTTCCATCCCCGCCCCGGCCTCGCGTCTGGTGGCCTGTGCCGCCGTCGCGGGGGCCGTGTGTGCCGGGGTCCTGGCCGCGCCGGCCTCGGCCAGCGCGGCGGAGCCCGTTGTCTCGCGCGGGGTGGCCATTCCCGCGTTCTATACGCCGCCCGCCGAACTCCCGGCGGAGAATGGGGCGTTGGTCCGCACGGAGGCCATGCCGCTCGGGTTGTCCATTCCCGGGCTGGACGGGCGGCCGATGCCGGGGACCGCGACCCGGCTGATGTACCGGTCCACCGACTCCAACGGGGAGCCCGTCGCCGTGACCGGTGCGTACATCGAGCCCTCGGCCGCCTGGAAGGGCGGCGGGCCGCGGCCGCTGGTCGCGCTGGCCTCGGGGACCATGGGCCAGGGCGACCAGTGCGCGCCGTCGTTCGCCCTGCAGCACCCGCTCACCCTCACCGGCGACACCCTGTCCGTGGGGTACGAGGCCCTGGCGGTCTACCGGCTGCTGGCGAAGGGGGCCGCGGTCGTCGTGACCGACTACGTCGGCCTCGGCGCCACCGACCGCCTGCACACCTACGTCAACCGCGTCGACGAGGCGCACGCCCTGCTGGACGCGGCCCGCGCCGCCCGTGCCGTGCCCGGCGCGTCGGTCACCGCGGCCTCGCGGACCGGGCTGTACGGGTACAGCCAAGGCGGCGGCGCCAGTGCCGCGGCCGCCGAACTCCAGCAGTCCTACGCGCCCGACGTCCCGCTCTCCGGCACCTACTCCGGCGCTCCCCCGGCGGATCTGACCGCGGTCATGAAGGGCATCGACGGCAGTGCGCTCGCCGGTGCGCTGGCCTGGTCGATCAACGGTTTCGCCCAGTCCGACCCCGATCTGCGGGCGGTCGTGGACGCGAACGTCAACGCCGCCGGGCGGGCCGCCCTGGCCGACGCCTCGACGATGTGCGTCGGTGACGCGATCCTCGGCTACGGCTTCACCAAGAGCAACAAGTGGACCAACAGCGGCGCGTCCCTCGGGGAGGTCATCGCCCGCGATCCCCGGGCGCAGGCGGCTCTGGACAAGCAGCGGATCGGCACGCTCAAGCCGGCCGGTCCGGTCCGGCTCGCCACTGGTGTCCAGGACGACATCGTCCCCCACGGCCAGGCACGGAAGCTCGCCGTCGACTGGTGCGGCAAGGGCGGCAACGTCACTTACGACGCCGTCGTGCTGCCCAACCTCGGCGACAAGATCCTCACCAACCACCTCGCGCCGCTCATCACCGACCAGGGCAGCGCCGTCTCCTGGCTGACCGACCGCCTCGCCGGGAAGCCGGCCACCTCCAACTGCTGGTCGATGCCGGTCCAGCCCTGATCCCGGGTCCGTCCGGGGGCGGTCAGTGCCGCAGGGCCGTTCCCACCTCGGCCTTCACTCCGCCGGAGAGCTTGCGGTTGCTGCGGGCCGTGGCCTTCTTGGTGGTGTGGGAGGCCACGTCGTCGACGGTCACCACCACGACGTCGAGCAGTTTGCCCTTCGGGTCGCGGAAGTTGACCTGGACCGCGTAGGACTTCGTGGCGTCGGTGCTGTTGTCGACGGTGACCTCGGCGGTGGTGCGGCCGTCGGCGGCGGTGTCCGGGGTGGACAGCTTCACGTCGGGAGTGGCGTCGACGCCGTTCTTGAAGTTCTTCAGCTTCTCGCCCGCGGCGGCCGTCGCGGAGGCCGCCACGTCGGCGCCCCGGGAGGCCGCGGACGCCGCGGCGGACGCGGCTCTGGACGCGGTGCCGGAGGCGCCGGTGCCGCTGTCGTTGCAGGCGGCGGCCGTCGCGGCGAGGGTCGTCGCCAGCAGTGCGGCGCACAGTCCTCGGGTGGTCTTCGCGGTCATCGTGCCTCCAACGGTCGCTCTCCTCGGGGTGCCCCGTCCAGTGAACGGGGTGGCGGGGCGCGGCGCACCGCCGTGTCTGCCGGTCGGGTGGCGGTGGGGCGGCCCGGCGCGCGGGACGGCGGGCGGCGGGCGAGGCTGGGTGCATGGACGACGGCCTGGCGGACGGTGGCTCCGCGGCGGTGCGGTCCCGGCGGCGGTGGCCCTGGGTGCTGCTGGTCGTGGTGCTCGTGCTGACCGCCGGGGGCGCCGCCGCCGTCGCGCTGACCGCCGCCGCGCTGTCGCGGGACGGGACGCGGCCGCGCCTGGTCACCTACCGGGTCACCGGGACCGCCGAGGACGTCACCGTCACCTACCCGTCCTGGCAGGGGGACGCGGTCGCCGCCGCGCGGCTGAGGCTGCCCGCGCTGCCCTGGGCCGGGACCACCCGGACCAGGGGTTTCATGAGCGGCGGCGCCTTCACCGTCACCCTCGGCGCGTCGGGCGGCGAGGCGTCCTGCACCGTACGGGTGGACGGCGGCCCGGTCCGTACGGCCACGGCGTCCGGCGCCTTCGCCACGGCGAGCTGCGACGGCTTCTGAACGGGGCCGGGCACGGGCAGGACATGGGCCGGGCACGTCCGCGCCCCCGCGTACGAGGGCACGGGGGCGCGGACGCGGCCGTCAGCGGCCGTAGCGGATCAGTGCGCGCACCATGCGGCAGGTCGTGTCGGACGGCGGGTGGATGCCGGCGCGCTCGGCGGTGGCGCGTATCTTCACGTTGGTCGCCGTCGACGGGTAGTAGACCCCGGCGTCGAGCAGGGCTATCGCGAGCCGCATGGCCTTCAGGCGGCGGTTGTGCGTGACGTACCACTCGCGGGGTCGGCCCGCGGGCAGCGGCTTCTTGGTCAAGGGCTGGTGGAGCGGCTTGGTCGTGACTGCGGCAACGGCCATGAACAACCTCCTGGCACGGTCGTGGAACCCTCACGAACTGCCTCCATTTTACTGCCCGGCACTGACAATCGGCCCTGGCCAGACGGGCTTTCGAGGGTGTTCGCCGGATCCCTCGCGTACCGTTGGCCCCATGGAGATCTGGATCAATCCCGCCTGTTCCAAGTGCCGCAGCGCGGTGCGGCTGCTCGACGAGGAGGGGGCCCAGTACACCGTCCGCCGCTACCTGGAGGACGTGCCCTCGCCGGACGAGATCCGGGCCGTGCTCGACCGGCTCGGCCTGGAGCCGTGGGACATCGCCCGGACCCAGGAGGCCGACGCGAAGGAGCTGGGACTCAAGGAATGGCCGCGCGAGCCCGGTTCGCGCGAGCGCTGGATCGCGGCGCTGGCCGGACACCCGAAGCTCATCCAGCGCCCGATCATCACCGCGGACGACGGCAGCGCCGTGGTGGCGCGGACGGACGAGGCGGTACGGGACGCCCTGGGCCGCTGAGGCCGCGGGGGCGGAGCGTCAGTCGGCGGCCAGGAAGTCCGCCGCCCTGCGGTTCACTTCGACGGCCCCCGGCCCGTGCAGCGGCAGGGTGTGGTGGGTCGCCCCGGGGATCGTCGCCGTCCTGGCGTGCGGCAGCAGCCGGGCCGCCCGGGCGGCGACGCGGGCCGGGTCGTGCACCCGGCTCTCCCCCGCCAGCAGGATCAGGGTCGGCACGTCGAGGCCGCGCAGGGCCTCGGCGCCGGGTCGGCGGCCGGTGACGGGGCGGGCGGAGGGGAAACCGGCCGCCTCGCAGCGCAGCCTCAGCCACGTCGGGTCCAGCGCCGCACCGCCCGTCTCCCACGCGAGGAAGGCGCGGATCCGCCGCGCGTCGGGGCGCAGCAGCATCGGCAGGGCACGCAGCAGATAGCCGGGGCGGAACCCGGCGAAGCACTGGGTGGGGTCGAGGAGGAGCAGCCTCCGGACGCGCCGGGGTGCGTGCAGCGCGTACTGGAGGGCGATCCAGGCGCCGTACGAATGCCCGCACAGGTCGGCGCGGTCGGCGGCCAGCCCGTCCAGCACGGCGTCGAGCCAGGCCGTCAGGTCGTCCGCGGTGCGGACCGGTCGCCGCCCCGAGACACTGCGGCCCGGTTCGCCCACGAGGTCGACGGCGTGCACCCGGTGGGTCCGGCCCAGGTGGGCGGCCTGCGCGTACCAGACGGTGGAGGTGGCGCCGCCGCCCGCCAGCAGCACCAGGGGCGGGGCGTCCTCGGGGCCGTGGCTGTTGACCCGGGTGGTGCCGTACGGGGTGGGAAGGTCCGAGGGGGTCGTCGCGGCGGGCCACGCGGTGGCCAGGACGTCGTCGTAGGCCGTACGGAAGGACGTGCTGACGGTCATGGGTGTGCCTCCGCGGTCGGGTGCCGTCCACCGATATTATCTCGCTGAGCGAGATAATATCGGTGGACGACCAGGAGGTGTGCCGTGGTGGGCGACGAGGGTCCCGAGCTGGAGCTGGTCCATCTGCTGCGCAGGGTGACCGTCGAATTCGGGCTCCGGCAGGCCGAGTTCGCGAGTCTGCACGGAATGCACAGCACCGATGTCCGGGCGCTGATCTGCTTGCTGGACGCGGAGCGGGCCGGTACGTCGGCCACCGCCGGGTGGCTCGGTTCGCAGCTCGGGCTGAACTCCGCGGGCACCACCTCGCTCATCGGCCGGCTGGAGCGGCTGGGGCATGTCGCCCGGGTGCGCGACGACCGGGACCGGCGGCGGGTGCTGCTGAGTGTGACGCCCCGGGCGAGGGAGCTGGGGCGGGCGTTCTTCGGTCCGCTGATCGAGGACACCACGAGCGTGCTGCGCGGTCTCGACGGGGACGGGACGGCGGCCGTCCGGCGCTTCCTGGAGGCCGCGCACCGGGCGGTCGCCACACCTTCGCCTCCGCCACCGCCTCCGCCACCGTCCGGCCCCACGGCCTGAGCCCGCCCCCGCCGCCGCACCGTCCGGGCCCCACGGCCCGAGCTCCGCCCCGCCCCGCCGTACGCGGCCTAACGGGCCAGCTGCGCCTCCGCCTCGGCCAGCAGCTCCGTCAGGCGCAGGCCGAACCGTACGTCGCAGGGGTGCGGTTCGCCGGTCCGCGCCGAGTGGATCAGCGCGTCGACCGCCGAGCGGAACGAGCCGACCGCGTCGCCCCAGCGGGGCAGCACGACCCGGCCCTGCTCGCCGCGCAGCTCGATCTCCGTACCGGCCGCGGCCTGCGGGGCGCCCAGGGAGAGCGTCACCGTGCTGGAGGCGCCGGAGGTGTGGCGGAGCACCAGGTGGGTGGTGCCGGACGGGCCGGCGGCCGCGGTCAGCCGGGTCACGTCACCCAGCACCGGGATCAGCACCGACAGCACGTGCGGGCCGACGTCCCACAGCCCGCCCTTCTCCTGACGCCACGGCGAGGCGGCGTACTCGCTGGTCGAGCCGGGCGCGAAGAGGGAGCCGATCCATTCGGCGCGGGCGGTGAACCAGCCGTCCGCGGCGGCCTGTTCGTCGATCCAGGCGGCGGTGTCGACGGCGAACCTGAGGGTGCAGAAGACGATGGAGGCGACCCCGGTCCCCTCGACGGCCCGGACCACCTCCCGGGCGCCCGCGGCACCGGTCGCGACCGGCTTGTCCAGCAGCAGATGGCGGCCGGTGGCGGCGGCGCGGGCGGCGAGCGGGGCCTGGACGTCCGGCGGCAGGGCGAACGCCACGGCGTCACTGGCGGCGAACAGCTCGTCGATGCCCGCGTCACCGGTGTACGCCGGGGCGCCGTGCGCGTCGGCCAGCTCCCGCGCGGCCTCGGGACGGCGGCCCCAGACACCGCTCAGGACGGCGCCGGGGTGGGCGGCGAGGGCGGGTGCCTGGGTGTTGCGGGCCCAGGGTCCGGTGCCGACCAGGCCGATGCGCAGGGGGGTCGCGGGAAGTGTCGTCATGGGGCAAGTCTGCCGGTTGCGCCGGTCCGTTCCCGTATTTGCGGCCGGTCCGCGTCCCCGGGCGGGGCCGGGCGGCTTCCTTATCCGTTTGGCGCCGGGCGGTGGCGGTGGTTACGTTGGCGGGGCCGGCCGCGGGACTCCGGCGCGACTTCCGGGACATGCCTTTGAAGCAGTGATTTCGCTGTTCGCGCCCCCATTCCCCGGCCGGCACCCCGCTCCGGGACCGGGGCGCGCGACATCACCACGGGGGACCACAGACGATGGACACCGGCACCGGGGCCGACCCGGGTCGCGTCGCGGCCGAGGACGTCCTCCTCTTCGTCAACGCCGCCATCACCGCGACCGGCCAGCGCGAGTTCCGCTCGACCGCGGACCAGCAGCGGCTCTCGCTGGACTTCCTCCACGAGTACGTCCGGGTCAACTACCGCCGGGTGTACGCCGCCGCGCTCGCCCTCGACATCAACGACCACAACGCCGCGCGCATCGTCCTCGGCCTGCTGGAGCACGCCGCCGACGCGAGCCCCGAGGAGCGGCGCGCCGAGGGCCGGCTGATCGCCGCCCGGCTGGCGAAGCTGCCGCCGCAGCGGGTGTACCGGCTGTTCCGCGCGGTGCGCTCGGCCGGGGTGAACAACCGGCGGACCCGCGCGATCATGCGGGACTGGCTGGCCGCCCGGCCCGATCCGGCGCACGACGCGGTGAAGTACCGCGCCGGGGTGAAGGCCACCGCCCGCCATGCCCACCTCGGGCTCGGCGGGGACGGCGAGCTGGGCGACTTCCTGTTCCGGCCGGGGCGCCGGGCACGTTACGAGCACCGGCTGCTGGACGCCTGGCGGCGCGCCCACTACGAGCAGGGGGCCCTCGCGGAGCTGCCGTTCACCGTGGCCGAGGGCTTCGCCGCCCGGCGCGGGACGGAGCGCGCGGACCTCCTGGAGCTGGCGGCGCCCCGGATGACCCGGCTGGAGCGGCTGCGGACCCTGGAGCGGCGGACGGCCGGGCCGGGGGGCGCGGACGTGTCCGTGGACCTGGCCGCGATGCCGCTGACCCGGCTCGCCCTGTACGTCCTGTCGCTCGGCACCGAGGACCGGCTGGCGCGCCGTGCGGAGCTGACCGGTGCGCTGCGGGCGGCGGCCCGGCGGGCGGCGGGCCCGCACGCCGGGAGCTGGGGCCGGGTCGCGGCCGTGCTGGACGACAGCTACTCCGCGTCCGGTTCGGGCGAGAAGCGGCGGCGTCCGCTCGCCGTGGCGCTGGCCTGCTCCTTCCTGCTGGAGCAGTTGGCCGCGCCGGGGGCGTGCGCCGGGCTGTGGACCTCGGGGCGCACCGATCCGCTGCTGGTCCGGCCATGGGGGCCGACGCCGCTCGGGATGCGGGTGCTGGACGCCCTGGAGCTGGGCCCGGACCGGCTGGTCGTCGTCTCGGACGGCTGGGACAACGCGCCGCCGGGGCTGGCGGGCGAGGTGCTGCGGGTCTGGCGCACCCGGCTCGATCCGGACCGGCGCACGGCGGTGGTGCATCTGAACCCGGTGTACGACGCGGACGGGTTCGACGTGCGGCGGCTGGCGCCGGAGGTGCCCACGGCGGGCATCCGGGACGCGGAGGACCTCCCGGCGCTGGTGGAGCTGGCCGGGTTCGCCGAGGGACGTACCGGGGCGGCTGCGCTCCACGCGTACCTGGACCGGCAGGTGGCCCGGTTCGTGCACGACGGGGAGACGGGGGCGACGGCGTGAACCGGCTCGAACTGACCGGGCTGACCGCCCGGCCCTCGCAGGTGTGGGGCGGCATCCGGCTGGTGCCGCTGGTGCGGGAGGCCCCGGTGGAGGGACTGCGCCTGCACGAGGAGCTGTACGCGGAGCACGGCCCCGGCGTGGTGGACCTCGGGCCGCGTGCCCGCTACACCTCGGTGATCCCGCACGGTTTCGTGGCCGACTGGTCGGGCGGCGGCGAGCGGTCCGCCGCGTACGGGACGCAGCTCGGCGGGGCGGACGGGCGACCGCCCCGGACGGCCCGGCTCCAGCGTCACCACCATCGGATGGCCAGGCGGAAGCCGGGCGACCGGCTGCGTTTCCTGCCGCTCCACCTCGCCCTGGAGGGCTATCTCTCGCTGCACTTCGGCGGGCCCGCCACCGCCTGGGAGGAGTGGTCGCGCCAGGCGCTGCGGGACGGGCTGTCGCCGCGTGCCGAGGCCGCCTACCTGGGCCGGTCGGTGCGCGGGCTCGGGGACGCGCTGCGGGTCTTCGAGATCCACCCGGGCCAGTGCGGGCTGATGGTGTACGCGGCCGACGCGCTGGCCGCCGCCTTCGTCGTACCGCACCCGGAGGACTACCGGTTGCTGCACCCCTCGCTGGTGGAGGACCTGTACGGCGAGCTGATCCACCAGTACGCGCTGTACGGCGCCCCGGTGCCGGAGTTCGCGGCACGGATCCCGGACGGTCCCGGGCCCGGCTCGCTCGCCGGGCTGCGGGCGGCGGCGCGGGAACAGGTGCGGGAGTGGGCCGAGGCGCACGACACGCTGTTCGCGGGCGAGCTGCTGGACTCGTCGTACGCCTTCGACCGGGTGTACCGGATGGGGTCGTTCACGCTCTGGCGGTTCCTGCCGCCGTTCCGGCCGGGCGGGCCGGGGCAGCACATCGGGGAGACGATCACCGACCACAGGGGCCGGGTGGCGTATCTGAAGACGTTCCGGCTGTCGGAGGCGCAGATCAGGCGCGGCCACCTGCTGCACCGGCTGGCGGCGGCCGACTGGCGGATCGCGGGGGCGGCCGAGGCGCTGGGCACCACCGAGGAGGAGGTGGTGCGCCGTATCCGGTCGGCGGGTTTCGAGTCGCTGCTGAGGGACCGGGGGCGGTCGTTCCCGAAGCGGGACAAGCCGTGAGACGAGGGTGAAGCCCTGGTGGCGCGGGGTGGAAACCCAGGCGAAACGGGGCGGAAACCTCGGTAACACGGGGTTCACATGCGGGCAACGGACGGGAAATCGCGGCTTGCGAAGCTGCGGAGCAGAGACCGGGCCCGCAGGACCGCAGCACCGCAAAGGATGGCTTCCGTGACGTTCAAGGCCGAGTACATCTGGATCGACGGCACCGAGCCGACCGCCAAGCTCCGCTCCAAGACGAAGATACTCACCGGGGACGCCGTGCCGGAGGCGGCCGGGCTGCCGCTGTGGGGCTTCGACGGCTCCAGCACCAACCAGGCCGAGGGGCACGCCTCCGACCTGGTGCTGAAGCCGGTGTTCAGCTGCCCGGACCCGATCCGGGGCGGCGACGACATCCTCGTCCTGTGCGAGGTGCTGAACATCGACATGACGCCGCACGCCTCCAACACCCGGGCCGCGCTGAGCGAGGTGGCCGAGCGGTTCGCCGGTCAGGAGCCGGTCTTCGGCATCGAGCAGGAGTACACCTTCTTCGCCGGCCACCGCCCGCTCGGCTTCCCCGAGGGCGGCTTCCCGGCCGCGCAGGGCGGCTACTACTGCGGGGTCGGCTCGGACGAGATCTTCGGCCGGGAGATCGTGGAGAAGCACCTCGACAACTGCCTGCGCGCGGGGCTCGGCATCTCCGGCATCAACGCCGAGGTCATGCCCGGCCAGTGGGAGTTCCAGGTCGGCCCGCTCGCCCCGCTGGACGTCTCGGACCAGCTCTGGGTGGCCCGCTGGCTGCTGTACCGCACCGCCGAGGAGTTCGACGTGTCGGCGACCCTGGACCCGAAGCCGGTGAAGGGCGACTGGAACGGGGCGGGCGCGCACACCAACTTCTCCACCCGCTCGATGCGCGAGGGGTACGACGCGATCATCACGGCGTGCGAGTCGCTGGGTGAGGGCTCGAAGCCGCTGGACCACGTCAAGAACTACGGTGCGGGCATCGACGACCGGCTGACCGGTCTGCACGAGACGGCCCCGTGGAACGAGTACAGCTACGGCGTCTCCGACCGCGGCGCCTCGGTCCGCATCCCCTGGCAGGTCGAGCGGGACCGCAAGGGGTACATCGAGGACCGCCGCCCGAACGCCAACGTCGACCCGTACGTCGTCACGCGGCTGATCACCGACACCTGCTGCACCGCGCTGGAGAAGGCCGGCCAGGTCTGACCCGGGTCCGCCGCCGCCCGTGGGGCGCCCATCCGTCCGGGTGGGCGCCCTTCCGCGTCCGGCGGCCAACCCCCTTGCCCGTCCGGGGCGTTGGTGTGGGGGCGGGGCGGGCGGGGTGAGGAAGGTAACTCCGGGGGAGCGTCTTGACGGGTGGAAGGGGTCTGCTGCGCCGTCCGGTTGTCTGGTTCAATGGGGCCATGGCCAGCCTCCAGCACACCTCGACGGGTCGCAGCGACCTCGAACCGTTCTGGCCGTCCCGTCAGCACCACGACTTCGACCGGGTGTGTTGTCGCGCGTCGAACGCGCAGGCCCTCTAAAGCCGCCTCATCCCGGCCTTCGGCCCGCGCGCAAGCAAGTCCGTCCACCGACGACTCCTTCGCGCGAAAGAGCTGACCCTCATGGCGAACACCCGTACCTTCTCCGTCGCGGCCGCCGCCACCCCGGCGTCCCCGTCCCCCGTCGCGGCCGCACCCTCGGCCCGTCCCCTCCCGCCCAACCGTCACCGGCTGCGGGCCGTCACCTCCGAGGAGGCCGGCCGGCTCGCCGACGCGGCCGCCCTGCTGCCGCCGGGCGCCACCTGGCTGCCCGCGCCCCAGCACACCCTTCCGGCACTGCCGGGGCAGCCGCCGATGGTCGGCTACCTGGTCCTCGTACCGGCCGACCAGCAGCCCTCCGCCTCCGCCCCGGGCGCCCAGTTCGTGGTGGCGGCGCCGGAGCCCGCCGCCGAGGCGGGGCCGGTGCGGATCGACGCCGTCCAGCGCACCGCCTCGGTCGACGGGACCACCCTGGACCTCACGTACCTGGAGTTCGAGCTCCTCGCCCATCTCGTCGCCCATCCGCACCGGGTGCACACCCGCGACCAGTTGGTGACCACGGTCTGGGGCTACGGGCACGTCGGCGACGGCCGCACGGTCGACGTCCACGTGGCCCGGCTCCGCCGCAAGCTGGGCCCCGAGCACCGCCGTTCGATCCAGACGGTGCGGCGGGTCGGCTACAAGTACATCCCCTGACCCGCACCCGCCCCGCCCGGGGGTGGTGCTGGGTACACCCCTCCCGGGTGGCGGGACGGCTGCTTTCCCTCGTCGCGCCGGGTGAGACTATCCCCCGGAGCGGGCCCGGACCGGGGCCCGGCGAGGGGGGACGTACCGGCATGGCAGCGGCAGGGCGACGGATACGCGGCTCGGTACGGGCCGCCTGGCGGGGGTTCGTGCTGTCGCTGGCGGCGCTGGTCGGCTCGCTGACCCTGCTGGTGTGGGCGACGCTGTCGATCGCGGCCGTCCCGCTGGGCGTCGGGCTGTTCACCACCCCCGGTGTGCTGGAACTGGTCCGCAGGCACGCCAACCGGCGGCGGCTCCTCGCGGCGGACTGGGCCGGGGTGCGCATCCCGATCCCGTACCGCCCCTTCCCCGAGGACCTGCGCAAAGGTCTCCTCGGCCAGGGGCGGCGGACCGGGCTGCTGCTGAAGGACCCGGCGACCTGGCGGGACCTGCGGTGGCTGCTGGTCGACTCGACGGCCGGCTATCTGGTGTCGACGCTGGCCGCCGGGCTGGTCCTCTACCCGCTGGAGGGCTTCGTCCTGGCGGCGGGGCTGTGGCGGGTCTTCACCGACGACCGCTACTGGTACGGCTTCGTCCCGGTCTCCGACCAGGCGACCGGGCTGGCCGCCGCCGGGCTCGGCCTGGCGCTGTTCGGGGTCGGGGTGCTGGTGAACGAGCGGCTGCTGCGGGCGCACTTCCTGCTCGCCCGCTCCGTCCTGGCCCCCACCCCGCAGGAGGAGCTGGCCCGGCGCATCGACCGGCTGACCGAGACCCGGCACGAGGCGGTGGACACCGCCGCCCTCGAACTGCGGCGCATCGAGCGCGATCTGCACGACGGCGCCCAGGCCCGGCTGGTCGCGATGGGCATGAGCCTGGGGGCGGTGGAGGCGCTGATCGAGAAGGACCCGCAGCAGGCGAAGAAGGTCCTGGCGATGGCCCGGGAGTCGTCCGCCGAGGCGCTGGCCGAGCTGCGCGACCTGGTCCGGGGCATCCATCCGCCGGTCCTGGCCGAGCGCGGACTGGGGGACGCGGTACGGGCGTTGGCGCTGCGGATGCCGTTCGACTCGGAGGTCGGGGCGGAGCTGGCCGGGCGGGCGGACGCGGCGGTCGAGTCGGCGGCGTACTTCGCGGTGAGCGAGGCGCTGACCAACGCCGCCAAGCACTCGGGGGCGGACCGGGTCCAGGTCGACATCCGCCACACCGACTCCGCGCTGCGGATCACCGTGATCGACAACGGGCGGGGCGGTGCGGTGGTCGGGGGTGGTTCGGGACTGAGCGGAATCGAACGCAGACTCGGTACATTCGACGGCGTCATGGCCGTCAGCAGTCCGGTCGGCGGCCCCACCATGGTGACCATGGAGATTCCTTGCGAGTTGTCCTAGCGGAAGACCTCTTCCTGCTCCGCGACGGGCTGGTCCGGCTCCTCGAGGCGTACGACTTCGAGATCGCCGCCGCCGTCGAGACCGGGCCCGAACTGACCCGGGCCTTCGCCGAGTCGGCGCCGGACGTCGCGATCGTCGACGTACGGCTGCCGCCGTCGCACACGGACGAGGGCCTCCAGTGCGCGCTGGCGGCCCGGCGGGCGAAGCCGGGGCTGCCGGTGCTGGTGCTCTCGCAGCACGTGGAGCAGTTGTACGCGCGCGAGCTGCTGGCGGACGGCGACGGGGGCATCGGCTATCTGCTCAAGGACCGGGTCTTCGACGCCGGCCAGTTCGTGGACGCGGTGCGCCGGGTCGCGGCGGGCGGCACCGCGATGGACCCGCAGGTGATCTCCCAGCTGCTGACCCGGCGCTCCAACGACGCGCCGATGAGCCGGCTCACCCCGCGCGAACTGGAAGTCATGGAGCTGATGGCACAGGGCCGTTCCAACACGGCGATCGCCTCGCAACTGGTGGTGACCGAACGGGCGGTGGCCAAGCACACCTCCAACATCTTCGCCAAGCTCGACCTGCCGCCCTCCGACGACGACAACCGCCGCGTCCTCGCGGTCCTCGCCTATCTGGACCGGGGCTGAGCGGGGACACCTCCGGGGCGGCCGCCCGGGGCCGTCCGGTACGGCTCCGTGCGGCCGAACGGCTGGATCGGCACGACCCCGCCGGACGCGCCGTTGCCCGTCCCTCCACCCGTCGTTAACGTGCGCTGCGCACGCACCTGTTGTCGCATGCGCCACCATGAACGACGCCGAGGAGTGCGGATCATGACGGAACCCTCCCTGCCCTTCAGCTCCTCCCCCGCCTCCGGGCCCGCCCGGCCGACGCGGCGCGCCCTGCTGGGCGCCGCGGGGGCCGCCGGCGCCGCCGCCGCGCTCGGGGCCGTGCCCTCCCCCGCGTACGCCGCACCGGCCGCCGCGGCCGGGGACCTGGCGGCGGCGGGGACGGCGCTGCGCCGGCTGCTGCCGGACCACGCGGACCAGTTCCGGCTCCGTGCCCTGCCCCGGGGCGGCGGCGTGCCGGACCGCTTCCGGGTCACCGGCGCCACCGGGCGGATCGAGATCGCGGCGACCACTCCGGCGGCGGCCCTGACCGGGGCGCACTGGTACCTCAAGTACAGCTGTGACGCGGTCGTCTCCTGGGCCGGGAGCAACACCGCCGGGCTGCCCCGGCGACTGCCCGCGCCCCGCACCCCCGTGGAGCGTTCGGCGACCGTCCCGCACCGGTTCGCGCTCAACGACACCCACGACGGGTACACCGCCCCGTACGCCGACTGGCCGCGCTGGGAGCGGATGATCGACGTGCTCGCCCTGCACGGCTGCAACGAGGTGCTGGTCACCGCTGGGCAGGAGGCCGTCTACCACCGGCTGCTCCAGGACTTCGGCTACAGCGACGCCGAGGCCCGCGCCTGGCTGCCCGCCCCCTCCCACCAGCCGTGGTGGCTGCTCCAGAACATGAGCGGCTACGGCGGACCGCTCGGCCCGGAACTCGTCGGGCGCCGGGCGGAGCTGGGGCGGCGGGTCTGCGACCGGATGCGGGAGCTGGGCATGGCGCCGGTGCTCCCGGGCTACTTCGGCACGGTCCCGGACGGCTTCCCCGCGCGGAACCCGGGGGCCCGGGTGGTGCCCCAGGGCACCTGGAACGGGCTGCGCCGGCCGGACTGGCTCGACCCGCGCAGCCCCGTCTTCGCGGAGGTGGCCGCCGCCTTCTACCGGCACCAGGAGGAGCTGTTCGGGCCGGCGGCCCACTTCAAGATGGATCTGCTGCACGAGGGCGGCACCGCCGGGGACGTCCCGGTGCCGGACGCCGCCCGCGCCGTGGAGACGGCGCTGCGCACGGCGCACCCCGGGGCGACCTGGGTGATCCTCGGCTGGCAGGCCAACCCCCGGCCCGCGCTGCTGGAGGCGGTCGACACCGACCGGCTGCTGATCGTGGACGGCCTCTCCGACCTGGACACCGTCACCGACCGGGAGCGGGACTGGGGCGGGGCCCCGTACGCCTTCGGCACCATCCCGAACTTCGGCGGCCGCACGACGATCGGCGCCAACACCGACCGCTGGACGGAGAAGTTCACCGTCTGGCGCGACAAGCCGGGCAGCGCGCTCGCGGGCACCGCGTACATGCCGGAGGCCACCGAGCGCGACCCGGCGGCCTTCGAGCTCTTCGGCGAGCTGGCCTGGCGGACGGAGAAGGTGGACCGGGAGGCGTGGTTCCGGGCGTATCCGGCGTTCCGGTACGGCGGGCGGGACCGGGCGGCCGAGACGGCGTTCGCGGCGCTGGCCGCCACCGCGTACCGGCTGACGAGCACCGACGGCCGCCCCGTCGACTCGCTCTTCTCCCGGCGGCCGAACATCGCCGCCTCGGTGAACACCGCCTTCGACCCGGCCGGCTTCGACCGGGCGTTCGCGGCGCTCCTCGACGTCCGCCCGGCGCTGCGCGCATCGGACGGCTACCGCCACGACCTGACCGATCTGGCCCGGCAGGCGCTCGCCAACCGGTCCCGCACCCTGCTGCCCCGGTTGCGGGCGGCGTGGGACGACGGGGACGTGGACAGGTTCCGGGTGCTCGCCGCGCTCTGGCTGAGGCTGATGCGGCTGGCGGACGCGGTGGCGGGCTGTCACCGCTCGTTCCTGCTGGGGCCGTGGCTGGAGGACGCGCGGCGGCTGGCGACGAGTCCGGCGGAGGCGGTGCGGCTGGAGTGGACGGCGCGCACCCTGATCACCACCTGGGCGGACCGGGCGGCCGCCGACGCTCTGAGCAACTACGCCAACCGGGACTGGCACGGGCTGCTGGCCGAGGTCCATCTCCCGCAGTGGCAGGCGTACTTGGACGAGCTGACGGACGCCCTCGCGGAGGGCCGGGTGGCGAAGGCGTTCGACTGGTACCCGGGCGAGGAGGAGTGGACCCGCCGGACGGACCGCCTCCCGGTGCGGCCGACCGGCGACGCGTACCGCACCGCCCGGCGGGTCTTCGAGACGCTGTCCACCGCCCCGTACCAGGGCGGTGTCACGGTCACGGCCGAGCCGGTGACGTTCACCCCGGGCAGCACCGGCGCGGTGCGTGCCGTCTTCCGCAACCTGAACGGGCTGCGGGCCACCGGCCGGGTCGACTTCACGCTGACCGGCCCGGCCGCCGTCCCGACGGGCGCCACCTCGCTCGACGGGGTCGCGGCGGGCGGCTCCGGTTCGGTGGGCTGGCGGGTCACCGCCCCGTCCGAGCCGCTGACGGCGCCGCTGCGGCCGATGCCGTACGAACTGGCCACCTCGTACGGGCCGCTCGGCGGGGAGCGGGTGACCGAGGTGCGGCGCGGCGCGGTGTACCTGGCGGCGCCGCTGGGGCCGGGCTGGCGCACGTACACCTCGAACGCGGCGGTCTTCGGCGAGCTGGACGGGCGGTACGCCGTCGACGGGGCGGGCCAGGACCTGTGGAAGGGCACCAGCCAGTTCGGCACCGCGTACCGGGCCGGGGCCTGGGCGGACGGGGCGGAGGCGACGGTACGGGTCGACGCCCAGCAGAACACCGGGGGCTGGGCGCGGGCCGGGCTCGTGGTCCGCAACGCCCTGGCCACGCAGGGCTCCGGCGGCTTCCTGAACCTGGCGGTGACCCCGTCCAACGGGGTGGTGTTCTCGTACGACACCACCGGCGACGGCACCCTGGACGCCTACCGGCGGATCACCGGGATCAAGGCCCCGGTGCTGCTGCGGCTGACCCGGTCGGGGAGCGCGTGCACGGCCGCCTGCTCCACCGACGGCGGGACGGTCTGGCAGGAGGTGGGCACGGTGACGGTGCCGGGCACGTCGGCGGTCCAGGACGTCGGGTTCTTCATGACCGCGACGAACGGAGGCAGCGGACTGCGCGGCATGGCCGAGTTCAGCTCCTGGCGCCTGGGGTAGCCGCGCCCGGCGGGCCGGGGCCGGGGCGCGCGCTGGGGTGACCATCGCACGATTCGCTCGTTCTGCTGAACGTGTCCCCGTTGCCCGAAGTACCCTCCCCGGCACCCGTCGAGCACTACGCGCGGCTGGTCCGGCTCGGCTACCTCGTGCTGCCGCCCGGCCCGGACGCACACCGCCGGGTCCTGACGGCGCACGCGCTGGCCCAGCGCTGTCTGCTGCCGCGCCGCCGGGCGGCACCGGAGACCGGGCCGCTCCGGGCGGATCCCGCGCCCGATCCCTCGTACGCGCGGGCCCGGCTGCGGCTGCTGCGGGCGGCCCTGGAGGCGGGGCGGCCGCGCCGTGCCGGGCGCGTCCGGCTTCCGTCGTTCCTCCCGCTGGTGTGGGGGCTGCGGCTGCTGCCGCACGCGGGCGGGGCGGACGGGCTCGCCCTGGAGAACGCGCTGGCCGCGCTCTCCGGGCCGGGCCGCGCCGCCCACGCCCTGCGCGGCCTGGAGGGGCTGGCCGACGCGGAGGTGCGGCGGGTGCTCGCGGCGGCCGGGGTCGCCGATCCGCACGCGGCGCTCGCCGAGGCGGAGGCGGTCCCGGCGCCGTACGCGCTCCTGCGCTCCCCGGAGTTCGACCCCTGCTCGCTCCGGGCCCGGCCGCCGGACCTGGAGCGCCGCCGCCGGTACGGGAAGGCGGCTCTGGCGGCCGGGGCGGCGGTGCTGGTGTGCGGGGCGCTGCTGGGTCCGGCGGGCCGGGTACCGGAGCGGGGCCGGGCGCCCGATCCCCGGGCGGCCGCCGCGGCCGAGGCCCTGGACCCGGGGCGGCTGGACCGGGTGGAGGGGGCGTCCTGGCGGCGCTCGCCGCGGACCGACTTCACCGCCTGGCCCACCCGGGGCGACCGGGTGCGGGACGCCCGGCTGCTGCGCCGGGCGCTCGCCGCCTGGTCCCGGCCGGGCGGGCCGGTGCGGGTCTCGGCGGCCCCGGGCACCCCGGCCGGTCCGCCGATGGGCGCGCCACAACTGCTGTACGCGGGCGGGGTGGACCGGGCGTCGGTGGTGCTCTTCCACGACGGGCTGCGCGTGGTGCGGTACACCGAGTCCCGCGGGCCGGGCCGGGCGCGGGGCGCCGCGCTGGACTTCGCCCGGGTCGACGGTGCGGACCGGGCGTCGGCCTCCGCCCTGGTCCTGGCACGGTCCGGCGGCCGGGTCCGCTACCTCACCGCGCCCTGGGTGACCGCGGTGCGGGTGCGGGACCTGCTGGCGCCGGACACCGCCCCGCGCCCGCTGGGGCATCGGGCCGACGGGGTGACCGGTGCCCTGGCCGCCCCCGACGGCACGCACGGCTGCCGGTCCTGGCCGGCCGTCGAGCTGCGCGACGGGCGGGCCGCCCGGCTGCTGACGGACCTCGGGGAGCCGACCCCGGCCCTGCTCACCTCGGGCCCGCCGTACGCGCCGCACGACGTCGCCGGGCGGGCGGAGCGGGACGGCTGGGCGCGGACCGCCTGCCTGCTGCCGTCGCTGCGCCGGCTCGGGGTGCGGACGGTGAACTCCTGGCGCTTCGCCGAGCAGCGGCTGCCCGAGGGCAATGGGACGGCGCGCTGGTTCTGCACCCGGGCCGAGACCTGGCGGGGTGCCGGGAGCCGGGTCCTCGCCCAGTTCCAGGCCCCGGCCGCGCCCGCCTCGGCGACGGGCGGCCCGCCCGGGGTGGTCGCGGCCCACGCCGATTCCACCCCGGCCTGCGGGGCGCGTGATCCGCGGGTGCTGGCGGGGGTGTTGTGGCGGTCGCGGGACGGCGGCTGGTACGTGCTGGCCGCGGGCAGCGAGCAGTTCGCCTCGCTGGCGGCCTCGGGCGGGGTGGTGGGGCGGTCGGGCGGTCGGCTCCTCGCGGTGCCGGCCCGGGCGGGCGACCGGGCGCGGCTGAACGGGACTCTGGCGGACGGGAGTCGGGTCGGCGGGCTGCGGTGAAGGGCGGTTCGGGGCGGGGCCGGGCGGGTGCTGGGAATTCGCCGCACGCCCCTGGTCCTGGGGCCTACCTCTCAGTACATTGACACCATGTCTAACACGCAGCCGGCGCCGGTCACGTCGGAGCGGATTCCGCTCAAGGCCCGTCAGGTCTCCTTCTCCTGGGAGAAGACGCCCCTGCACTGGGTGCCGGGCGATCCGTTCACCACGCACACCATCAATGTGCTCCATCTCCTGCTGCCCGCCGGGGAACGCTGGTTCATCCACGTGTACCGGCAGGTGCTGCCGTACATCCACGACGAACGGCTGCGCCAGGACGTCATCGGCTTCATCGGCCAGGAGGCCGTGCACTCCCAGGCGCACGACGACGTCCTGCCCCGGCTGAAGGAGCTGGGGCTCGACCCGACCCCGTACACCGCGCAGGTCGACTGGTTCTTCGAGAAGCTGCTCGGCGACCGGACGCTGCCGCCGGGGCGGGCGCGCACCTGGTGGCTGATGGAGCGGGTGGCGCTGATAGCGGCGATCGAGCACTACACCGCCTTCCTCGGCGACTGGGTGCTGAACGCCGAGGAGCTGGACCGGCGGGGCGCCGACCCGATGATGCTGGACCTGCTGCGCTGGCACGGCGCGGAGGAGGTCGAGCACCGCTCGGTCGCCTTCGAGGTGTTCATGCACGTCGACGGCGGCTACCGGCGGCGGGCCCGCACCTGGGCCACGGCGTTCAGCGCGCTGGTCTTCCTCTGGCAGCGCGGCATCCGCTTCTTCATGGAGAACGACCCGACCCTGCTGAACGGCAAGGGCTCGTTCAAGGAGTTCTACGTGAGCGGCAGGCGCGGCACCCTGCCCGCCACCGGCGACCTGCTGCGCTCGGTCCCCCGCTATCTGAGCCGCGGCTACCACCCCTCGCAGGAGGGCAGCACCGCCCAGGCCGTCGACTACCTCGCCCACTCGCCCGCGGCCACCGCCGCCGAGGCCCGTACGACGGGAGCCCGCTGACCATGTCACCGTCCCGGCCCCGCCTGCGCACCGTCGTCCTGGTCGCGGGCGCCGCCCTGCTGGCCCGGCGCGCCCTGCGCCGCCGCATCCAGCACTCCCCGCTGTGGCCGCTGCCCGCCCTGGAGGAGCCGGTCTCGGGCCATGCCGAGCGGCGTACCACGACCACCTGGCGGGTGCTGGTCACCGAGCGGACCACCCCGGCCGAGGGGGTCGTCCAGCTCCGCCTCAAGGGCACGGGGCTGCCCGCCTGGCAGCCCGGCGCCCATCTCGATCTGCTGCTGCCCTCCGGTCTGGTCCGGCAGTACTCGCTCTGCGGCGATCCGGCCGAGCCCGACACGTACACCATCGCGACCCGGCTGGTGGAGGACGGCCGGGGCGGCTCCCGCGAGGTGCACGAACGGCTCCGGGAGGGCGAGGAGGTGGAGGTCCGCGAGCCGCGCAACCGCTTCCCGCTGACCGGGGCGCCCGCCCATCTGTTCGTCGTGGGCGGCATCGGGATCACCCCGGTGCTGCCGATGCTGCGGGCACTGGCCGCCGCCGGCACCGACTGGCGGCTGCTGTACGGGGGCCGGTCCCGTGCCTCCATGCCGTTCCTGGACGAGATCGAGCGGCTGGACGCGGGTGGCGGCCGGGTGACGGTGGTCCCCGAGGACGAGGCGGGCCGCCCGGACACCGCCGCGGCCCTGGCGGACACGGCACCGGGGACGGCCGTGTACTGCTGCGGCCCGGAGCCCCTGATGGACGCGGTCGCCGCCGCCCTGCCGGACGGACGCACCCTGCACCTGGAGCGGTTCGCGGCCGCGGCCGGCCCGTCGGCGGACGCCACGGCCTTCGAGGTGGAGCTGCGCCGCTCGGGCCGTACGGTCCACATCCCGGCGGACCGTTCGGTACTGGCCGCGGTGCGCAAGGAGGTGCCGTACGTCCCGTACTCCTGCGAGCAGGGCTTCTGCGGCACCTGCCGGCAGCGGGTGGTGGAGGGCGAGGTCGACCACCGCGACGAGCTCCTGACGGATTCCGAGCGCGCGGAGGCGATGCTGATCTGCGTGTCGCGCTGCCGGGGGCCGCGGCTGGTGCTGGATCTGTGAGCGGTCCCGACGCCGCTGACCTGGTCTCCCACTCGGTACGCTGTGCTCCATGACGACCGGGGTGCGCCGCAGAATGGGCGTCGAGGAGCGCAGACAGCAATTGATCGGCGTCGCGCTGGAGTTGTTCAGTCACCGCGCCCCGGACGAGGTGTCGATCGATGAGATCGCGGCGGCCGCGGGGATCTCCCGGCCGCTGGTCTACCACTACTTCCCCGGGAAGCAGAGCCTGTACGAGGCCGCGCTGCGACGGGCCGCCGACGAGTTGGCGGCCCGGTTCGTGGAGCCCCGGGAGGGTCCGCTCGGGGCGCGGCTGCTGCGGGTGATGGAGCGGTTCTTCGACTTCGTCGACGAGCACGGCCCCGGTTTCTCGGCGCTGATGCGCGGCGGTCCGGCGGCGGGGTCCTCGGCGGCGAACGCCATGATCGACGGGGTGCGGCAGGCGGCCTGTACGCAGATCCTGGACCACCTGGGCGTCACGCACCCGCCGGCCCGGCTGGAGCTGGTGGTGCGCTCCTGGGTGTCGCTGGCCGAGTCGACGGCGCTGATCTGGCTGGACGGACGGAAGATCCCCCGCGCCGAGCTGGAGCGCCAACTGGTGCACGACTTCGCGGCGCTGGCCGCGGTGAGCGCCGCGTACGACCCGGAGACGGCCGGGGTCGTCCTGCGGGTGCTCGGACAGGAGCCCCCGGACGGGCCGTTCGGGGAGCTGCTGGAGCGGCTGTCCGTGCTGGCGCCCGCCGCGCCGGCGGTGGTGGCGCAGCGGGTGCCGTAGGGCCGGTCCCCGTCGCTAAAGGAGCAGTTCGCCCTGGAGGGCGGCGGCCAGGCCCACCTCCGCGTTGTCCCGTCGCCCCCGCTCGAAGGCCCGCTGGTACGCGGCGTCGCCGACGGCCGCGCGGGCCTGGCGCTCGCACGCCTCGCGGAGCGGGCCCAGCTCCGGCGTGCCGCGCTGCGGCTGGCCGACCATGCGCCAGTACACCTGGCCGGTGCCGTAGACCCGGGCGGCGCGGGCCCCGGCGCCCTGGGCGGCGATGGCCGCGGCCAGGACGTCCAGGCCCAGCGCGATGCCGAAGCGGTCGCGCATGCGGTGCTTGCCGGCCAGCATGGCGCGGGCGTGGGCGGCGGACTCCTCGGCGTCGCCGCGCATCAGGGCGATCAGGGCGAGCTGGTAGTCGACGTAGCTGCGGGTCCAGCACTCGTCCAGGGCCTCACAGGCGGCCCGGAGCACCGCCGCCGCCTCGGCCGCCTCGTCGAGCCGGCCGAGGCCGGTCAGCGCGAAGACGGTGATGAGGCGGCACCGCAGCCGGTAGGCGCGCTCCAGCGGGGTGTCGGTCCCGGCCGTGTGCAGCACCCGGGCGACCTCGCGCAGACCGGCCTCGGGGCGGCCGGTCATCAGGTCGGTGAAGCCGCGGAGGTAGGCGGCGGCGAGGATGCCCTCGGCGGTGCCGTCCCGCTCGGCCTCCCTGGTGCACTGGCGGCCCAGTCGGCGGGCGGCCGCGTAGTCGCCCTGGAGCATCAGGGTCATGCCGAGGACCCAGAGGACGCGGGTGCGGTGCGGGCCCACGATGGGCCCGGCGTCCAGGGCGCGCCGGGCGTAGTCGCGGGTCTGCGGGAGGTGGCCGCAGCAGCACCAGAAGAAGCCGATCCGCCCGGCCATCTCCTGGGCGGCCGCGGTGTCGTGGGCCAGCAGGTGGTCGAGGGCGGCGCAGAGGTCGGCGTGGGCCTCGGCGATCCGGTGGTACCAGCTGATCTGGTCGTCGCCGGTCCAGCCGGCGTGGGCGTCGCGGGCCAGGCCGAGGAAGCAGGCGGCGTGCCGGTCGGCGGCGGCGCGTTCCTCGCGGAGTTCGGCGAGCCACATCCGGCCGTACTCGCGGATGGTGTCGAGCATCCGGTGGCGGGCGCCGTCCCGTTGGACGACGGACTTGGCGACCAGGCCGTCCAGGGCCCGGGTCACACCGTCCGGGGTGAGCGGTCCCCCGGCGCAGACCTTGCGGGCGGTGGCCTCGTCGAAGGGGCCGCGCAGGACGGTGAGCCGGGCCCAGAGCAGCCGTTCGAGCGGGGCGCACAGTTCGTGGCTCCAGCCGATGGCGGTGCGCAGGGCGCGGTGGCGCGGCGGCCAGAGCGAGTCGTCGGCCGGTACGTCGAAGCGGGACCTGATCCGGGCGGCGACCTGTTCGACGGTCTCCCGGCCCAGCGCCCCGGCGGCCAGTTCGATGGCGAGCGGCATGCCTTCGAGGCGGCGGCAGATCTCGGTGGCGGCCTCCGCGTCGCCCGGCTCGTCCAGCGAGAGCCGGGGGGCGGAGGCGGTGGCCCGGTCCCGGAAGAGGGCCAGCGCGTCGGCCGTGCCCTCCACGGGGAGCGGGCCGACCTCCACGGTCTGCTCGCCCTTGATGCCGAGGGGTTCCCTGCTGGTGGTGAGCACGGTGAGGCCGGGCGAGGTGGTGAGGATCTCGCCGAGCAGATGGGCGCAGGCGGGGCGCAGGTGCTCGCAGGAGTCGAGGACGAGCAGCAGTTCCTTGTCGACGAGCCATTCGCACAGGGCGTCGATGGGCATACGCAGCGTGTGGTCGGAGAGCCCGACCGCGTCGGAGACGGTGGCGATGAGCAGTCCGTCGTCGTGGAGCGGTGACAGGTCGGCCCACCAGGCGCCGTCGCGGTGGGACGCCGCCGCCTGCCGGGCCGCGCGGACGGCGAGCCGGGTCTTGCCGACGCCGCCGGGGCCGGTGAGCGTGGTCAGCCGGTGCGTGGCGAGGGTGTGTTCCAGCCTGGCGAGCTCCACTTTCCGTCCGACAAAGCTGCTGTTCTCCTCGGGGATGTTGCTCGCCATGGTCACCGTCGCCGAAACAGGTGGACCGGCCGGCCCCGTCCCCTGCCCCGGTGCGGCTCGGGCGTGTGGGGGACGCCCGATGCAGCGGGGAGGGGCCGGGACCGGCCGGGGGTGGGAGGACGTGCGCCGGGGTGCGGTACTACGGCATTCCCGACGACTGCTCCCCCAAGGTAGCGCCGTCCTGGCCTACTTCAGGGAGAACACCGCCGCCGTACGACCCGGAACGGTGAAACTTCCCGAACTCTGCTCATATCGTGACTTCTTGACGGTAGTATCCGCGCCTTTCGCCTGGACCGGGTGGAGTGCGTACGCGTGGCCTGCCAGGGCGGGGACCGTCTGGGTCGTGGTGCCGGGGGCCGCGTTGAGGACGACGACCAGCTTCCCGAGCCGCATGGTGATCACGCCGGGAGTCTCGTCCTTGCCGGAGAGCGGGAAGGAGAGCGCCGAGCGCACCTGCCCGGCGGTGGCGAGGGAGAAGTCCTTCTCCGTGGCGCGGATGGTGAGCAGGTCCCGGTAGGCGGCGGACGCCCCGTCGATCTGGGCGCAGCCGGGCCGGAGCGCCGGGTCGGCCAGCAGCGGCTTGGCGTAGGACCACTTGTCGGCGTTGTCGGCGGCCGGGGGCAGCCCCCGGCCGAAGCCGTTGCCGTCACGGCAGTCCCAGTGCAGGGCGTTGAACCAGTCGCCGCTGTCGTAGGAGTTGCGGTCCAGGGACTTGGAGCGCAGCAGGTCGGTGCCGGCCTGGGAGAGCGCGGGACCCTGCGAGAGGGCGGCGGTGGCCATCGCCAGGACCTGCGCGCGGGCCCGGTCGGCGGCCGGGGTGCCCGCGGGGAGCTTGAAGGCGAGCGTGTCGTAGAGCGACTCGTTGTCGTGGGCGTCCACGTAGGCGAGGGCGTCGCCGGGGGCCTCCGCGTATCCGGCGGGGGCGCCGTTGTAGTCGACCTCGGAGCCCTTGACGGTGCGGCCGGAGGTGTCGGTGAAGGTGTAGTCGGCGAGGTTGCCGGTGAGGCCGACCTTGATCAGGTCCTGGTAGTGCAGCAGCCGGGCCTTCTGCTCGGCCGCGGTGCCGTTGGCGGGCGAGGTGTTGGGGTCGGTGTAGAGGCCGCTGGCGAAGCCCTGGACGCGCGGGTCCTCGTCGAAGGGGCTGCCGCCGCGCACGGCGTCGCGGGCCCGGTCGGAGAAGGTCGCGATGCCGGTGCCGGCCATGTTCTTCTGGGTGGCCTGGACGAAGCGGGCGTCGTCGGCGATCTCGCCGAAGTTCCAGCCCTCCCCGTAGAGGATGATCTTCTTCCCGTCGACGCCGTCCTTCGCCACGGTGAGCGCGTCGAGCGCCTTGCGGACGGCGAGGATGTTGGCCTTGGGGTGGTGGCCCATCAGGTCGAAGCGGAAGCCGTCGACCTTGTACTCCTTGGCCCAGGTGACGACCGAGTCCACGACGAGCTTGCCCATCATGGTGTGTTCGGGGGCGGTGTTGGCGCAGCAGGTGGAGGTGGCGACGGTGCCGTCCTCCAGGAGCCGCTGGTAGTAGCCGGGCACGATCCGGTCGAGTACGGACTTGTCGTCCTGGCCGGCGGCGACGGTGTGGTTGTAGACGACGTCCATGACGGTGCGCAGCCCGGTGCCGTTGAGGCCCTGGACCATCCGCCGGAACTCGACGGTGCGCCGGGTGCCGTCCGGGTCGGAGGCGTAGGAGCCCTCGGGGACGGTGTAGTGGAGCGGGTCGTAGCCCCAGTTGAAGCCGTCCTTCGCGGCGGCCTTCGCCACGCAGGCCTGCTGCTCCTCGGAGTCGGGGGCGTGGACGGAGAGGTCGCAGGCGGGCCGCTGCTGTGCGGACTTCTTCTCGGGGATCGTCCCGATGTCGAAGGCGGGCAGCAGGTGGACGTAGTCCGTTCCGGCGTCGGCGAGCTTCTTGAGGTGCTTCATCCCGTCGGAGCGGGTGTCGGTGAAGGCGAGGTACTCGCCGGGGTGCTTCGAGGTGCGGTCCGCGATCGAGAAGTCACGGATGTGCAGTTCCTGGATCTGCGCGTCGCGCAGCGGGGTGGCGGCGGGCTTCCTCAGTCCGGACCAGCCGGCGGGGGCGAGCTGTGGGTCGTCGAGGTCGACGACGAGGCTGCGGGCGGAATCGGTGGTCAGCGCGGTGGAGTAGGGGTCGGTGACCTTGTTGGTGACGAACTTCCGGACGGTGGGCGCCCAGACGTCGACGACGTAGCGGTAGGGCTTTCCGGTCCAGCCCCTGGTGCCGGTGGCGGACCAGACGCCGGTGCGGTCGTCGCGGTCCATCGGGACGCGGCGGCCGTCGAGTTCGAGGGCGACGGTGCGGGCGGTGGGGGCCCAGACGGAGAGGGTGGGGCGGCCCTTGGCGTCGAAGACCGGGCCGAGTGCGGCGCCGGCCGCGTTCTTCCCGTACAGGTCGTCGAGGGCGCCGGCGCTCTGTACCCCGGTGGCGGCGAGCAGGGCGCCGTTGGCGGCGCGCTGGGTGGCGATGAGCTGGCCGCGCAGTGCCTCGCGGACCCGGCCCCGGTCGCGGGGGTCGACGGTGAACGCCGGATGGTCCTTGAGGTGCGGGTACTTCGCCTTCTGCGCGTCGGTGAGCGCGGCGGGGGTGAGCCGGAGCCACTGCCCCTCGTCGCTCAGCGCCCCGTCGACGACGGTGAGGGCGCCGTCCTTGGCGTAGACGAGCTGCTGGCTGGTGGCGCCGGTGGGCGTGACCTTCCAGACGACGGTGGAGGCGTCGATCCACTGCGCCTCGGCCTTGGAGAGGTCGGGGGCGGGGACGCCGCCGGTCTGGGGCAGCAGGTAGCCGGGGGTGGCGCCGAGCAGCCAGACCTCGTGGCCGTAGGTGGTGAGGTCGAGGGACTGGTCGCTGGGGAGGTCCTTCTCGTCGCCCTTGTGCAGGATGTAGGAGAGCGAGGTGGCGCCCTCGGTCAGTGGCACCTCGAAGGTGACGCCGGAGGCGTCCCGCTCCACCGGCTGGAGCGGCTTCGCCCAGTCGGTGGGGTTCTTGGCGCCGGTCCAGGTGTGCAGGCCCCAGCCGTCGTAGTCGCCGTCGGGCCGGTAGTAGTGCAGCACGGCCTTGGTGGTGTCCTGCGGCGGTCGGGCGCCGTCGGGGGCCTCGTCGGCCTGGCCGTCCTTGCCCTGTTCGATCCAGACCTCGCCGGTGCGCGCGAGGTCGACGGTGCGCTGCGGCCCGTCGGCGGTGCCGTTCCTCTCGACGGTGTACGGGAGGTCGGCCGCGCCCTCGTCGAGCTTGATCCAGGCGAAGGCGCCGTAGGCGTCGCGGCCGGTGAAGGCGGCGGTGGTATCCCCGGAGCGGAGCTTCCAGCCGTCGTAGTCGCCGTCGGCGCGCCGGTAGTGGACGACGGCGTAGTCGCGTTCGACGGCCACCGGCTTCGGTTCGGCGGGGGCCGCTCCGGCGGTGGTGGCGGCGAGGGCGCTCGCGGTGCGGCCGGCGCGGTCGACGACGACGGCCTTGTAGCGCAGCGGCGTACCGGCCTTCACGGTGGCGTCGAGGTGCTGGGTGACCTTGTACGGGGCGTGGTCGGCGGAGCCGAGGGTGGTCCACCTGCCGTTGCCGGTCTGGGCGGCGAAGACGACGCGGTCGAGCCCGCCGCCGTCCGCGTCGGCGGAGATCTCGACGGTGCCGGTGGCTCCGGCGGCCGGGGCCTTCAGGGTGACCGAGGGCCTGGTGGCGGGGGTGTCCAGGGGCCGGTCGGCGCGGAGCACGACGCTGGAGAGGGCGGGGACGGTGACGGTGAGCTTCCTGTCGGCGCCGCTGCGGAGGGTGCCGGAGCCGCCGTACAGGGTGCGGAAGTCCGTGTCCGCCGTGCCGGTGGGCAGTTCGACGGTGCGCGGGGCGGTGCCGTTGTTGGCGGCGACCAGGTACTCGTACGGCTTGGCGGGGTCGGTGCGGGAGAAGGCGTACACGGAGCCCTCGGCGTACCGCTCGGTCTGGACCCCGTCGCGCAGGGCCGGGTGGTTCCGGGTGAGCGTGGAGAGCGCGGCGATGTTCCGGTACAGCGGGTGGCCGGTGTCGTACGCGTCGGAGGCGTGGGTGCGGTCGGTGCCGAGCTGGTCGTCGTCGAGGTAGTCGGCGGTCCTCGAGGCGAACATGGTCTGCCGGGCGTCCTTGTCGCCACCCGCGCCGGTGAAGCCCTGTTCGTCGCCGTAGTAGACGACGGGGTTGCCGCGCCCGAGGAACATCAGCTCGTTGGCGAGCTTCGCGCGGGCGACGAGTTCGGCGTCGTCGGCCTTCGGGTTGTCCTGCTTCAGGAACGTCCCGATGCGGCCCATGTCGTGGTTGCCGAGGAAGGTGACCTGCTCGTAGGCGTTGGCCTTGTCGGTGGTGTAGCGGTAGTCGTCGGCGAAGACGGCGGCGAGCTTCCCCGCCGGGGCGCCCTGGGAGGCGTACTGGCGGGCGGCCTCCTGGAACGGGAAGTCGAGGGTGGCGTCGAGCCGGCCCCGGGTGACGTAGGGGGAGGTGACGGCGGGGTCGGAGGAGTAGACCTCGCCGAACATGAAGAAGTCCTCGCGGCCGCGCTTGGCCGCGTAGGTGTCGAGGGCGGTGGCCCACTGGGTCCAGAAGTCCAGGTCGACGTGTTTGACGGTGTCGATCCGGAATCCGTCGATGTCGAAGTCGCGGACCCACTTCTCGTAGATCTTCTCCATGCCGGAGACGACCTCGGGGCGTTCGGTCCACAGGTCGTCGAGACCGGAGAAGTCGCCGTAGGTGGTGGACTCGCCGGCGTAGGTGGAGTCGCCCCGGTTGTGGTACATCGTGGGGTCGTTGAGCCAGGCGGGGACCTTGCTCCCGGCGTTCTCGGCGTTGGCCGGTGTGTACGGGAAGGAGCCGGCGTCCACCTTCGCCATGCCCTTGGCGTCGTCGAAGGGGCGGCCGTCCCGGTCCAGGTAGGGGTAGGCGCCCTTGGGGCGGTAGCCGTAGGCCTTCTCGGCGTAGTCGACGGTGTCGGCGGTGTGGTTGGTGATGACGTCGAAGAAGACCTTCATGCCCTTGGCGTGGGCCTTGTCGATCAGCTTCGTCAGGTCGGCGTTGGTGCCGAAGTGCGGGTCGACCCGGGTGAAGTCGGTGATCCAGTAACCGTGGTAGCCGGCCGAGGCGTCCTTGCCGGTGCCTTGGACGGGGCGGTTCTTGAAGATCGGGGCGAGCCAGATGGCGGTGGTGCCGAGGCCCTTGATGTAGTCGAGGCGCCGGGTGAGGCCCTTGAGGTCGCCGCCCTGGTAGAAGCCCTTGTCCGTGGGGTCGTAGCCGGTCTCCAGGCGGGAGCCGGTCAGCCCGCCCCGGTCGTTGGCCGGGTCGCCGTTGGCGAACCGGTCCGGCATGACGAAGTAGAACTGCTCCCGCGTCAGGTCGTGGCGGGCGGGCTCCTTGGCGAGCTTCGCGTCCGAGGGCGGGGCCGGCGGTCTCGGCGCGGCGGAGGCGGACGCCGCCGGGACGACGGGGAGGAGCGCCGCGCAGAGTGCGGCGACGGCTCCTCTCCGGAGGGCGGAACGGGACACGGGGCGGTTCTCCTTGCGTGCGTGTACGGGGATCTCGGGGGGGGCGGGTTCGACTGTGGGACCGCCCCGCCCCGGCGCGTTTCGCGGAGGGGGCGGGGCGGTGCGGTGCGGTGGGCGCGTACCGGCGTACGGGCGGTCAGCCGCGCCAGACGTCGCCGGTCAGCGTGACCCTGCCGGTGGCGGGGACGGTCGCGGTGCGGTTCGCGCCGCTCTCCCAGGTGACGTTGCCGTTCGCGTCCTTGCGGAGGTACTTGTACGCGAACGTGGTGCCCGCGGGCAGGGCCACGTCGAGCTTCCAGACCGGGTACGCCGCCGGGTCGAGCTTGAGGGCGGCGCCGGTGTTCCAGTTGCCGAGGGCGCCCTGGTCGCCGGTGACGTAGATGTTCTGGCCGAGCTGGGTGGTGGCGTTCACCCCGAAGGAGGCGCCGGAGCTGCCGGTGCCCGGTTCGGTGGTGCCCCCGCCGGAGCAGGTGCGGGCGTTCACCTGGAGGGCCAGGGCGGTGTTGGCGGCCAGGGTCGCGGTGAACCGGCCGGAGCCGTCGACCGTGACGCCCTTGCCGGACTGGATGTCGCAGTAGTCGCCGGCGGGCAGCGAGCTCTGGAACGTACGGGTCAGCGCGGAGCCCTCGTGATTGATGGCGACGTACGCCTTGGCGCCCCGGCCGAAGGCGATCTGGTTGGCGCCGTTGTCCCACCAGTCGGTGACGGCCTGGCCGCGCGCGGCGTTGCGGAAGCCGACCATGGAGGAGATCTCGCGCCAGGCGTGCTGGCACTTCCAGCCGTCGCTGTAACAGGCGTTCACCGTGCCGCCGTTGGGCGGGCCGGCGTCCTTGTCCGACCACTCGTAGCCGGAGTGGACGTCGGGCGATCCGTACGGCCAGGCCAGCATGAAGACACTGGCCAGGGTGTAGTTCGCGCCGTCCTTGTAGTTCAGGGTGTCGCCGCCGCGCTCGGTGTCGTGGTTGTCGACGAAGACGGCGGCCTTCGAGGAGGGCAGGAAGCCCCAGCCCTCCCCGTAGTTCTTCAGGTACGCGAGTTTCTCGCCGGTGAGGACCTGCTTGAGGCCGCGGGCGTAGCGGAACTCCTGGACGTCGCCGGTTCCGGTGTACTCGTCGGGCTGGACCGCCTCGCCGGCGCCGTGGATCGCCTCCTGCTTCCAGTAGGCGTCGGGCCTGGTCAGCCGGGACTTGATGTTGGCCAGGTCGGCGGCGGGCATGTGCTTGGCCGCGTCGATGCGGAAGCCGTCGACGCCCAGGGAGAGCAGGTCGTTCAGATAGGCGGCGATCCGGCCGCGTACGTACTCCTCACCAGTGTCCAGGTCGGCGAGGCCGACGAGTTCGCAGTTCTGGACGTTGGCGCGGTCCTGGTAGTTGGAGATCTGCGCGGTGCAGTCGTCCATGTCGGCTTTGGAGTACACGCCGGGGTAGTCGTACTTGGTGTAGGAGGAGCCGCCGGTCCCGGTGCCCGATCCGGCCGACATGTGGTTGATGACGGAGTCGGCGACGACCTTGACGCCCGCCGCGTGGCAGGTGTTGACCATCGCCGCGAAGGAGGAGCGGTCGCCGAGGCGTCCGGCGATCTTGTAGCTGACGGGCTGGTAGGAGGTCCACCACTGGCCGCCCTGGATGTGTTCCTGGGGCGGTGAGACCTGTACGTAGCCGTAGCCGGCCGGGCCGAGGGAGTCCGTGCACGCCTTGGCCACGGAGTCGAATTTCCACTCGAAGAGGACGGCGGTGACGTCCTTCTCCCCGGGGGTGGCGGCCTGGGCGGTGGTGGCGGCGGGGGCCACCAGGACGGCGGCTCCGGCCGCCAGGGCGAGCACCGCGGACAGCGGTCTGCGTGCCATGTTTCCTCCTGCTGTGGGGGGAAATGCGGGTGACGGTGCAGCCTCGCGCGGCAACGCGCCCTGCCTCCAAGGCTCCTGAAGGTTCTTGCAGCAAGAATGCAAACCCTGCCGCGCCGATGACCGTACGAGTCCGTCAGGTTCCGGTCAACCCTTTGGACACATCCCGCTAACTTCCACGAAATACAGCAGTTTTCTCCTTGCAAGGACTTACGCAAGACATTGCAGCACTGTTACATTCCCTGTGACTCCGGTCCGGTCGGCCGGGGGGTTCCGGCGACCCCGGACCCCCACGCGCCCGGCCGGCCGGGCCGGTCACGCACAAGAGAGGCACCCGGAGCCGTTCATCTCCCCGCTGCGGCCCGTCAGGGCCGGGGCTCCCGGTGCCTCTCCTGTCGCGTCGGGGCTCGGAGCCTGCCGGGCGCCTCCGGCCGGCCGAAGGTCACCCGGCAGGCTCTCAGTCGCCCCGGGCCGCCGCCGTAGATCCCCGTACCACCAGCTCCGGCTGGAACACGTACTCCGTGCGCTGCACGGGGCTGCCGGCGATCTCCTCCAGCAGGGCGCCGACCGCGGCCGCCGCCATCGCCTGCACCGGCTGGCGCACCGTCGTCAGCGGCGGGTCGGTGAACGCGATCAGCTGCGAGTCGTCGAAGCCCACCACCGACACGTCGCGCGGCACCCCGAGCCCCCGCTCCCGGGCCGCGCGCACCACGCCCAGCGCCATCAGGTCGCTGCCGCAGACGATGCCCGTACAGCCTCGGTCGAGCAGGGCGCCCGCCGCCACCTGGCCGCCCTCGACGCTGAACAGCGTGGGGCAGACCAGCAGTTCGGCCTCGGCGCGGTCCAGGCCCAGCAGGCTCACCGAGGCGTCGAGGAAGCCCTCGCGCTTGCGGCGGGAGGGGACGTAGCGCTGCGGCCCGATCGCCAGCCCGACCCGGCTGTGCCCGAGGTCGGCGAGGTGCCCGACCGCCATCCGCACGGCCGCGGCGTCGTCGGGCGAGACGAACGGGGCGCTGATCCGGTCGTTGTAGCCGTTGATCAGGACGAACGGCACGCCGCGGTCGGTGAGCGCGGCGTACCGGGCCGGGTCGGCCGACAGGTCGGCGTGCAGCCCGGAGAGGAAGACGATCCCGTCGACGCCGCGCTCCACGAGCTGTTCGACCAGCTCGTCCTCGGTGGCGCCGCCGGGAAGCTGGGTGCAGAGCACCGGGGTGTAGCCGTGTCCGGCGAGCATCTGCTCCACGGCCTGCGCGAACGCCGGGAAGATCGGGTTGGTGAGCTCGGGGGTCACCAGCCCGATCAGCCCGGCGCTGCGCCTGCGCAGCCGGACGGGGCGTTCGTAGCCGAGGATGTCGAGCGCCGCGAGCACCCGCTGGCGGGTGGGGTCCGCGACGCCCGGCTTCCCGTTGAGCACCCGGCTGACGGTCGCCTCGCTGACCGCCGCCTGGCCGGCGATGTCCGAGAGTCTCGGCGCACCGCCGGCCGGGGGGCCGCTCCGGGGCGGGGGGACGGTCACACCGTCCACCACACCGTGGTGTCCGCGGGCAGCTCGATCGCGTCGCCGTCGACGGCGACCGGGGCACTGGACAGCAGGACGTTGCCGGGCGCCGCCAGGCGGACCGGGGCGCCGGTGGTGTTGACGGTGCAGACGAAGCCGGGGCGCGCGAAGACCAGCAGCCCCTCGGGGGCGTCCTGCCACTGGACCGCGTCCCCGGCGCCGAGGCCGGGGTGGGCCCGGCGGGCGGCGATGGCGGCCCGGTAGAGCTCCAGGGTGGAGCCGGCCACGCCGGTCTGCGCCTCGACGCTCAGCCCGCCCCAGCTGTCGGGCTGGGGCAGCCAGCTGCCGCCGTCACCGAAGCCGTACGAGCTGCCCTCGCGGGTCCACGGGATCGGCACCCGGCAGCCGTCGCGGAAGCCGTCCTGGCCCTCGGCGCGGAAGAACGACGGGTCCTGGCGGACCTCGTCGGGCAGGTCGGTGACGTCGGGCAGGCCCAGCTCCTCGCCCTGGTAGACGTAGGCGGAGCCGGGCAGGGCCAGCATCAGCAGGGTGGCGGCGCGGGCGCGGCGCAGCCCGAGTCCGCGGTCGCCGGGGGTGCGGATCTGGGTGCCGAGGCCGGGCGGGTTCGCGAAGCGGGTGGCGTGCCGGGTCACGTCGTGGTTGGAGAGCACCCAGGTGGTGGGGGCGCCGACCGGGCGCATCGCGTCGAGCGAGGCGTCGATGACGGTGCGCAGCTCGGCGGCGTCCCAGGCGGTCCCGAGGTACTGGAAGTTGAACGCCTGGTGCATCTCGTCGGGGCGCACGTAGTTGGCGGTGCGCTCGACGGTGGGCGTCCACGCCTCGGCGACGAGGATCCTGGCGCCGGGGTACTCGTCGAGGATGGTGCGCCAGGAGCGGTAGATCGCGTGGACACCGTCCTGGTCGAAGAACGGCATGACGTCGTTGCCGAGCAGCTTGAGCTGGTCGTGGCTGCCGAGGTCGGGCAGTCCGGCGGCCTTGACCAGGCCGTGGGCGACGTCGACCCGGAAGCCGTCGACGCCCATGTCGAGCCAGAACCGCAGGATGGAGCGGAACTCGTCGGCGACGGCCGGGTGTTCCCAGTTGAAGTCGGGCTGCTCGGGGGCGAAGAGGTGGAGGTACCAGTCGCCGGGGGTGCCGTCCGGGTCGGTGGTCCGGGTCCAGGCGGGGCCGCCGAAGACGGACTCCCAGTCGTTGGGCGGGAGTTCGCCGTTCTCGCCCTTGCCGGGGCGGAAGTGGTAGCGGTCGCGCAGGGCGGAGCCGGGGCCCTCGGCCAGGGCGCGGCGGAACCACGCGTGGCGGTCCGAGGAGTGGTTGGGCACCAGGTCCACGATGATCCGCAGGCCCAGGTCGTGGGCGTCGCGGATCAGCGCGTCGGCGTCCGGCAGGGTGCCGAACATCGGGTCGATGGCCCGGTAGTCGGCGACGTCGTAGCCCGCGTCGGCCTGCGGGGAGGCGTAGAACGGGCTGAGCCAGACCGCGTCCACACCGAGGTCCCTGAGGTACGGGAGTCTGCCGCGGACACCGGTGAGGTCGCCCATGCCGTCGCCGTTGCCGTCGGCGAAGCTCCGCGGATAGACCTGGTAGATCACCGCGTCCTGCCACCAGCCGGTCTGGTGGGCCGGAGCGGCGCCGGACGTGCCGGTGACGGGGGCAGCGAGGTGCTGGGTCATGTCGTCCCTGAGGTGTCGGGGTGGGTGGCGGCGCCGGGACCGGGGTCGGACACCGGCGGCCGCCGTGACTTGGTGCGTGCGGGTCGTGCGAGGGCCCTGCCGGCTCGGTTCAGCCCTTGACGGCTCCGGCGGACATGCCGGTGACCAGGTGGCGCTGGGCGAAGAGGAAGACCAGGGCCGCGGGTATCGCGATCAGCACGGACGCCGCGGTCATCGGGCCCCACTGGGCCCCGTACTGGTTGACGAACTTCTGCAGTCCGCCGGCGAGCGTCAGGTTCTCGTCGCCGACCATGAAGGCCGAGGCGTACGCCACCTCGCCCCAGGCGGTGATGAAGGAGTAGAAGGCGGTGACGGCGAGTCCCGGCTTGGCGAGCGGCAGGATGAGCCGCCAGAAGGTGCCGAACGGGGTGAGGCCGTCGACCTGGCCGGACTCGTCGATCTCGCGCGGGATGGTGTCGAAGAAGCCCTTCATCATCCAGGCGCAGAACGGCACCGAGATGGTGAGGTAGGTGATGACGAGCCCGGCCGGCTGGTTGATCAGGCCGATGCTCGACATGATGTTGTAGATCGGCACGATGAGGACGGCGACCGGGAACATCTGGGTGATGAGCAGGGTCCACATCAGCCCGCGCTTGCCGGGGAAGCGGAAGCGGCTGACCGCGTAGCCGGTGGTCGCGGAGACGAAGACGCCGAGGACGGTGGTGAGACCCGCGATGACCACGGAGTTGCCGAACCAGGTCAGGAACTCGGTGTCCCGGATCAGGTTCGTGTAGTTCTCGAACGTCGTCTCTTTGAAGAAGTCGGTGGTCGTGGCGTACTTCGCCGGCTTCAGCGAGGTCAGCAGGACCCAGAGCACGGGGAAGACCGCGATGACGGACGCGGCGATCAGCGTGAGGTGCAGGGCCACGGAGGCGACCGGCGAGCGCTCCCCGCGCCGCCGGGGCCGGCGGGCGGGGCGCCGTGCGGTGGTGGTGGTCGGTGCGGCGGTGGTCACCAGTTGTCTCCCTGCGTGCGGAGCACTCGCCGGTAGACCACGGCGAAGAGCATCAGGAGGACGAGGATCAGCACGCCCCAGGTGGAGGACTGCGCGAAGTCGCGCGGGCTGATCTCGAAGGAGAATTTGTACGCCTGGGTCACCAGGATCTGGGTGGACTCCCCCGGTCCCCCGCGGGTCAGCAGGAAGATCACCGGGAACATGTTGAACGTCCAGATGGTGGAGAGCAGGGTCACCGTGGCGGAGACCGGGCGCAGTCCGGGCAGGGTGACGTGGCGGAAGCGCTGCCACGCGGTCGCGCCGTCCATCTCGGCGGCCTCGTACTGTTCGGCGGGTATGGACTGCAGTCCGCCCAGCAGCGCCACCATGATGAAGGGGACGCCGAGCCAGACGTTGACGGCGATGACGGAGAACTTGGCCCAGGTGGGGTCGTTCAGCCACGGGATGCCGTCGATGCCGACGCCGCCGAGGATCTTGTTGAGCAGGCCGCGCTCCTCGTTGTAGAGGAAACGCCAGGCGAAGACGGAGACGAACCCGGGGATGGCCCAGGGCAGGATCAGGGCCATCCGGTAGGCGGAGCGGCCGGCGATCCTGCGGTTGAGGATGTTGGCGAGCGCCATGCCCAGGCAGAAGGTGATGCCCACGCAGGAGACCGTCCACACCAGCGTCCAGCCGAGCGTGCCGAGGAACTGACCTCCGGTCAGGGCGTCGCGGTAGTTGTCCAGACCCACGAACTTGTACGTGGCGGGCATCTCGTTGACGCCGATGGACCGGGCGACGTTGCGCTCGTTGGCGTCGGTCAGCGACAGCCAGATACCGCGGACCAGGGGGTAGCCGATGATCACGCCGATCACGACGACGACCGGGGCCACCATGGTCCAGGCGTACCAGTGGACCGAAAGGGCCCGCCGGAGCCTGCTCGGCGGCGGGGGGTTACCAGTACCGCGGCTCCGGCCGCGGGCGACGTCGTCGCCCGCGGCCTTCGCCACCGACTGGCTGGTGTGGACAGCCATCAGCCGGCCTGCCTTCCTGGGTTACTTCCAGTCCTTGAGGAGCTTGCGGTAGGAGTCACCGGTCGCCTTGGCGGCCTTCTCCGGCGTGGTCTGGCCGGTGAGGACCTTGGTGTACTCGGTGTTCAGCGGGGCGAAGAGGCTGCCGGTCTCCGGGATCCAGGGACGCTCGACGGCGGTCTCGACGACCGGCTTGAAGAACTGGACGATCTCGCTGTCCACGGCCTGCTGCTTGGCGTACGCGGCGTTGCGGGTCGGCAGCAGGTTCAGCTCGCCGGCGACCTGCGCCTGGGACTCGACGGAGGTCATGTACTCGACGAAGGCGTAGGAGGCGTCGAGGTTCTTGGAACCGGCGTAGACGGCGAGGTTGTGACCGCCCTGCGGGGCGCCCTGGGCGGCGGAACCGGCCGGGACCGGGGCGATGCCCAGGTTCTCCTTGTCGGTGAACTGCTTGCCGGTCAGGGTGTCGGCCACGGCCCAGGGGCCGTTGACCATCATCGCGACGTCGCCGTTCTTGAACGACTGCATCATGTTCTCCCAGCCGTCCGTGGCGTCGGTCTTGGCCGCCCCGGAGTCGACGAGGTCCTTCACGACGCCGAACGCCTTGACGCCCGCCGCGTTGTCGACGGTGATCTTCTTGGCACCCGCGTCGACCAGGTCGCCGCCCTCGCCGTACAGGAAGGAGAGGAAGTAGTACGAGTCGTCGCCGCGCAGGTAGAGGCCGGTCTTGCCGGTCTTGTCCTTGATCTTCTTGGCGACGGTCTTGAGGTCGTTGACGGTCGCGGGCGGCTCGACGCCGGCGTCCTTGAACATCTTCTTGTTGTAGAAGATCCCCATGGAGTCGATGACCTGCGGCACCGCGTACGTCTTGCCGTTGTACTTGGTGGAGGCGGCGGCCTGCTTCATGAAGTCGTCCGCGTTCTTCAGCGCGGGGGTGCCGTCGAGCGGGGCGAGGTAGCCGAGGTCGGCGAACTCGGGCGTCCAGGCGACCTCGGAGCGGATGACGTCCGGGGCGCCGGAGCCGGCCTGCGCGGCGTTCTTGAACTTGTTCTGCGCCTCGCCGAAGGGGACGTTGACGTACTTGACCTTGACCTTCGGGTGCTGCTTGGTGAAGCCCTCGGCGATCTTCTTGAAGACCTTGTCCTCACTGCCCACGCTCGACGTGTCCCACCACGTCACGGTGCCGGAGAGCTCGCCCGAGCCGTTGCTCGTGCCCCCCTCGTCGTCGCTGCCGCAGGCGGTCGCCGCGAACGCCAGGGCCGCGACCAGGGCGGTGGCCGTTATGCCACGTCGCATCTGAACTCCTTCAACTGCCGAACCGCTCCGTCGCGGCGCCGGGTCGACGAGAACGTAACAAGGATGAAAGAACGCCGAAAGAGTTTGCGGAAGATTTCTGCAAGCTCCGACGATCGTTACATTCGCGTGTCCTCACGGTTGCCGTCAAGCCTCTTGACGGAAGAGGTCACACCCTGGCAACGGCAGGCCATGCCCCGGAGTCACGGGGCACGGCCCTCGGCCCGACGGCCCTGGAACCGCCCCGCAAGACCTTGCAAGACATTGCCGGATCCCTCACCCGAACCGCCGTACGAACCCGGCCCGGCGCCCCGCCCCGGCCCCTGGTGGGCAATCCGACACCCGCCCGGTACAGTCCACTTCCATGACCGCAAGGCTTGCCGATATCGCAGCTCAGGCGGGGGTCAGCGAAGCGACGGTCAGCCGCGTACTGAACGGCAAGCCCGGTGTAGCAGCGGCCACCCGCGAATCCGTTCTCGCCGCCCTCGACGTCCTCGGCTACGAGCGCCCCGTGCGACTGCGCCGGCGCAGCGCCGGTCTGGTGGGCCTGATCACGCCGGAGCTGGAGAACCCGATCTTCCCCGCCCTGGCCCAGGTGATCGGCCAGGCGCTGACCCGGCAGGGCTACACCCCGGTGCTGGCGACCCAGACCCCCGGCGGCTCCACCGAGGACGAGTTGACCGAGATGCTGGTCGACCGCGGCGTGGCGGGCATCATCTTCGTCTCCGGGCTGCACGCCGACACCTCGGCGGACATGCGGCGCTACGAACAACTGCGGGCCAAGGGCGTTCCCTTCGTCCTGGTCAACGGCTTCGCCCCGGAGGTCCGGGCGCCGTTCATCTCGCCGGACGACCGGGCGGCGATGCGGCTCGCGGTGACGCACCTGGTGTCGCTGGGGCACCAGCGGATCGGGCTGGCGGTCGGCCCGAAGCGGTTCGTGCCGGTGCTCCGCAAGATCGAGGGCTTCCGCGCCACCCTGCAGGAGCAGTTGGGCCTCGGGCCGGACGCGGCGGAAGAGCTGATCCAGCATTCGCTGTTCACTCTGGAGGGTGGCCAGGCGGCGGCCTCGGCGCTGATAGAGCGGGGCTGCACGGCGGTGGTGTGCGCGAGCGACATGATGGCGCTCGGCGCGATCCGGGCGGCCCGCCGGGCCGGGCTGGAGGTGCCGCGCGACCTGTCGGTGGTCGGCTACGACGACTCGCCGCTCATAGCGTTCACCGACCCGCCGCTGACCACGATCCGCCAGCCGGTCACGGCGATGGGCCAGGCCGCCGTACGCACCCTGCTGGAGGAGGTCGGCGGCACCCCGGCCCCGCACAGCGAGTTCGTCTTCATGCCCGAGCTGGTCGTCCGCGGCTCGACGGCCGCGGGCCCGGGACCCGCCCCGGCCACCGCCGTCTGACGGCCCTCGCGGGGGCCGGCGGCACCGGCACCCGACCCGCCCAGCATCCCACGCGCGCCCCCGTTCCGCAGTTCGCGGACGGGGGCCTTCTCCCGTGCGCCCCGACTCTCCCCCGCCTCCCCTGACCCGCCGGAGGATCGTCGGGCGGAAAGGCGTTTTCTGGCAGACTCTATGCCTATGGGTGAATTGAGCGTGATGCCACAGGAAGGCCGGTCGGAGGGGCGTTCCCCGCGCCCCTTCCGCTCCCTCCGCCCCTCCCACCGGCTCCGTGCCCCCCGTCGGCCGCGCGTCTGGTTCGAAATCCTGCTCGTCGCGGCCAGTTACTGGCTGTACTCACTGGTCCGCAACGCCGTTCCGGAGCAGCGGGCCGAGGCCCTGCGCAACGCCGACCGGATCTGGTCGGCCGAGCGGCGTCTGGGCATCGCCGTCGAACAGTCCGTCAACCACGCGGTGAACTCCGTGACATGGCTGATCGTCTCGATGAACTACTACTACGCGACGCTGCACTTCGTCGTCACGGTCTGTGTGCTGGTGTGGCTGTTCCACCGCCACCCCGGCCGTTACGCGGCGGCCCGGCTGACCCTGTTCGCGGCGACGGGCGCGGCGCTGCTCGGTTACTACCTGTATCCGCTCGCACCGCCCCGGTTGATGGCCGGCGGCCACTTCGTCGACACCGTGCTGGTCCACCACACCTGGGGTTCGATGGCCTCGGGCAACTTCAAGAACATGTCGAACCAGTACGCGGCGATGCCCTCGATGCACATCGGCTGGTCGCTCTGGTGCGGGCTGACGGTGTTCGCGCTGGTCTCCGCACCCTGGGCGCGGATCCTGGCCCTGCTGTACCCGGCCCTCACCCTGGCCGTCATCGTGTCGACCGCCAACCACTTCTGGCTGGACGCGCTGGGCGGCATGGCCTGCCTGGCCTTCGGCTACGCGGTGTCGTACGCCTGGTACGGATCGCTGCCGCACCATCTCGCGAAGCGGGTACCGGTGCCGGGAGGCCGGGCCCGGCTGGCCGGTATCTCCTCGGCGGCGCCCGCCCGGACGCGGCGCCCGGCCCCGGAACCGGCGGGCCCGCCGCAGGGCCGGTAGCGGCGGGGCCGCGCACGGTCCGCGCCCCGGCGCTCACGCCCCGTAGAAGCGCTCCTCCACCACCGCGCGGGCCCGCCGGGTGATCCGCCGGTAGTCGTCGAGCATGTCCCCGACGTGGCCCGGCTCGTACCCCAGGTACCGGCCGACCGCGGTCAGTTCGCGCGGGCCGGACGGGAAGGTGTCGCCCGGCCGGCCGCGCACCAGCATCACCGCGTTGCGCACCCGGGTGGCCAGCAGCCACGCCTCGTCCAGGATCGCGGCCTCCTCCCCCGGGATCAGACCGGCCGCGCAGGCCGCCGCCAGGGCCTCGCGGGTCCGGGTGGTGCGCAGTCCGGGCAACCGCCAGCCGTGCTGCATCTGCATCAGCTGGACCGTCCACTCGACATCGCTCAGCCCGCCGCGCCCCAGCTTGGTGTGGAGCGTGGGGTCGGCGCCGCGCGGCATCCGCTCGGACTCCATCCGGGCCTTCAGCCGGCGGATCTCGCGGACCGCGTCCTCCCCCAGCCCCTCCATCGGGTACCGCAGCGGGTCGATCAGCTCGATGAACCCGCGCCCCAGGTCCGCGTCGCCCGCGACCGGCTCCGCGCGCAGCAGCGCCTGGGCCTCCCAGACCAGCGCCCACCGGCGGTAGTAGGCGTCGTAGGACCGCAGGGTACGGACCATCGGGCCGTTCTTGCCCTCCGGGCGCAGATCCGCGTCGATGATCAACGGCGGGTCCGCGGTCGGAAGTTGGAGCAGTCTGCGCATCTCGGAGACCACCGCGTTCGCCGCCCGGGCCGCCTCCTGCTCGTCGACGCCCTCGCGCGGCGCGTGGACGAACAGCACATCGGCGTCGGAGCCGTAGCTCAGCTCGTGGCCGCCGAACCGGCCCATGCCGATGACCGCGAACCGGGTGGGCAGGGTGTCCCCCCACTGGGCGCGGACGGCGGCGCGCAGGGCGCCCGCGATGGTGACGGCGGTGAGATCGGTGACCGCGTCGCCCACCCGGTCGACGAGCGGACCGGGGTCCTCCTCGGCCGGGTTCTCCTCCGTGCCGTACGAGCCGATCAGGTCGGCGGCCGTGGTCCGGAACAGCTCGCGCCGCCGCACCCCGCGCACCACCGCCACGGCGGTCTCCGCCCCTTCCGCGCGCCCCACCGCGGCCAGCACCTCCTGCTCCAGGTGCTCCCGGGTGCGCGGGCGCAGCCCCTGCGGGTCACCGAGGAGCGCCACCGCCTCCGGGGCCCGCAGCAGCAGGTCGGGGGCGAGCCGCCCGGCCGACAGCACCCGCGCCAGGTTCTCCGCCGCCGCCCCCTCGTCCCGCAGCAGCCGCAGGTACCAGGGGGTCTTGCCCAGCGCGTCGGAGACCTTGCGGAAGCCGAGCAGCCCGGCGTCCGGGTCGGCGGAGTCCGCGAACCAGCCGAGCAGCACGGGCAGCAGCGTGCGCTGGATGGCGGCCTTGCGGGACACCCCGGACGACAGCGCCTCCAGATGGCGCAGCGCGGCGGCCGGGTCGGCGTAGCCGAGGGCTTCGAGCCGGTGCCCGGCGGCCTTGGCGCTGAGCCGGGTCTCGCCGGGGGCGAGCTGGGCGACGGCGTCGAGCAGCGGCCGGTAGAAGAGCTTCTCGTGCAGCCGCCGCACCACCGAGGCGTGCCGCTTCCACGCCTGGTTGAGTTCGGTGATCGGGTCGGTGCGCATCCCGAGGGAGCGGCCGATCCGCCGCAGGTCGGGGGCGTCCTCCGGGACGAGGTGGGTGCGGCGCAGCCGGTGGAGCTGGATGCGGTGCTCCATGGCGCGCAGGAAGCGGTAGGCGTCGTCGAGCTGGGCGGCGTCCACCCGGCCGACGTAGCCGCCCTCGGCGAGCGCGGCCAGCGCCTTCAGGGTGGTGCCGCTGCGCAGGGTGGTGTCGCTGCGGCCGTGCACCAGCTGGAGGAGCTGTACGGCGAACTCGACGTCCCGCAGCCCGCCGGGGCCGAGCTTGAGCTCCCGGTCGACCCGGTCGGCGGGGATGTTGTCGACGACCCGGCGGCGCATCCGCTGGACGTCGGGGACGAAGTTCTCCCGGTCCGCGGCCTGCCAGACCAGCGGCGACACGGCCTCGACGTACTCCGCGCCGAGCTCCGGGTCGCCGGCGACCGGGCGGGCCTTGAGGAGCGCCTGGAACTCCCAGGTCTTGGCCCAGCGCTGGTAGTACGCGAGGTGCGAGGAGAGCGTGCGCACCAGGGGGCCGTTGCGGCCCTCGGGGCGGAGGTTGGCGTCGACCGGCCAGATGGTGCCCTCGACGGTGGTGTCGGAGCAGATCCGCATCATGTGGGCGGCCAGCCGGGTGGCGGCCTGCACGGCCTCGCCCTCCTCGAAGCCGTCGGCCGCCTCCGCGACGAAGATGACGTCGACGTCGGAGACGTAGTTCAGCTCGTGGCCGCCGCACTTGCCCATCGCGATGACGGCGAGCCGGCAGCGGGCCGCGTCCTCGGGCGCGGCCGTACGGGCGAGGGCGAGCGCCGCCCGCAGCGTCGCGGTGGCCAGGTCGGCCAGTTCGGCGGCGGCCTCCGCGACGTCGGTGGTGCCGCACACGTCGCGGGCGGCTATGGCCAGCAGGCAGCGGCGGTAGGCGACGCGCAGGGCGTCGGGGTCGTCGGCCCCGGCGAGCCCCTCCTCGAACTCGGCCACGCCGGGGTGCAGGTCGGCGGCCTCGTACGTGGCCAGGGCCTGCCAGTCGCGGGGGTGGCGGGCGAGGTGGTCGCCGAGCGCCTCGGAGGCGCCGAGCACCCCGAGCAGCCGGTCGCGGAGCGGCTTGGCGGTGATCAGGGTGTCGAGCAGCATCCGCCGCCCGTCCGGGGTCTCGGCCTCGACGATCCGGACCAGGCCGTGCAGGGCCAGATCGGGGTCGGCGGTGGCGCCGAGCGCTTCGAGCAGCACCGGGTCGGAGCGGACCGAGGACAGCTCGGGCTGGTCGAGCAGGCGCTCGGCGGTGGAGGGGTCGGTGAACCCGTGCCGCAGCAATCGGGTGAACGTGCTGCTCCTGCGCCCCGGCGCTGTCGTCATTACGTGCTCTCCCGATCCGCCGCCCACACACCGTCCAGCGGTCCCGAGCCTAAGGGATGTCGACGGGGCGGGTCGCGAGGACGACGGTGGCGTACAGCTCGTCGGAGGCGGCCACCCGGGTGGTCAGGCCGTGCCGGGCGAGGGTCTCCTCGGCGCGGGCGGCCTGCCGTTCGCTGGTCTCGACGAGCAGATGGCCGCCGGGGGCCAGCCAGTGCGGGGCCCCGGCGGCGACCCGGCGCAGGACGTCGAGGCCGTCCGGTCCCCCGTCGAGCGCCACCCGGGGTTCGTGGACGCGGGCCTCGGGCGGGAGCAGCCCGACGTCGTCCGTGGGCACGTACGGCACGTTGGCGAGCAGGATCTCCACCCGGCCGCGCAGGGTCGTGGGGAGCGGTTCGAAGAGGTCGCCCTCGTACACCCGGCCCGTACCGGTGAGGTTGCGGCGGGCGCAGCGCACGGCGGCGGGTTCGACGTCGGCGGCGTGCAGTTCGACCGGGCCGGTCCGGGCGGCGAGCGCGGCCCCCAGGGCCCCGGAGCCGCAGCACAGGTCGACGACGACGGCCCCCGGCCGGGCCAGCGCGGCGGCCTGGTGGAGCAGGAACTCGGTGCGGCGGCGGGGTACGAAGACGCCGGGGCCGACGGTGATCCGCAGCCCGTCGAACTCGGCCCAGCCGAGGACGTGTTCCAGCGGGTGGCCGGCCACCCGCTGTCCGACCATGGCCGCGAGGGCGGCGGGGTCACCGGCGGCGGCGAGGATCAGTTCGGCCTCGTCCTCGGCGAAGACGCAGCCGGCGGAGCGCAGGGCGGTGACGACGGTGGAACGGGTGGGCGGAGCGGGGACGAGCGACATGGCGGAGCCTTTCGGGAAGCCGATGGGCGCTCCGCCGGACGGCCCTACCTCGGGTCGGTCGCGCGGTCGCGGGCGGTGAGCACCCAGCCTGGTACAGCGGTAATGGGTCTCACCTCCTCCGGTCGGCCCCCGGGTGGGGACGCGTCACCTTACACCGCGCGCCGGTCCGTGCGCCCCCTCTCCGCCGGTCCGTTCAGCCGGTCACCGCCGCGGGGGACGAGCCTCCTTCGACGGTGAGCCGGGGGGTGCCCGTTCCGTCGGCGGGGACGGTCCAGATGTCGCTCTTGCGGCCGCCGGTGCCGGGCAGGGCGTAGGCGAGGGTGCGGTCGTCCAGCCAGGCGGCCTGGTCGTCGACACCGCGCCGTTCGGCGAGCGGGGTCTCGCGCAGGGTGCGCAGGTCGAGCACGTGGAGCCGCCAGGGCGCGGAGGCGTCGTCGGAGACCTTCTTCTTGAAGGCGAGGCGGGTGTTGTCGGGCGAGAGGGAGGGGCATTCGACGTTCTCCCGCAGCGCCTTGGCCGTCCAGTCCCGCATGTTCCCCTCGACGAGGTAGGTGCGGCCCTTGGTGGAGACGGTGGCGTAGAAGCGGTTGTCGTCGCGGGCGAAGGTGACGCCCCAGTAGTTGACGTCGGGGGCGTGGTAGCGGGCGCCGTCGAGGGTGAGCTGGATGTCCTCGATGGACTTGACGAGGTAGCCGGTGCGCAGGTCGAGGATGGCGGTGCGGGTGGAGAAGGCACTGGTGGCGTACGAGTCGCCGGTGGCGAACACCGTCCAGGACAGCATCCGTCCGGAGGCGGAGACCCGGGCCCGGGTGGGTACCCCGGGCACGGTGATCCGGCGTTTCTCGCGCAACTGCCGGTCGAGGACGACGGCATACGTCCTCGGCAGCACCCCGGGCTTCGCGCGCAGGCAGAGCGCCCCGTCCCCGGCGGCGTAGAAACGGTCGCAGACGGGTCCGCCGGCGGTACGGGCGGCGGAGGCGCGGGTGGCGGTGGTGCGGGCGGCGGTGAGCGGCTGGTGGGCGACGCGTCCGCCGTCGGTGTCCCGGAAGTAGAGGGCGGGCCCGGCGAGGGTGAACGAGGCGTCCGCCCCGTCCTGTGCGCCCCGGGCCCGCTGCTGGGCGTGGAGTACGTAGCCGAGGGAGCCGCTCGCGAGGAGCAGCACCGCGGCCGCCACGACGGCGATCCTCGCCCGGGGCCCCAGCGGGGTCGCGGTGGTCGGGAACCTGGTACTCATGCGGTCCGCCTCTCGGGGGTGGTGGTCTCCGGCCCGCCGGGGGCGGGGGTCGGGGAGGGGGTGCGCGGCAGCAGCGCCCAGCCGCCGACGAGGGCGACGAGCAGCACCGACACCGCGGCCCAAAGCGCGGGCCCGGGCCCCCACAGGGTCCAGGCGGCGCCGAATCCGGCGGCGGCGAGCATCCGGGCCAGGGCCTGGCCGGTCTGGAGCACGGCGAGTCCGCCCGCCCGGCCGTCGGCGGGCAGGACGGGGCCGGCCAGCGCCATCAGGACCCCGTCGGTGGTGGCGTAGAAGACGCCGAGCAGGGCGAGGACGGGCACCAGGAGCAGCGGCGCCGGGCCGCCGAGGGGGGCGAGGAGGGCGACGTACACGCCGAGCAGGGCGAGGTGCCCGTAGAGGAACGGCAGCCGTCGGCCGACCCGGTCGGCGATCCGGCCGGCCGGTACGGCCAGCAGCAGGTAGCAGGCGGCGGCGCCGAGCGGCAGCAGCGGGAACCAGCCGACCGGGAGGGCGAGGCGCTGCTGGAGCAGGAGGTAGACGAAGGAGTCGCCGACGGTGGCCGCGCCGAGCAGGGCGGCCGCCGCGAGGATGCGCCGGAAGGCGGGGTCGCGGAGCGCCTCGAAGGTCTTGCGTCCGCGCCGGGCCCGGGCGGCGGGCCGGGGCGCCGGGCGGGGCGCGGGGTGGTCGGCCGGGACGTAGAGGGCCAGGAGCAGCACGCCGAGCAGCCCGACGCAGAAACTGACGACGAACACCGCGTCGTAGGCATCGGCGGTCGCCCAGAGCAGGGCGAAGGCGGCGAGCGGGCCGAGCAGGGCGCCGGTGGTGTCCATGGCGCGGTGCACGCCGAAGGAGCGGCCGAGGGTCTCGGGCGGACTGCTCAGGGTGATCAGCGCGTCCCGGGGCGCGGTGCGGATGCCCTTGCCGACCCGGTCGGTGGCGAGGGCGGCGGCGATGCCCGCGGTGGCGCCGCCCGCGAGGAGCAGGCCGATCCGGGAGAGGGCGGAGAGGGCGTAGCCGAGGCCGGCGACCCGTTTGTGGCCGCGGCCGTGGTCGGCGGCGTATCCGCCGAGGAGCCGTACGACGGCGGCGACACCGTTGAACAGCCCGTCCAGAAAGCCGAATTGGAGGGGTGAGAGACCGAGTCCGAGGACCAGGTAGAGCGGCAGCACCGCGGTGACCATCTCCGAGGAGATGTCGGTGACGAGGCTGACCGCGCCGAGCGCGAGGACGGTGCCGGGGACGTGCCGGCCCGCTCCGCCGGTGCGGGGCGGGGCCGGCAGGTCCCGGCGGCCTGTGGTCGCCAGGTACATCATCAGTGGCAGGTGTAGTTCGGGCTGGTGTCCTTGGCCTTGCCGTCGGTGCCGACGTAGGACCAGCTGTAGCCGTTGTCGGCGAAGTTCATCTTGAGCACGCCGTACTCACCGCTGATCCGCTTCTGGCTGTTGGGCTGGACCTCCTCGATGGGGTACGGCTCGGCGCCGCCCATCCCGCCGACGATCTCGGTGATGCCGTCGGCGACGGCCTTGCCGTCCGGGTTCTGCGGGGCGAACCGCTCGTAGTGGTGGTCGTGGCCGTTGAGCACGAGGTCGGCCTTGGCACCGTAGAGCAGCTTCCAGACGGGGCGGCTGACGGGGTTGTTGCCGTGTCCGCCGGAGGAGTACAGCGGGTGGTGCCAGTAGGCGGCGATGCAGGACTTGGCGTTCTTGGCGAGGTCGGCCTTGAGCCAGTCGATCTGGGCGGTCTTGTCGAAGGAGTTGGAGTCGAGGGCGATGAAGTGCCAGTTGCCCTCGTCGAAGCTGTAGTAGGTCTTGCCCTGGGGGTAGGCGATGTCGCCGAAGTACGCCTTGTAGCCGGCGAGGGATCCGGCCGGGTCGTAGGTCTCGTGGTTGCCGGGCACCGGGCGGGTCTTGGCCTTGAAGGCGCCCCAGGTCTTGTCGTAGTAGGCGCGGAAGTCGGCGATCCGGGCGTCGTCGTACTGGCTGTCGCCCATGGTCAGGTAGAACTTCGGGTCCATCTTCTGGGCGAGCGCGGCGGTCTTGGGGTGGGCGCAGCCGCTGTCGGAGGCGGTGCACTGGGCGGCGATGTCCCCGGCGGCGACGACGGTGAAGCCGCCGGTCTGCGGGGGCTGGCTGCCGGCGGTGCCGAAGACCTCGACCTCGTACAGCGAGTAGCCGTAGGAGGTGGCGCGGGCGGTGCCGTACACGCGCAGGTAGCGGCCCTTGCCGCTGAGCGCGGTCCAGTCGTCGGTGCCGCCGTCGCCGGCGGTCTCCTCGGCGAGCTTGGTCCAGGTGGAGCCGTCGGCGGAGATCTCGATCCGGTACGCCTTGGCGTACGCGTCCTCCCAGCCGAGCTTCACCCGGCTGACCTGGGCCCCGTCGCCGAGGTCGACGGCGATCCACTGCGGGTCCTTGCCCTCGGCGCTCGCCCAGCGGGTGGCCGGGTCGCCGTCGAAGGCGTTCTGCGGCCCGAGGTCGGAGGTCTCGTCGGAGGAGGAGGTGGCGGTGCGGTCACGGGAGATGAGGGGGTCGGCGGCGCCGGCCCGGTCGGGGTAGGCGAGCAGCAGCCCGCCGACGAGGACGAGTACGGCGGCGACGACCACGCCCACCGTGCGGTGCCGCCCGGGCGGGCGGAGCAAAGCAGAACCGTTCGGTTGCATCCCTGAACTCCTGGCCTGTGGGGGGGGTTGGCGAGAGCTGGGCAGATGTGCGGGTGACCCGCGCCCGGCCCGCGTACGGGCACGTGGGGACGGGGTCGTGGTGGCCGGGCCAGAGCTCTCACTGAGCGCGTCATGCCCGAGGTGCGTCGAACGGAGGGCACCGCGCCGAGCCACCGCCGGGAATGCTAGCGAACAGGAAACTTTCCTACCAGTCCCCCAACAGGCTTACTCGCAGGGCCAGTTCGAGTGTTTCGGCCTGCCGTTCGAGAGCGCCTCGCGGCTGGTCCAGGCGTACGGAAACGCGGTGGGCCGGAGGCGTTGATCACCTCCGGCCCACCGCGGTGCGAGTGGCCGTCGGACCACCAGCAGCAGGTTCTTCAGCTCGAACGCGGCAACCTCGCCGTATTACTCCTCCCGCTCCTGCGGACGCGTCACTCCGAGGGCGAGGCCCCGGGCGTGGGACGCCATGCCGCCGGCCAGGTCACGTCGTGGGCCACGGCCCCCGGCACGCCGAGGCCGGCCCGGGCGTGGGCGACGTAGCGGCTCCGGGCCTCCCGGAAGTCCAGATACGCCTGGTCCCAGTTCTGTTCGACCTCCGTGGCGATGCCCCGGGCCAGGAGCTCCAGCCGCCACAGGCAGTGATCCACGGTCTTGGACGCGGTGTTCGCCTCCGTGTCACCGAGCAGCCCGAGTGTTTCCGACAAGGCGGAGCGCCGGGATTCCAGCTCACCCACCTCCTTCAGAACCTCAGGGGTCGGCTCCAGAGGAATCGGGCCCGATACGAGTCCACGTGCGGCGGCGATCATCTGATAGCGAGCCGCCAGTTCCTTGACGGCATGGGCGTATTCGGCATAGGCGGCCAACCGGCGTTCGTCCCAGCGGACGGCTTGTTGTCTGCGCCATCTCGTCCGCTCGTTCAAACTGCTCACCAGGAAGGACATGACCGCGCCCAGGACCACACCCGCGAGCGGCAATATCTGGCCGGCCAGACTCACCATGAACCCCGATCACCTGACGTTCGAAGCCCTCATCCTCGCTTTGGCCCGTCGGACAGCACAACGTCCCGCGAGAAACCTGCGGTGGACCGCCGGGACAGCCCTTGCCCACCCGCACCCCCGGCCCCGGGGGCGGGCCGCTTCACCGAACCGGGCGACCCCGCCCACGTAGAGCCTGCGGCTACAGCACCGGCAGCAGGTTCTTCAGCTCGAAGGCGGTGACCTCGCTGCGGTACTCCTCCCACTCCTGCTTCTTGTTGCGCAGGAAGAAGTCGAAGACGTGCTCGCCGAGGGTCTCGGCGACCAGCTCGCTCTTCTCCATCAGCGCGATCGCCTCGCCCAGGTTCTGCGGCAGCGGCTCGATGCCCATCGCGCGGCGCTCCGCGTCGGAGAGCGCCCAGACGTCGTCGTCGGCGCCGGGCGGGAGCTCGTAGCCCTCCTCGATGCCCTTGAGGCCCGCGGCGAGCAGCACCGCGTACGTCAGGTAGGGGTTGGCGCCGGAGTCGATGGAGCGGACCTCCACCCGGGCGGAGCCGGTCTTGCCCGGCTTGTACATCGGGACGCGGATGAGCGCGGAGCGGTTGTTGTGGCCCCAGCAGATGTACGAGGGGGCCTCGCCGCCGGCGCCCGCGGCGCGGGAGGAGCCGCCCCAGATCCGCTTGTAGGAGTTGACCCACTGGTTGGTGACGGCGGAGATCTCCGCCGCGTGGGTGAGCAGACCGGCGATGAAGGAGCGGCCGACCTTGGAGAGCTGGTACTCGGCGCCCGACTCGTAGAAGGCATTGCGGTCGCCCTCGAAGAGCGAGAGGTGGGTGTGCATCCCCGAGCCGGGGTACTCGGAGAACGGCTTCGGCATGAAGGTCGCCTGCACTCCCTGCTCCAGCGCGACCTGCTTCATCACCAGCCGGAAGGTCATGACGTTGTCGGCGGTGGAGAGCGCGTCCGCGTACCGCAGGTCGATCTCCTGCTGGCCGGGGGCGCCCTCGTGGTGGCTGAACTCGACCGAGATCCCCATGGATTCGAGCATGGTGATCGCCTGGCGGCGGAAGTCCATGCCGACGTTCTGCGGGGTGTGGTCGAAGTAGCCGGAGCTGTCGGCGGGGGTGGGGCGGCTGCCGTCGACCGGCTTGTCCTTCAGCAGGAAGAACTCGATCTCCGGGTGGGTGTAGAAGGTGAAGCCCAGGTCGGAGGTCTTGGCGAGGATGCGCTTGAGGACGTAGCGCGGGTCGGCGAAGGACGGCGAGCCGTCCGGCATCAGGATGTCGCAGAACATCCGGGCGGTGCCCGGGGCCTCGGCCCGCCACGGCAGGATCTGGAAGGTGCCCGGGTCCGGCTTGGCGATCATGTCGGACTCGTACACCCGGGCGAAGCCCTCGATGGCGGATCCGTCGAAGCCGATGCCTTCGTCGAACGCCTGCTCAAGCTCGGCGGGGGCCACGGCGACGGACTTGAGGTAGCCGAGGACGTCGGTGAACCACAGCCGCACGAAGCGGATGTCGCGCTCCTCAAGCGTCCTGAGGACGAATTCCTGCTGCTTGTCCATAGCCACATCCTTGCAGTTCAGACGGTCCGTGCACCACCGCCCGGGACAGGGGGAGGAGCTCCAGTGTCACGACCCGGGATTTCACCCAGATTACGCACACGGAGTGAGATGGAGCACCCGGCCACCCACTACGATCGGCGCCCACGGCGCGCCGGGGGCGAAGCGTCCTCGCGACGGTCCCGCGCACGCCGGTGTCCCTGTCCGTGACCGCCCCTTCGCAGAAGGACCTGACGCCATGAGCTTCGCTCCGCACAACCCCATGGACCAGCCGCACGACGCCCACCGCCCCGGCGGTCGCCGCGACCGCGCCCTGGCCATAGGTCTGAGCGTGCTCGTCGTCCTGGGCCTGGTCGGCTTCGGCTCCTACCTGGTGCTGACCACCGTGTCCGAGGCGTCCGAGCAGAAGCCGCCCACGTCGGCGAGCGACGGCGCGACGGGCGACGGCAAGGCGCCCGCGACCGGGCACGGCTCCCCCACCGGAAAGTCGAGCGAGAAGATCGAGGGGCTGCGGAGCTGGGACGCGTCGAAGCTGACCCGCAATCACGTCAACGGGCCCGTCACGTACCCGATGAAGCCTCCGGTCGGGGGTGACCACAACCCCGTTTGGATGAATTGCGACGGCGCGGTCTACACGAAGGCGATCCCCGACGTGAACGCCGTCCACGCACTGGAGCACGGATCGGTGTGGGTGACCTACACCGCCAAGGCACCGCGCCCCGATGTCGACAAGCTCGCCGAACGGGTGTCCAGGACGCCGTACTCGCTGATGAGCCCGTACGCGGACCAGTCCGGGACGATCATGCTGACCGCCTGGGGCAAGCAACTGACGGTGGACGGCGCCGACGACCCCAGGGTCGACCAGTTCTTCTCGCAGTTCGTCCAGGGGTCGCAGACCCCCGAGCCCGGTGCCACGTGCTCGGGCGGGCTGGAGGCGCCGTGACCGCGCCGCAGCGTGTGAGGCGCGTACGCGGCGGCCGGTGGGCGGTGGGCTCCGCCGCGGTGCTCGCGCTGCTCTGCGCGGGGGTGGCGACGGTCGCCTCCGCGCACGGGGACGGGAACGGGAACGGCACGGACCACCGCACCACGGCGGCGGGCACCCCCTCGGTGGACTCGGCGGACGCCGGGTTCGCCCGTGACATGGCCGTCCACCACCAGCAGGCGGTGGAGCTGTCCCTCGTCGTGCGCGACCGCACACGGGACGAGGAGGTGCGCCGGCTCGCGTACGACATCGTCAACACGCAGGCCAACCAGCGCGGCATGCTGCTCGGCTGGCTGGACCTGTGGGAGCTGCCGAAGGCGGTGTCCGGGCCGCCGATGGCGTGGATGTCGGCCGGGCACGCGGAGCACCCGATGGCGGACATGCCCGGGATGACCGGGGCGGGCGAGCCGGGCACCACGTACCGGCCGCACGACGGCTCCCTGATGCCCGGCATGGCCACCCGGACGGAGCTGGACCGGCTCGGGAAGGCGAGCGGCCGGACGGCCGAGGTGCTCTACCTCCAGCTGATGACCGACCACCACAGGGGCGGCGTCGACATGGCCCGCGGCTGTGCCGAGCTGTGTGCGGTGCCCGCAGAGCGGCGGCTGGCCCGGGGGATGGTCGAGGCGCAGCAGTCGGAGCTGGACGCAATGGCCGGCATGCTGTCCGCGCGCGGAGCCGCACCCCGCCCCTGAGGGGTTCCCTCCGGCTGCGGAGCGTGTTCCGAGCGACTCCGAGCGTGCCCGAAAAGCGCCGGATGCACCCGAACGGGTGATAGCGGTCGCATCCCCCGAACGGACCCATGACGATGGGTTCGCTCGGGGGAGTACGGCATGCCCATCGGCACGCAGGAGGAATCCCTCATGACCACCGCCAAGGACATCATGCACACCGGGGCCACCTGGATCCCCGCGCACGAGACGCTCGACCGGGCCGCGCAGCTGATGCGTGACCACAAGGTCGGCGCGCTGCCCATCTCGGCCAACGGCGAGCAGGACCGGATGATCGGCATCCTCACGGACCGCGACATCGTGGTCGGCTGTGTGGCCATGGGTCACGATCCGGCGAGGATGACGGCGGGCGACCTCGCCCATGGCACGCCGCGCTGGATCGACGCCGACGCGGAGGTGGAGACGGTGCTGGAGGAGATGCAGACGCACCGCATCCGCCGGCTCCCGGTGGTCGAGAACAAGAAGCTGATCGGCATGATCAGCGAGGCCGACCTGGCGCAGCACCTCAGCGACGAGCAGATCGCCGGCTGGGCGGCGCAGGTCTACGCGCACGGCTGACCGCACCGGCGCGCCCGTCCCGTGACCACGGCCCGGAACTCTCCTCCGAGGGGTTCCGGGCCGTGGCGCGCCCTCCCCCCGCCACCGGCGCCGTGCTCGCGACCGGTACGGGCCACCGCACGGGACGCCGTACGGGCTCCGCGCGGGGCCCCGTACGGACACGGTCGCGGGACGCGCGGCCGCTCGGCGCGCGAGTGATACCCGGCGGGGGTAGGGTGCTCGACATGACCCTGTGTGGACGTACGACATACGGACAGTCGCATCTGTTCGGCTCGCTGATATAGAGGGGGCGCGCCTCCCCCTCCCCCAGCAGCCCGACCCACCGAACAGACTCCGAGGTGCACTCCGTCATGCGTACTTCCCCCACCAGGCGCGCCGTGCTCGGCGCCGCCGTCGCCACCGCGGGTGCGGCGGCACTGGCCGGCTGCTCCGGCGACTCCGGCAGCGGCCCCGACGGCCGGAAGACCGGCGGCCCGGCCGCCGACGGTACGGGCAACGGCGGCGCGAACCGCGGGGGCGCCCCCGGCAGGCGCTCCAAGGGCGAGTACGTCTCCCCCGACGGGCCGGAGGTGGCCGCGGCCGAGACCGAGCGGGGCGTCGGCCCGCTGCGGAAGGTGAGCCTGGTCGCCGCCCCCGCCCAGCTCGACCTGGGCGGAGTCACCGTCGGCTCCTGGGCGTACGACGGCCGGCTCCCCGGCAAGGAGCTCCGGGTCACCGTGGGCGACACCCTGGCGCTCACCCTGGCCAACAACCTCCCCGCGGAAACGTCACTGCACTGGCACGGCCTCAACGTCCGGAACAACATGGACGGCGTCCCCGAGGTGACCCAGGCGCCGATCGGGCCGAAGACCGAGTACTCCTACCGGTTCACCGTGCCGCACGCCGGGACGTTCTGGTTCCATCCGCACACCGGCGTCCAGCAGGACCGGGGGCTGTACGCGCCCCTGATCGTCGACGACCCGAAGGAGCCCCTGAAGTACGACAAGGAGTGGGTCGTCGTCCTCGACGACTGGGTCGACGGGGTGGACGGCTCGACGCCCGACTCGGTGCTGAACGAACTGAGCCACGGCCGGGGCGGCATGGGCCACGGCATGAGCCACGGCGCGGGCGGGCACGGCGCGCCCGGGAAGCCCGCCAAGTCCAACGGCGGGAAGCCGCTCAGCGGGCCCACGCGGCTGGGGAAGCACTCGTACAGCAAGCTGCTCGGCAGCCACGGGGGCGATGTCGCCTACCCGTACTACCTGATCAACGGGCGCGTCCCGAAGGCCCCCACCACCTTCACGGCCAAGCCCGGCGAGCGCATCCGGATCCGGATCATCAACGCGGGCGGCGACACCGCCTTCCGGGTGGCGCTCGGCGGCCACCGGATGACGATCACCCACACCGACGGCTACCCGGTCCGGCACGCCACGACCGACGCCCTGCTGCTGGGCATGGGCGAGCGGTACGACGTGGTGGTCACCGCGGGCGACGGCGTCTTCCCGCTGACCGCGCTGGCGGAGGGCAAGAACGCCACCGCGCTGGCCCTGCTCCGCACCGGCAAGGGGACCGCCCCCGCCGCGAACGTCCGCCCCAAGGAGCTGGACGGGCGGCTGGTCGAGGCGTTCGGCCTGAGGCCGGACGAGTCGGTGGAGCTGCCGGGACGCGGGTTCGACCGGACCCTCCGGTTCAAGATGACCGGCAACATGCGGGACTACAACTGGGCGTTCGACCACGATCCGTACAACCCGCGCCAGCGCCACCCGGTGCGGGCGGGCGAGCGGGTCCGGCTGGAGTTCTACAACGCCACGGAGATGTGGCACCCGATCCATCTGCACGGGCACTCCTTCGGCGTGGTCGGCCCGGCCGGGCGGCGCCACTGGTCCACCGAGCGGGGCCGGTCGCACTGGGCGCGCAAGGACACCGCGATCGTCCGGCCGAACAGCTCCCTGGGCGTCGAGTTCGAGGCGAACAACCCGGGGCTGTGGATGCTGCACTGCCACAACATCTACCACTCGGACATGGGCATGATGACCGTCCTCGGCTACCGGACCTGACCCGCCACCGGGCCGGGTCCCGGCGGGCCGCGGCGACCCTTCCGCGGCCCGCGCGGACATTGCGTCAGTCAGACGATTACACTGGTGCCCGTGCCTCAACTACGTCTCGCACTGAATCAGATCGACTCGACCGTCGGCGATCTCGCCGGCAACACCGAGGCGATCGTCCACTGGACCCGGCACTCCGCCGAACAGGGCGCCCACCTGGTGGCGTTCCCGGAGATGGTGCTGACCGGCTACCCCGTCGAGGACCTGGCGCTGCGCCCGTCCTTCGTCGAGGCGTCCCGGCGGGCGCTGCTCGCGCTCGCCGCCCGGCTCGACGCGGAGGGGTTCGGGGAGCTGCCGGTGGTGGTCGGCTACCTCGACCGCTCCGAGACGGCCCAGCCCCGCTACGGGCAGCCCGCCGGGGCCCCGCAGAACGCCGCCGCGGTGCTGCACCGCGGGCAGGTGGCGCTGAAGTTCGCCAAGCACCACCTGCCCAACTACGGCGTCTTCGACGAGTTCCGGTACTTCGTGCCGGGCGACTCGATGCCGGTGGTGCGGGTGCACGGCGTCGACGTGGCGCTCGCGATCTGCGAGGACCTCTGGCAGGACGGCGGCCGGGTGCCCGCCGCGCGGGCCGCCGGCGCCGGGCTGCTGCTGTCGATCAACGCCTCGCCGTACGAGCGGGACAAGGACGACACCCGGCTGGAGCTGGTCCGCAAGCGGGCCCAGGAGGCCGGCTGCACCACCGCGTACCTGGCGATGATCGGCGGCCAGGACGAGCTGGTCTTCGACGGCGACTCGATCGTCGTCGGCCGGGACGGCGAGGTCATCGCCCGCGCCCCGCAGTTCGCCGAGGGCAGCGTGGTGCTCGACCTGGATCTTCCGGCGGCCGCCGCCGAGGCGCCGTCCGGGGTGGTCCAGGACGGCCTGCGGATCGACCACGTGGTGCTCTCCGAGGAGCCCCTGCCGGCCTACCCGGCGGAGCTGACCGGCGGCTACGCCGAGCGGCTGGACGACGACGAGGAGCTGTACTCGGCACTGGTCGTGGGCCTGCGGGCGTACGCCGCGAAGAACGGCTTCCGCAGCGTGCTGATCGGGCTCTCCGGCGGGATCGACTCGGCGCTCGTGGCGGCCATCGCCTGCGACGCGCTGGGCGCGCAGAACGTGTACGGCATCTCCATGCCGTCGAAGTACTCCTCGGACCACTCCAAGGGCGACGCGGCCGAGCTGGCCCGCCGCACCGGGCTTAACTTCCGCACCGTACCGATCGAGCCGATGTTCGACGCGTACATGGGCTCGCTGGGGCTCACCGGCCTCGCGGAGGAGAACCTCCAGTCCCGGCTGCGCGGCACGACGCTGATGGCCGTCTCCAACCAGGAGGGCCAGATCGTCCTCGCCCCGGGCAACAAGTCCGAGCTGGCGGTCGGCTACTCCACCCTCTACGGCGACTCGGTCGGCGCGTACGGCCCGATCAAGGACGTCTACAAGACGTCGATCTTCCGCCTCGCGAAGTGGCGCAACCGGGCCGCCGAGGAGCGCGGGCAGACCCCGCCGATCCCCGAGGCGTCCATCACCAAGCCGCCCAGCGCCGAGCTGCGCCCCGGCCAGGTCGACACGGACTCGCTGCCCGACTACGACGTACTGGACCGCATCCTGGAGCTGTACGTCGACCGGGACCAGGGCCTCGCCGAGATCGTCGCGGCCGGTTTCGACCCGGAGCTGGTGGCGAAGACGCTGCGGATGGTGGACACCGCGGAGTACAAGCGCCGCCAGTACCCGCCGGGCACGAAGATCTCCCCCAAGGGCTTCGGCAAGGACCGCCGCCTCCCGATCACCAACCGCTGGCGCGAATCGGCCTGAGCGGGCCCGAACCCCACGGCCGTCCGCCCCTGACACCGGTCGGGGGCGGACGGCCGTTCTCATGGCCCCTGCTTCTCCGGAACGGACTGGTCCCCGTCGTCCACCCACGCCCGCATGACGGTGTCCCCGTCGGATCGGGGCCCGCTCGGGTCGAGGGGTCAGAGCTTCACGCGGGCCGCGAGCGGGAGGTGGTCGCTCTCGGTCCGCTCCAGCGTCCAGGACGACACCGGTTCGACGTCCCGTACGAGGATCTGGTCGATCCGGGCCATCGGGAACGAGGCCGGCCAGCTGAAGCCGAAGCCGTTGCCCGCGGCGCCCTGGGTGGAGCGCAGTTGGGAGGTGACCGCCGTCAGGGCGCGGTCGTTCATCGTGCCGTTGAGGTCGCCGAGGACGATCACCCGGTCGAGGCGTTCGTCGGCGATGGCCTCGCCCAGGGCGTCCGCGCTGTCGTCGCGCTGGTTGGCGGTGAACCCGGCGTGCAGCTTGACGCGGACGGACGGCAGGTGGGCCACGTAGACGGCGACCTCGCCCTTCGGGGTGGTGACCGTGGAGCGCATCGCGCGGGTCCAGCCCATCTTGATGTCGACCGGCCGGGTGGCGTGCATCGGGTATTTGCTCCAGAGGCCGACGGTGCCCTGGACCGAGTGGTGCGGGTAGCTGTCGGCGAGGGCCTTCTGGTACGCGGCGACCTTGCCGGTGGGCAGCTCCTCCAGGGCGATGACGTCGGCGCCGGAGGCCGCGACCTTGCGGGCGGTGGCCGCGGGGTCGGGGTTGTCGGCGTTGACGTTGTGGGTGGCGACGGTGAGGTCGCCGCCGGTGCCCGTCTTGTCGGTGAGCAGCCCGCCGAAGGCGTTGAGCCAGACCACGGCCGGCAGCAGCAGGGCGACCAGGGCGGTGGCCGAGCGGCGCACCAGGGCCAGGACCAGCAGCAGCGGGACGAGGAGCCCGAACCACGGCAGGAAGGTCTCGGAGAGGCTGCCCAGGTTGCCGATGGTGTTCGGGATCTTGGAGTGGAAGGCCAGCACCAGGGTGAGGAGGACGGAGCAGCAGGCGAGGACGATGCCGCGCCGCCAGATGCCGGGGTCGCCGGTCAGTCTCGCGCGCAGTCCACTCGGCCCGGAGCCCGGTCCGGCGTGCTCCGGATCCGTGCGGTCGTTCCCGGTGTCCGCTCCGTACGCCTGCACCATCGCTGTCCTCACTGCTGCCCTTGCCGTGCGTGTCGCCGCGCCCTCGACCCTAGGCGATGGGCAGCGTGTTTCCGGTCGTCCGTGACGGCCGTACTGCCACCAGGACGAACGGTGGGGGCCGGTGGGTTCCTGCCGGGGCGGGTCCGGCGGGGGCTGTGACAGAACAAGGACATCCGGGCCATTCCGCTTCGGCCCGGGCGCGTCAGCGGGGGTCGGCCGGGTGCGGGGCGGGTCCTTCGGCCGGGCGGGGCGCCAGTCCGTCCACCAGGGCCCGGACGATCCGGTCGGCGAGGTCCTCGGGCAGCGGCGCGTCGGGGCGGTGGACGGTGCGTACGAGCATGGGGCCGAGGAACAGGTCGCCCATCAGTTCCACGTCCAGGTCGGCGCGGAGTTCGCCCGCCTCGACCGCGCGCCGGACGGCGGCCGTCATGGCGGCGCGGCGGGGGCCGATGACGTTGCGGTGGTACTCGTCCCAGAGCCGGGGGTGGCTCTTCATCTGCGCGAACACGTTGTGCAGCAGGGCCGAGGAGCGGTGGGCCAGGCCTCGCCCGCGGATCGACTCCAGGAGCAGGCGCAGGTCGGCGAGGCCCGCGGTGCCGGAGACGGCGGGCTCCGGCGGTTCGATGTCGCGCAGGACGTCGACGAAGAGCTCCTCCTTGCCGCTCCACCGCCGGTAGATCGTGGCCTTGCCGACCCCGGCGGTGCGGGCTATCCGTTCGATGGAGAGGCCGCCCAGCGGTTCGCCCGCCTCCAGCAGCGCGGCGACGGCGTCCAGGATGGCCCGCTCGGCGGCCGCGCTGCGGGGCCGGCCGCGGCGCGGTTCTGCCTCCGGTTCCGCTTCCACCGCCGCCGCCGCGCCTGCCCGCGAGAGGTGGTCCCGGTCCTGGGTACCTGCCCGCGAGGAGTGGTCCCGGTCCTGCGCACCCGCCCGTACCCGCACGTCGTTCCGCCTCTCACCGCACCGCCCGGCCGCCCGGCCGATTGTCGCCGACGGGGTCGGTGGCCCCGTCCACCGCCCCCGGTCCGGACGGCTCCGCCCGCCTCCCGGGCAGGAACAGCAGGACGACCAGGGCGCCCAGCAGGGCCACGGTGGCCGATCCCGCGGCGGTGACGTGCATGGCCTTCAGGAACGCGTCGTCGGCGGAGGCGGCCAGGGAGGTGCCCGCCGGGCCCATCCGGTCCGCGATGCCGAGGGTGGCCTCGATCGACTCCCCCGCCGCGTCCCGGGCGGCGGGCGGGACGGCCCCGAGGTGGTCCTCGATGCCGTGCCGGTAGACGGCGGAGAGCACCGAGCCGAGCACGGCGACGCCGAGCGCCCCGCCGACCTGCCGGAAGGTGTTGTTGATCGCCGAGCCGGAACCGGCCTTCTCCCGGGGCAGCGACTGCATCACCGAGACGGTGACCGGGGTCATCACATGGGCCATGCCCGTGCCCTGGACGAAGAAGAGCAGGCACAGCACCCAGACCGGTGTGGTGGCGTCGAACAGGATGAACGACGACAGCCCGACGGCGACCAGCAGCATGCCCCCGGTGCAGGTGGCGCGGGCGCCGAAGCGGTCCACGAGCAGCCGGGCCCGGGGCGCGAAGATCATCTGGGAGGCGGCCAGCGGAAGCAGCATCACCCCGGCCTGCAGCGCGCTCCAGCCGCGCACGCTCTGCATGTAGAAAGCGGAGAAGAAGGTCACCCCCATCAGCGCGAAGAAGATCAGCGCGATGGCGGCGACGGCCGCGGCGAAGGCCGGGTCCTTGAAGTACCCGATGTCGAGGGCGGGGTGGCTGCTGCGCTTCTCGTACCGGACGAATCCGGCGAGCACGAGCAGACCGCCGATGCTCGACGCCAGCACCACCGGGTCGGCGAAGTCGCCGAGCTGGCCGCCGCGGATGATGCCGTACACCAGCAGCACCAGGCCGACGATGGAGAGCAGCACGCCCAGGGGGTCGGTCCGGCCCGGGTTCGGGTCCTTGGAGTCGGGTACCAGCAGCGCCATCGCGATCAGGGCCACGATCACCACCGGCACGTTGACCAGGAAGATCGAGCCCCACCAGAAGTGTTCGAGCAGGAGCCCGCCGGTGATCGGGCCGATCGCGATGGCGACGCCGACGCTGCCCGCCCATACCCCGATGGCGCGGGGCTGCTCCTCGCGCTCGAAGACGTTCATCAGGACGGCGAGGGTGGCCGGCATCACGAACGCGGCGCCGAAACCCATCAGGGCGCGCCAGGTGATCAGCTGGGCGGGCGAGCCGGACATGGCGGCCAGTGCGGACCCGGCGCCGAAGAGCAGGATGCCGAAGAGCAGCACCTTCTTGCGGCCGATGCGGTCGCCGAGCAGGCCCGCCGTGAACAGGAGGCCGGCGAAGACCAGCGTGTAGGCGTTGATCGCCCACTCCAGCTGGCTCTGGGTGGCGCCGAGGCCGGAGGGCGCGGGGCTGGCGATGGTCTTGACCGCGACGTTCAGGATCGAGTTGTCCAGCACGACGATGAGCAGGCTGAACATCAGAACGACGAGGATCGCCCAGCGACGGCGGTGGACCGCCTCCGGTACGCGGGGCGCGGCGGCGCGGGCACCTGACGGCATCGACATGTCAGGAGCGTAGCCGATTTCCGATACGAGACCGTCTCGTATTGGAAAGTCTTGACCCGGTGCCGGGGCCGCTTGGACACCGGGGCACCGCCGTACGGACACCCACTTCACGGGAACCGGCACGGGATGCCACCATGGAACCGGTCCGGGGACGCCGTCAGGGCGCCTCGAGATGACGAAGGAGCCGTTCGCCATGTCGCTTCAGGCTGCGCGAAACCAGTCCGTACCCTCTTCCGCGGGAGCCCCCGCCGACAGCAGCAAGGCGCTGTACGGAGGAAAGAGCACCCGCCGTATCACCGTCCACGACATCACCGCCGCCACCGCGCGCGGCGAGAAGTGGCCGATGCTCACCGCCTACGACGCGATGACCGCGTCCGTCTTCGACGAGGCCGGCATCCCGGTCATGCTCGTCGGCGACTCCATGGGCAACTGCCATCTCGGTTACGAGACCACCGTGCCGGTCACGATGGACGAGATCGCGATCCTCTCGGCCGCCGTCGTCCGGGGCACCCGGCGTGCCCTGATCGTCGCCGACCTGCCCTTCGGCTCGTACCAGGAGGGCCCCGTCCAGGCCCTGCGCAACGCCACCCGGCTGATCAAGGACTCGGGGGTCGGTGCGGTCAAGCTGGAGGGCGGCGAGCGGAGCCACGAGCAGATCCGGCTGCTGGTCGAGGCGGGCATCCCCGTGATGGCCCACATCGGCCTGACCCCGCAGTCCGTCAACGCGATGGGCTACCGGGTGCAGGGCCGCGGCGAGGAGGCCGCCCAGCAGTTGCTGCGGGACGCGAAGGCGGTGCAGGACGCGGGGGCGTTCGCCGTCGTGCTGGAGCTCGTACCGGCCGAGCTGGCCGCCGAGGTCACCCGCACCCTGCACATCCCGACCGTCGGCATCGGCGCCGGTCCGGACACCGACGCGCAGGTGCTGGTCTACACCGACATGGTCGGGCTGACCGGCGGCAAGGTGCCGCGCTTCACCAAGCAGTACGCGAACCTGCGCCAGGTGCTGGGCGACGCGGCGAAGGAGTTCGCCGAGGAGGTCGTGGGCGGGGCGTTCCCGGCCGCGGAGCACACCTTCCACTAGTCCGCTTATCCGTTCAGTCCGCGTATCCGTTTCCGCCGGGACGTGTGCCCGGCGGAACCGGCAGACCACTGCCCGCACCACCGACAGCCCGCCGACATCCCCCATCGGCGGGCTGTCGGCCCGCTGTCGGCCCGCTGTCGGCGGCTTGTCGGTGGCGGCTGGTCCCATGGTGGGCATGACGCGAATCGACAAGAACCCCAGGAGCGGCGCGAACGCCGTGGAGGTCCGGGGTCTGGTCAAGCACTACGGCTCGACCAAGGCTCTGGACGGTGTGGACCTCGACGTCCGGGAAGGCACCGTCCTCGGTGTCCTCGGCCCCAACGGAGCCGGCAAGACCACGCTCGTGCGCTGCCTGTCCACGCTGATCGTCCCGGACGCCGGGCACGCCGTGGTGGCGGGGTACGACGTGGTGAAGCAGCCCCGGCAGCTGCGCCGGACGATCGGGCTGACCGGGCAGTACGCCTCGGTCGACGAGAAGCTCTCCGGCTGGGAGAACCTCTACATGATCGGGCGGCTGCTCGATCTGTCCCGCAAGGACGCGCGGGCCAGGGCGGACGAGCTGCTGGAGCGCTTCTCGCTCACCGACGCGGCGAAGAAGGCCGCCATGGACTACTCCGGCGGCATGCGGCGCCGGCTCGACCTGGCCGCCTCGATGATCGGCAACCCGGCCGTCCTCTACCTGGACGAGCCGACGACCGGTCTGGACCCCCGGACCCGCAACGAGGTCTGGGACGAGGTGCAGCGGATGGTCGCGGAGGGCGCGACCGTGCTGCTGACCACGCAGTACATGGAGGAGGCCGAGCAGCTCGCCAACGAGCTGACGGTCATCGACAAGGGCCGCATCATCGCCCGGGGCGGCGTCGACGAGCTGAAGGCGAAGGTCGGCGGCCGCACCCTCCAGATCCGCCCCTCGGACCCGGCGCAGCTGCCCGAGATGGCGCAGGCGATCCGGGAGGCCTCGCTCGACGGGGTGGCGGGCGCGCAGGCGGTCCCGGACGAGGGGCTGCTGTACGTGCCGATCCTCAGCGACGAGCAGCTGACCGCCGTCATCGGGCTGCTCGGCACCAGGGGCTTCCCGCTGGCGCACGTCGCCACCGCGCTGCCCAGCCTGGACGAGGTGTTCCTGGCCATCACCGGCGAGAAGTCCTCTTCCGCCGCCGAGACGATCCCCGAGGAGGTCGCGGCATGAGCACGGCGACTCTGACCCCCACGCCCGCGTCCACCGGTTCCGCCCGGCCCAGGGAGGTCCGGGACGAGGGCCGGATCGGACTGCGGAGCAATCTGCGCCACATCGGGGCGCTGGTGCGGCGCAATCTGCTCCAGATCAAGAAGGATCCGGAGTCGATGTTCGACGCGCTGCTGATGCCCGTCATCTTCACGCTGCTGTTCGTGTACGTCTTCGGCGGCTCGGTCGGCGGCAGCATGGGCGGCGGCCGACAGGAGTACCTGAACTACCTGATCCCCGGCCTGATGGCGATGATGGGCATGAACATCGCCATGGCGGTCGGCACCGGGGTCAACGACGACTTCCGCAAGGGCGTCATGGACCGGTTCCGGACGATGCCGATAGCCCGTTCCTCGGTGCTCATCGCGAAGATCGTCGTGGAGCTGGGCCGGATGATGGTGGCCACGCTGATCCTGCTGGCCATGGGCTTCGCCCTCGGCATGAAGCTCCAGGAGTCGGTGCTCGGGCTGGTCGGGGCGATCGCGCTGTCGGCCGCGTTCGGCGCCGCCATCATGTGGATCTTCATCCTGCTCGGGCTGACCATGAAGACGTCGCAGGCCGTCCAGGGGATGGGGATGCTGGTGCTGATGCCGCTCCAGTTCGGTTCCTCGATCTTCGCCCCGACGCAGACGATGCCGGGCTGGCTGCGGGCGTTCACCGAGTACAACCCGCTGTCCAACCTGGCCGACGCGGCGCGCGGGCTGATGATGGGCGGCCCGGTCGCCCACGCGGTCCTGGTGACGCTCGGCTGGACCGTGGTGCTCACCGCGGTGATCGCGCCGCTGGCGGTCTCCAAGTTCCGCAAGAAGTCCTGACGTACGGGGTTCCGCAGGGAGCCCTGACCTACGGGTGACGGGTCCGGCCCGCGCGGCTCAGGCCCGGTACGGCTCCAGCAAGGCGGTGGCCTCCTCCAGGGAGAGGCCGCCGCCCTCGGCGCACGCGCGCGCGTAGGCGTCCGGGCCGAGCACGGCGCGGGCCTGCTCCTCGGCCAGCTCCCGGTCCTGCCGTTCCGTCAGCGTCGGCACGTGCCCGCGGGGCAGCAGCTCCTTGCCGGCGCCCAGCAGCCGGGCCGCCGCCACCGCCCGGGTCTCGCCGCCGAGCCCGGCCAGCGAGCGGGCGATGGTCACCAGATGGACGACGCTCATCTGGGGGGCCATCAGCTGCGACAGCCGGTCGGTCGACCTGTCCAGCGCGGTCAGGGCGCGGGGCAGGGCGTCGGCGTACCGGCCGTCCTGGTTGTCCAGCCAGGCCGAGACGCCGATCACGAGCCCCTCGAAGAGGGCCATCGCGTCGGCGTGGAACTCCCGGTTCAGCACGGCCAGTTGTTCGCGCGCCTCGTCGGTGCGCCCGTCGCGGCCCAGCCACATGGCCAGGTGGAGCCGGGCGAAGGACATCACCTCGTGCCCCTCTTCGAGCACCTCGCGCAGGATCGCCTCGCCCTCGGCGCCGCGCCCCATTTCGGTGACCACGGCGGCGTACCGGGTGCGCAGGACGGCCACCTGGGTCTGGGCGCCCAGTTGCTCGGCACAGTCGATGGCGGCCGTGAAGTCCGCGGCCGCGCGGGCGTAGTCGCCGTGCCGCTCGTTGGCCTCGCCGCGCGCCGACAGCGCCTCGGCCGCGCCCCAGTCGTCACCGATCCGGCGGAAGATCTCCAGGCTCTCGTCGGCGTCCTCCCGGGCCTCGCCGGACCACTCGGGCCGGTTGGCCAGGACGTTGGCCCGCATCTGGAGGGCGGCGCCGAGCTCCCACTCGTAGCCGTACGCCCGGCACGCGTCGACCCAGGCGTCCAGCAGTCCGCGGAGTTTGCCGGTCTCGCCGACGAGCATGACCGCGAAGAACCAGAGCGAGGCCGGGCCCCGGCAGGTCTGCGGCTGGCCGGGCCGGTAGGTGTCGGCGATGATCCGCAGCCGGGCCATGCCCTTCTCGTCGGTCCACCGCTCCATGGCGTGGTCCATGCTGACCAGCCGGAGCATGGCGTTCTGGCGCCGGGCCTCCTGGAGCAGTTCGGGCCGCATCGGCGGCGGGGCGTCGATGCAGCGTTCGGCCAGGTCGGGGGCGGTTTCGGCGGGTCCGGCGAAGGGGTCGGGGCCCAGGGCCGCGACCGCGTCGGCCCACTGGAGGGCCTCGGACCGCACATCGCGCATCTGCCAGTACCAACAGAGCGAGAGCACCATGCTGAGCGCCTCCTGCTCGTCGCCGGTGGCGACGGCGTGGCGCAGCGCGGTCCGGATGTTCTCGTACTCGCGCTGGAGGAGCGCGATCGCGTCCCGCTGGCGGGGGCCGCGCAGCTCGGGGTCGGTGGTACGGGCCAGCTCGCGGTAGAAGACCTGGTGGCGGCGGACCACGGGGGCCCGTTCGGCGGCCTCGTCGAGCCGTTCGGCGGCGTACTCGCCGACGGTCTCCAGCAGCCGGTAGCGCATCTCGCCGTCCTCGGCGGGGGCGGCGACGACCAGCGACTTGTCGACGAGCGAGCCGAGCAGCGCGGCGATCTCCGGTTCCTGGGCCGGGCCGTCCGCGCAGACCGCCTCGGCGGCGGTGAGGGTGCAGCCGCCCGCGAAGACGGAGAGGCGGCGCAGGACGGCGCGTTCGGGCCCGTCCAGGAGGTCCCAGGACCAGTCGACGACGGCGCGCAGGGTCTGCTGGCGGGGCAGGACCGTGCGGGCGCCGCTGGTGAGGAGGCGGAAGCGGTCGTCGAGCCGGTCGGCGATCTGGCGCGGGGTGAGCATCCGCAGCCGGGCGGCGGCGAGTTCGATGGCGAGCGGCATTCCGTCGAGGCGCCGGCAGATCTCCGCGGCGGCGGCCCCGGTCTCCGCGTCGGCGTCGGTACGGAAGCCGGGCCGGGCGGCGGCGCCGCGTTCGGCGAACAGGCGGAGCGCCATCGGGTCGGGCAGCGATTCGACGGGTCGGACGAACTCGCCCGGTACGCCGAGGGGTTCGCGGCTGGTGGCGAGGACGGTGAGGTGCGGGCAGTGGGCGAGGAGGTGGTCGGCGAGGGCGGCGGCGGCCCCGATCAGGTGCTCGCAGTTGTCCAGGAGCAGCAGCATGCGGCGCCGGGAGCAGTGTTCGGTGAGCCGGGCCAGGGCGTCGCCCGCACCGCCCTCGACGGCCCGGAACTCCCCGGCACCGGCACCGCGCAGCACGGTCTCGCGGGCGCCGAGCGCGGTCAGCACGGCCTCCGGGACGGCCTCGGGGTCGTCGACGGGGGCGAGTTCGGCCAGCCAGACGCCGTCGGGCCAGGAGGCGGCGACGGACTCGGCGGCCTCCTGGGAGAGCCGGGTCTTGCCCGCGCCGCCGGGGCCCAGGAGGGTGACCAGCCGGGCGTGCGCCAGGTCCTCGCGCAGGGCCCCGATCTCCTCCTGGCGTCCGACGAAGCTGGTGAGCCGGGCCCGGAGGTTGCCCTGCGGCGCGGCGGCCGGGGCGGGCCCGGGGGCCGGGGCGGCGGGGGCGGTGGTCCGGGCGGGTGGTGCGGGGTCCTGGTGGAGCAGTTCGGTGTGCAGGGCGCGCAGCTCGGGGCCGGGGTCGGTGCCGAGGCGGTCGGCGAGCCCGGTGCGCACCTCGTCGTAGGCGGCCAGGGCCTGGGCGGTACGGCCCGCGTCGCGCAGGGCCCGCAGCCGCAGCGCCTGGAGGGGTTCGTCGATCGGGTGCTCGGCGCAGAGGGCGACCAGTTCGGGCAGGGCGTCGTCGGCGCGGCCGAGCGCGAGGAGGGCGCGCAGCCGGGTGCGGCGGGCGTCCAGCCGGCGGGCCTCCCAGCGGGCGGCGGGGCCGGTGCGGTCGGGCAGGTCGGCCAGGACCGGGCCGGTCCACAGGGCGAGCGCCTGGTCGAGGAGGGCCGCCGCGTCCGCCGCGTCGCCCCGTTCCAGGGCCCGTGTGCCCTCCCCGGCGAGCCGCTCGAAGCGGTGCAGGTCGATGGCGTCCGGCCCGGCGGTCAGCCGGTAGCCGCCGGCCCCGGAGGCGACCGCGTCATGGCCGACCGCGCGCCGGAGCCGGCCGACGAGCGCCTGGAGCGCGCCCACCGCGTCGGCGGGCGGTTCGCCGTCCCACACCTCGTCGACGAGGACGGCGGCGGGGACCGTGCGGCCGGGGCGCAGCGCGAGGACGGTGAGCAGGGCACGCAGCCGGGCTCCGCCGAGGGGGACGGCCGTGCCGTCGTCGTGGAGTGCCCGGGTCGTTCCGAGGATGCAGTAGCGCACCGGCCTATTCTCCGCGACCGGAACCGATACGGGCACACACGTCCGACCGTTCCCCTGTCCGATACTCCGCGTGCGGTGCTCCGGCTGGGTTCGTCATGCCCCCGCCCTTTCCGGATCCACCGCCCGGACGCGAGACGTTCATGGCGTGTCGGCGGTACGGTCGCCGTCCGGTCCCCCGTGCCCGCCCCTCCCCCTGGAGTCGCCGATGCCCCCCGCAGCAGCCCGCAGCGACCGGCGGATCAGCCCGGTCTTCCTCGGGATCGCCGCCGTGACGGCGGTGGCCGGCTGGGCGGTGTGGGCCGGTGCCGGATACCCGTACGGCCTCGCGGCCTTCGTCTTCGTCACGGGTGCCTGGGTCGTCTCCCTCTGTCTGCACGAGTACGCGCACGCCCGGACCGCCCTGCACAGCGGGGACGTCTCGGTCGCCGCCAAGGGCTATCTCACCCTCAATCCGCTCGCCTACACGCACGCCCTGCTCAGCATCGTGCTGCCGGTGCTGTTCGTGATCCTGGGCGGCATCGGTCTGCCCGGCGGCGCCGTCTTCATCGAGCGGGGCCGGATCCACGGGAGGTGGAAGCACAGCCTGGTCTCGGTGGCGGGGCCGCTGACCAACGTGCTGTTCGCGGTGGTGTGCACGGCGCCGTTCTGGCTGGACGCGCTGAGCGGGGTGCCCGCCGAGTTCCGGTACGCGCTGGCCTTCCTGGCCCTGCTCCAGGTGACCGCCGCGATCCTGAACCTGCTGCCGGTGCCCGGCCTGGACGGCTACGGGGTGATCGAGCCCTGGCTGCCGTACGGGGTGCGGCGCGCGGTGGCGCCGTACGCGCCGTACGGGCTGCTCGTGGTCTTCGCCGTGCTGTGGATCCCGGGGATCAACCAGGCGTTCTTCGACGGGGTCCGGGGGCTGCTGGAGTCGCTCGGCGTGCACGGGCTGGACACGGAGTGCGGACGGGCCGCCTACCGCTTCTGGGAGCACTGGGACGCCGAGTACCCGGTGTGCCGCGCCGGCCGGTGACAAGCCGCCGGTGACCGGCTGCCGGTGCCTCACCCGGTGGTGCGCGCACGCTCCTTGCGCAGGTAGAACCACGCCATGTTCGAGGAGAGCCCGGCCAGCAGCACCCAGACGATGCCCAGCAGGCTGCCCTGCACGAACGAGATCACGGCCGCGACGACCGCCAGGACGCAGACGGCGATGGCGTAGAGAGCGAGTCGGGGCATGGGGGCGGCTCCTGTCGGGGGTGGTGCTCGGTCCCGTCCAGTGTCCCCCATGCCCCTTTCCGTCCGCCGGAGGGTGGCCCCGGAGCATGTCCGGGCGGGTGCGGGGCCCGGGGGCGTACCGGCCCCGGGGGCGTGCGGGACCGGCTCAGACGTCGGTGGTCCGCAGACCGGCGTGCGCCTTGTAGCGCCGGTTGACCGAGATCAGGTTGGCGACCAGCGACTCGACCTGGTGGGCGTTGCGCAGCCGCCCGGCGAAGACGCCCCGCATGCCGGGGATCCGGCCGGCCAGGGCCTGGACGGTGTCGGTGTCGGCGCGGGCCTCGCCCAGGACCAGCACGTCGGTGTCGATCTCCTCGATCGACTCGTCCTGGAGCAGCACCGCGGAGAGGTGGTGGAAGGCGGCGGTGACCCGGGAGTCGGGGAGCAGGGCGGCGGCCTGCTCGGCGGCGCTGCCCTCCTCGGGCTTGAGCGCGTAGGCGCCCTTCTTGTCGAAACCGAGGGGGTTGACGCAGTCGACGACGAGCTTGCCCGCCAGCTCCTCGCGCAGCGACTCCAGGGTCTTGGCGTGGCCGTCCCACGGCACGGCGACGATCACGATGTCGCTGCGGCGGGCGCACTCCGCGTTGTCCGCGCCCTCCACGCCGTGGCCGATCTCCTCGGCGGCGGTCCGGGCGCGGTCGGCGGCCCGGGAGCCGACGACCACCCGCTGTCCGGCGCGGGCGAACCGGTAGGCGAGGCCGCGCCCCTGGGGGCCGGTGCCGCCGAGCACGCCGACGGTCAGCCCGGAGACGTCGGGAAGGTCCCAGGGGTCCTTGGCGGGCGGCTTGGCCGCCTGGTCATTGCTCTTCGTAGTCATGGCTCCGACATTACTGCTTGTCACGTGAACGGACCCGCTGTCACCCGGAGGTCCCCTTTCGGGTGGTCCGCCGAGGTTCCGCGGCGCGGGGCCCGGTCACCGGGGGAACATGCCGGGCCATGGATGCCGTACGCGTCGCCCTGCTCCGTGAAGTGCTCGCCGGGACCGAGTGGCCCACCGCCACCCGGCGGTTCGCCGGGACCCTGCGCTCCTCGGTCGTCCCGCACGGCGGCGGTCTGCTGCTGGTGGGGACGGAGGCGTACGAGCCGTGGCACCTGGCGGCCCATCTGACCGACGAGTCCACCTGGTCGGGGCTGCCCGAGCTGGCCCCCACCCTGGTGCGCCACCGGGTGGAGCCGGGCGGCCCGGCGCATCTGTCGGTCGGTCCGGGCCGGATCGAGACGGCCGGGCGGGGCGAGACGCTGCTGCTGGTGGCCCCCGGGCAGGCCGGTGCCGGGCTGCTGGAGCGGGTGCACGGCGCGCGACGCGCCGGGGCCACGGTGCTCTCGCTGAACGGCGGCGACCCGGAGGTGCTCGGCCTGGCCCACGAGGCGCTCACCGTGACCGACGCCGACGACATCGACCTGGACACCGTGCAGCACCTGGTGAGCGCGGCGGCCGGGGAGAACGGCGCCCCCGCCCCGCGCGGCCGCCGCGGCTTCCGGGACCGGCTGTCCCGGCTCGCCGACCGGCTGACCGCCCCGCCGCCCGCCCGCTGGTGACACCGGCCCGCGGAAATTCCGTTGCGGTGACGGCGAGGGGCTCGGAGCATGGCCCTCCGTGACCTCTGCTCCATCCCCGGCCGCCCGGCCGGCCTCGCTCCTCCCCGACCTCTCGCCGCTGCGCTCCTCCGCCGACTTCCGGCTGCTGTGGGTCCAGGGCCTGGTGACGTACTTCGGCAGCTTCATGGCGATGATCGCGCTGCCGCTCCAGATCAAGGAACTGACCGGCTCCCCGCTGGCCGTCGGCGCGATGGGCGCCGTGGAGCTCGTACCGCTGGTGGTCTTCGGCCTGTACGGCGGGGCGCTGGCGGACGCGGTGGACCGCCGCAAGGTGATCCTGGCGACGGAGGCGGGGCTGGGGCTGCTCGCCCTGATCCTCCTGGTCAACGCGGCGCTGCCGACCCCGCTGCTCTGGCCGCTGTACGTGGTCGCGGCCGGGGTCTCCGCGCTCTCCGGGCTCCAGCGGCCCGCGCTGGACTCCCTGATGGCCCGGATCGTGCCGCACGAGCAGCAGACCGCGGCCGCCGCGCTGAACTCGCTGCGCTGGCAGTTCGGCGCGATCACCGGCCCGGCGGTGGCCGGGCTGGTGGTCGCCTACGCCGGTCACGCCACCGCGTACACCGTCACGGTGGCCACCTTCGCCGTCTCCGTGGTGCTGTGCCTGCGGCTGACGCCCGCGCCGCCCGTCCAGGAGAACACCAAGCCGTCGCTGCGCGGCATCGTGGAGGGCGCCCGGTACGCCTGGAGCCGGCCGGTGCTGCTGGGGACGTACGCGATCGACATGGCGGCGATGTTCTTCGCCTTCCCGAACGCGGTCTTCCCCTTCCTCGCCGACGAACTGCACGCCGACTGGTCGCTGGGGCTGATGTACGCCGCCGGCTCGGTCGGGTCGCTGGTGCTGGGCCTGACCAGCGGCTGGACCTCCCGGGTGCGGCGGCACGGGCTGTTCGTGGTGTTCGGGGCCGCCGTCTGGGGGCTGGCGATCGTCGGGGCCGGGTGGTTCGGCAACGTGTGGCTGGTGCTGGTCTGCCTGGCGGTGGCGGGCGCGGGCGACATGCTCAGCGGGCTCGGCCGCTCCACGATCTGGAACCAGACCATCCCGGAGGAGCTGCGGGGACGGCTGGCGGGCATCGAGGTGCTCTCGTACAGCGTCGGCCCGCAACTGGGTCAGGTGCGGGCCGGCGCGATGGCGGGCTGGACGGGGACCAGGGCGGCGGTCTGGAGCGGGGGCGTGGCCTGCGTGGCCTCGGTCGCGCTGCTCTCCGCCCTGCTCCCCAAGCTGCTCACCTACGACTCCGAGACCGACGAGGACGCGCTGCGCAGGCGGCGGGCCAAGGAGGCCGGGGCGACGGAGACGGCGGCCCCGGCCCCGGAGGCCGGTCTCTCCGGGGCGTGAGCCCGGCGCTCACCCCTCCCGGTCGGGCGGGGTGTCCGTGTCCCGGTCGTGCCACTTGGGGTCGTTCTCCCACTCCAGGTTGCGTTCCCGGGCGGTGTCCATGGCGTGCTGGGCCTCCTCGCGGGAGGTGTACGGGCCGAAGCGGTCCTTGGCCGGGCACTCGGGGCCCTCCTCGACCTTGTGATGCTCCAGGCAGTAGTACCACTCGCCCGGTTTGCCCACCGTGCGCTTCTTGAACAGGGCCATCGGGGTCTCCTTCCCTCGGGGCCATGCTGCCCCAAGCACGCTGGTTAGACTCGCTGACATGTCTGGCCAGTCGCTGCTCGTACCCGGGGAGATCTCTCCCATCCGCACCGTGCCCGGAAAGATCCGGCGCCCCGAATACGTGGGCAAGCCGGCCCCGACCCCGTACACCGGCCCCGAGGTCCAGGACGCCGACACCGTCGAGCGGATGCGGATCGCGGGCCGGATCGCCGCCCAGGCGATGGCCGAGGCCGCGAAGCGCATCACCCCCGGCGTCACCACCGACGAACTCGACCGGGTCGCCCACGAGTTCATGTGCGACCACGGCGCCTACCCCTCGACGCTCGGCTACCGCGGCTTCCCCAAGTCGCTGTGCACCTCGCTCAACGAGGTGATCTGTCACGGCATCCCGGACTCCACGGTGCTGCGCGACGGCGACATCGTGAACCTCGACGTGACGGCGTACATCCACGGTGTGCACGGCGACAACAACGCCACGTACCTCTGCGGCGAGGTGGACGAGGAGTCCCGGCTGCTCGTGGAGCGCACCGAGGAGTCGCTGAACCGGGCGATCAAGGCGGTCCGGCCGGGCCGCCAGATCAACGTCATCGGGCGCGTCATCGAGTCGTACGCCAAGCGCTTCGGCTACGGCGTGGTGCGGGACTTCACCGGGCACGGGATCAACTCCTCGTTCCACTCCGGCCTGATCGTCCCGCACTACGACAGCCCGCACGCCACCACCGTGATGAAGCCCGGGATGACGTTCACCATCGAGCCGATGCTCACGCTCGGCAGCCACGACTACGACATGTGGGACGACGGCTGGACCGTGGTGACGAAGGACCGCAGGCGCACCGCGCAGTTCGAGCACACCCTGGTGGTGACGGAGACGGGCGCCGAGATCCTGACCCTCCCGTAACCCGGTCCGTCCACCGGAACCGAAAGCGGCCGTCCCCCGGGGCGGCCGCTTTCGCGTGTGCGCGGTGCGTTCTTGCCGACAGACTGTCGGTAGTTTTACCGACACTTCGTCGGCAAGCTGTTGACTTAGGTAAACCTAAGTAGCAGGATCGGACGTGTCGCCGACTCCGCCGTGACGGGTGGGAGCTGGCGTTTTATCCGCGTTTTCCCGGACGTACTGTCCCTCTCGGCCCCGGAGGCCCGCCTTGGACGCAACCGCCGCCACCCCCTTCTCGACGCTCATCCGTACCGCGTCGCACCAGCAGCACACCGAGGCGGAGTCCTCGGCCTTCATGGGTGACCTGCTGGGCGGCCGTCTGGGTGTGGACGCGTACACCCGCTACACCGAGCAGCTGTGGTTCGTGTACCGGGCGCTGGAGGAGGGGGCACGCAAGCTGGCCGACGACCCGGTCGCCGGTCCCTTCATCCGCCCCGAGCTGATGCGCACCGCCGAGCTGGAGCGCGATCTGGCCCATCTGCGCGGCGCGGACTGGCGCGAGGGGCTGGAGCCGCTGCCCGCCACGGCCGCGTACGCCGGCCGGGTCGCCGAGTGCGCCCGGGACTGGCCGGCCGGTTACGTCGCGCACCACTACACCCGCTACCTCGGCGACCTCTCCGGCGGCCAGATCATCCGCGACCGGGCGGAGCGGACCTGGGGCTTCGCGCGCAAGGGCGACGGGGTGCGGTTCTACGTCTTCGAGGGCATAGCCAACCCCGCCTCCTTCAAGCGGGACTACCGCGAGCTGCTGGACGCGGTGGAGGTGGACGACCTGGAGAAGCAGCGGATCGTGGACGAGTGCCGGCGCGCGTTCGCGCTGAACACCGCGGTCTTCCGGGAGCTGGGCGAGGAGTTCCCGCTCAGCGCGTAGGACCGCGCGTCGGGGTCGAAAAGGGGCGGGTCCGGTACGGGAGGTACCGGACCCGCCCCTTTCCGTGTCCGCGGACGCTCAGGCGGTACGGCGGCGACGGGCCACGGCCACCGCCCCGGCACCGGCCGCCACGACCACGCCCGAGGCGGCGATCAGGGCGCCGGCCGGGACGTCGGAGCCGGTGGCGGCGAGCGAGCCCGCTCCGCCGACCGAACCGCCCACCGAACCGCCACCGACCAAACCGCCCGCGAGTCCGCCGGTGGAGCCGGAGTCGCCGGTGGCCGCATCGCCGCCCGTCGAGCCGGATCCGCCGGTGGTGCCCGGGAGTTCGGCGTCCTTGTCGAGGGCGACCGCGACGGTGAGGGCGTCGAGCTTCTCACCGGCCCCGTACATGCCGCCGAACGCCTTGGTGCCGTCGGCGGTGAGCGTCGCCGGGACGGCGGTGAGCGTCACCACGCCGTCCTTCGCGGCCAACGTGCCCGCGGGGAGCGTGAGGTCGGCGACGGTCAGGCCGGTGTACGTGGAGACCTTCTTGGTGGTGCGGTCCTTGGTGGTGACGTCCGCGACCAGGGTGCCCCTGGTGCCGTTCAGCCGGATCTCCATGCCGGTGAGGGAGAGGTCGAGCGTGTACGCGCCGTTCTCCTCGTGGCCCAGGAAACGGACCGTGCCGTCGAACGCGGCGTTCAGGGTCTGCTTCTCCGCGTCGAAGCGGCCAGTGGCGTCGGGGAAGCGGTAGCCGCCGCCGGTGGCGGTGGCGCCGCCCGCCGTCTCGACCTTGCCGTGGGCGATCGGGCCGGTGACGTACGTACGGAAGGACTTCTTGACGCCCCAGTCCAGGGTGCCGTCGAGGATCTCGCCCCGGGCGGCGGCCGGCTTGTCGGTGGTGGGCCTGTCGGTGGGCTTCTCCGTGCCGGGCTTCCCGGTGTCCGTGGGGGACGGGGAGGCGGGGGCGGTCGGTCCGGTGGTGGGCTTCCCGGTCGGCTCCGTGGTGGGCTGCTCGGTGGGCCCGGTGGTGGGGGGTGTGACCGCCTTCACGGAGAGGGTGGCCGGGTCGAGCGCGTCGCCCTCCTTGTACTGGCCGTTGAACGCCTCGGAGCCCGCCTTGGTGAGCGTCGCCGGGATGTCCGCGAAGACCATCGTGCCGCCCTCGCCCCGGCCGGGCTTGACCGACGAGAGGTCGAGGTCGGCGAAGTCCACGTCGTCCTCGGTGCCCTCGGGCGTGGTCACGTCGACGGTGATGGTGCCGCCCGTCCGGGTGGTGGCCAGCTTCACGTCGGAGATCGTGATGTCGAGGACGCCGCCGTGGGCAAAGAAGTTGACCCCGCCGGCGAAGGCGGTGTCGGTGCCGTGGGTGGTCGTGTCGTAGCTGCCCCTGCCGCCGGAGAAGGTGAACACCCCGTTGTCGGGCGCCTGGACGGCACCGTCCCGGACGGTGATCCTCCCGCCGGAGAACGGCGAGGCGAGGTACGTGCGGAAGGACTCCTTGACGCCCCACTCCAGTGTGCCGTCCGTCAGTTCCATCGTCGGCGCGGCGGCGGACGCCTGGGCACCGGTGGTGGTGTCGGCGAGCGCGGGAAGGGCGAACACGGTGGCGCCGAGCGCGGCCGCGGTGGCGACCGCGGCGGTACGGGCTGTGCGGCGGCGGGTTGCTGCCATGGTCGTTGATCTCCTCGGGGAGGGAAGGAAAGGGGGATGAGGGAAGGGGGATGAACGGGGGGTTACTGGTCGTCGGTCCGCGTGGTGCGGTGACGGCGGATCAGGAGGAACGTGCCGGCCGCGGCCACGAGGACGGTCGCGCCGCCGGCGGCGAGGTACGCGCCGGTGCGGGAGTCGGTGCTCGCGGCGGCCCGCCCGGTGGCGGGAGCGGCGGGGGTGGTGGACGCGGTGGCGGCGGGGTCCGGCGACGGGTCGCTGCCCAGGTCGGGCAGGGCGGGCAGTTCGGCCCCGGTGTCGACGGCGACGGCGAGCGAGACCGGGTCCATCGCGGTGCCCGCCCGGTAGAGGGCGCCGAAGGTCTTCGCGCCGCCGCTGGTCAGGGTGGCGGGGGCTTCGGTGAGGACGGCGAGCCCGTTCTTCGGCGCGAGGTCCTTCGCGGGGAAGGTGACGAGCGGGACGGCCCGGCGCCGTTCGCCGTCGCTGCGGACGTCGGCCAGGAGCGTGCCCCGGCCCGCCTCGATCCGGACGGCGACCGCCGAGAGCTCCAGGTCGAGCCCGTCGGCGGCGGTGAAGCGGACGCTGCCCGCGAACTCGGCGTCCAGGGTGCGCTTCGCCGGGTCGTACGTGCCCGTTCCGCGCGGGAAGCGGAAGAGCGCCCCGCCGTCCCGGGCCCCGTCGGCGAGGGTCCACTTCCCCTTGCCGACCGGGCCGGTGACGTACTCGCGGAAGGTGCGGCGCACGCCCCAGTCGACGGCGGCGTCCTCGATGCGCCCGGCGGCCCCCTTCGCGGGCTTCTCCGTCTTCGGCGTCGAACCCGCCTTCTTTCCGGGGGACTTGGAGGCTGCGGGCTGTCCGGCCGGGGCGATGGTGTCCACGGAGAGGCTGACCGGGTCGAGCGGGGTGCCCGCCGGGTAGTAGCCCGCGAACGCCTTCGCGCCCTGGGCGGTCAGGGTCGCCGGGACGCCCCGCAGGACGACCGGGGTGGAGCCGCCGCGCATGTCGATCCCGGACAGGCCGAGCGTCGCGAGCGGCACCTGGGCGGTCGAGGTGACCCGGCCGCTGCCCCGGTCCTTGCTGACCATGTCCGCGAACAGGGTGCCCGTGCCGCCCGCGATCCGGACGGAGGGGCGGCTGATGGTGAGGTCGAGTTCATGGCCGCCGCCGGACTTCGGGTGGCCCAGGAAGCGCACCCCGCCGGCGAAGCGCGCGGTGAACGCGCCGGTCTCGGGGGCGTACGAGCCGGTGGCGGAATGGAAGCGGAACTGGCTGCCGCCGGCCGTGGCGGCGCCGCCGGTCAGACTCCAACTGCCTTGTGCGATGGGCCCGGTCACATAGCTCTGGAAGGAGGACTTGACGGCCCAGTCCAGCCTGCCGCCCTGCACCGTACGGGCCGTCGCCGCCTGTGCGGCGGCGGCCGGGAGCACGGCGCCCAGCACTGTCAGCAGCAGCGTGACGGCGAGTGTGCGGGCAGGTCTGGGCGACAGCATGGAACCCCTCCGGGACATGGAAATTAAGGTAAGGCTAACCTAAGCTAAGCAGGTCATCCGGAGGAACCCCTTCCGCAGCGCTTGCTGACAGACCATGACGAACTGCCCCGCACGAGAACAGGACGGTGCCCCGTGCGCTTCTCCCCGGACTTCGCCCCGCCGGGCCGACGGCCCCCACGGGCCCCGGCCCGCGGCCGGCTCGGCGCCCCGGCCGCCGGGCTCGCCCTGGCCCTCGCCCTGACCGGCTGCGCGGGCGCCACCACCGGCGGCACGGACGGCGCTGCCCCGGCCGCCACCGGGGCGGCGGCCACCGCCGACCGGGTCGAGCCGCTGGCCGCCACCCCGCGGCCAAAGCTGCCCGCCACGGTGAGGTCGGCGGACGGCGCCCGGACCACCGTCACATCGGCGGACCGGATCGTCCCGCTGAGCGGCGGGCTGAGCGAGATCGTCTTCACCCTGGGCCTCGGGCCGAAGGTGGTGGCCCGGGACGTCACCGCCACCTTCGAACAGGCCGCGAAGCTCCCGGTGGTGACCCGCGCCCATGACGTGTCGGCGGAGAGCGTGCTGTCGCTGCGGCCGACCGTGGTGCTCGCCGAGACCACCACCGGCCCGGCGGAGGCCGTCGAGCAGATCCGGGAGGCCGGTATCCCGCTCATCGTCGTCAAGCCCGCCGAACAACTCTCCGACGTGGGCCGCCGGATCGAGGCCGTGGCCGCCGCCCTGGGCGTCCCGGACGCGGGCGCCGAACTGGACGCGCGGACCGCCTCGCGCATCGACGCCGTACGCACGTCCGTACCCGCCCCGGCCGACGGGCGGAAGAAGCCCCGCGTCGCCTTCCTCTATCTGCGCGGCTCCGCCTCCGTCCATCTGCTGGGCGGCCGGGAGTCCGGCGCGAGTTCGCTCATCGAGGCGGCGGGCGGGGTCGACGCGGGCAAGGCCTCCGGACTGACGAAGGACTTCACCGCGATCACCAGCGAGGCCCTGGCGAAGGCCGCCCCCGACGTCTTCCTGGTGATGCGCAAGGGGCTCGAATCGGTGGGCGGCGTCGACGGGCTGCTGAAGCTCCCCGGGATCGCCGAGACGCCCGCCGGCCTCGACCGGCGGATCGTCGCCGTCGACGACGGGGTGCTGCTGAACTACGGGCCGCGCACGGACCGGGTGCTCGCCGAACTGGTCGCGAAGCTCCACCCGGAGAGCGGGGCGGAAGGATGACCACCGCCTCCCCGCCGCTCCCCCGCGCCGACGCCCCGGGGACACCCGGGACGCCCGCGCCGCGCGGGCCCCGGCGCTCCTCGTCCTTCCTCCTGACCGCCGGGCTGCTCGCCGCCCTCCTGGTGTGCTGCCTGGTCTCCGCCGGGACCGGGGCGTACGGCATCCCGCTCGGCGACGTACTCGGCTCCGTGCAGCACCGGCTGGGCCTCGGCGGGGCCGCGCTCGACCGGGTCGGCGAGAGCGTCCTGTGGAACGTACGGCTGCCGAGGGTCGTCCTCGCCCTGCTGGTCGGGGCGTCGCTGGGCTGCGCGGGCGCCCTGATGCAGGGCGTGTTCGGCAATCCGCTGGCCGAGCCCGGGGTGATCGGGATCTCCTCCGGCGCGGCGGTCGGCGCGGTCGGGTCGATCGCCCTCGGGCTGACCTTCCTCGGCAACTGGACCGTGACCGTCTGCGCGTTCGCCGCCGGGCTGGTGACCGTCCTGCTGGTGTACGCGCTCTCCCGCTCGGGCGGGCGGACCGAGGTGGTGACGCTGATCCTCACCGGGATCGCGGTCAACGCCTTCGCCGGGGCGCTGATCGGGCTGTTCGTCTTCTTCGCCGACAACGCGCAGATCTCCCAGATCACCTTCTGGCAGCTGGGCTCGCTGGCCCAGGCGACCTGGCCCAAGGTGCTCGCCGTGCTGCCGTGCGCGCTGCTCGGGCTGTTCGTCGCGCCGTTCCACGCCCGGCGGCTGGACCTCCTCGCGCTCGGTGAGCGGCCCGCCCGCCACCTGGGGGTCGACGTCGAGCGGCTCCGGGTGGTGCTGGTGCTGGTGGTGGCGCTGCTGACCGCCGCCGCGGTGGCGGTCGCCGGGATCATCACGTTCGTGGGACTGCTGGTGCCGCATCTGCTGCGGATGGCGAACGGCCCCGGTCACCGCTTCCTGCTCCCCGGCAGCGCGCTCGGCGGCGCCCTGGTGCTGGTGGCGGGCGACCTGGCGGCCCGTACCGTCGCCGCCCCCGCCGAACTGCCGCTCGGTGTGCTGACCGCGCTCATCGGCAGCCCGTTCTTCTTCTGGCTGCTGCGCAGGACCCGTCGCAAGCAAGGTGGTTGGGCATGACGTCACCGAGGAACACCTGGGCCGCCCGGATGCCGTTCCGGGTACGGGAGCGGCGGCTGCCCACCCCCTTCGCCCCCGGCGCCACCGTCGCCGAGGCCCGTGGGCTGGGGGTGGCGCTGGGGCGGCGGCCGGTGCTGGACGGGGTCGACCTGGCCGTGCGCGCGGGCGAGGTGCTGGCGCTGGTGGGGCCCAACGGGGCCGGGAAGTCCACCCTGTTGGCGGCGCTGGCCGCCGATCTGCCCGCCGGGCGGGGCGAGGTCCTGGTCGACGGGCGCCCGGCCGGTGCGTGGTCGGCCGCCGAACTGGCGCTGCGCCGGGCGGTGCTGCCGCAGTCGGCGACGCTGTCGTTCCCGTTCCCGGTGGCGGACGTGGTCCGGATGGGACGGGCGCCCTGGGCCGGTACGGAGCGGGCGGACGAGGACGGGCCGGCGGTCGCCGGGGCGATGGCGGCGACCGAGGTCACCGCGTTCGCGGAACGCCCCTTCTCCGCGCTCTCCGGCGGCGAGCGGGCCCGGGTCGCACTGGCCCGGGTGCTGGCGCAGCGCGCTCCGCTGCTGCTGCTCGACGAGCCGACCGCCGCGCTCGACCTGCGCCACCAGGAACTGGTGCTGAGGATCTGCCGGGAGCGGGCCGCCGCGGGCGACGCGGTCGTGGTCGTCCTGCACGACCTGGGGCTCGCGGCGGCGTACGCGGACCGGGTCGCGGTGCTGCACGGCGGGCGGATCGCGGCGGCCGGACCGCCGGCCGGGGTCTTCACCGGCGCGCTGCTCGGCGAGGTCTACCGGCAGCCGGTCGAGGTGTTCCCGCACCCGCGGACCGGGGTGCCGCTGGTCGTACCGGACCGAGGCGCTTGACCTTCGCTTTACCGTCCCGTGAGCCCTTCATGGGCCACCCGTGATCGACCCGTTCCCGTACCCCCGGGATGAGAGCTGAATCACTGCACGAGTGGGTACGGCTCAGGTAAGCCTCGGTTAAGTTAGGTCCGCCTCACTTGTCTCTGTCCGTTGTTCTCCCGCTTCTCTTCGTCCCCTTGTGGAGCCCGCATGCGAGCCGTTCGTTTCTCCGTCGTCACCGCTGCCGCCACGGTGGCCGCCCTGACCGCCGTCACGGGATGCGCGCAGAAGAGCGACGGCAAGGGCGACAAGGCCCTTGAGGTCGTCGCGAAGGACGACTCCTGCGAGGTGTCGAAGAAGGAGCTGCCGGCCGGTCACATCGAGCTGGCCGTGCAGAACAAGGGCTCCAAGGTCACCGAGGTCTACGTCCTGTTCCCGGACGACCGCATCGTCGCCGAGCGCGAGAACATCGGCCCCGGCACCAAGGCCACCATCACCGCCGAGATCAAGGCCGGTTCGTACGAGATCGCCTGCAAGCCCGGCATGAAGGGCCACGGCATCCGGCAGAAGCTGGAGATCACCGGCGGGACCGCCGCCAAGCGCAGCCCCGAGATGGACAAGGCCGTCGCCGAGTACCGCACCTATGTGCAGGCGCAGGCCGACGAGACGCTGCCGAAGGCCAAGAAGTTCACCGACGCCGTCGCCGCCGGCGACATCGAGGCCGCGAAGAAGCTCTACGCCGACTCCCGGCTCGGCTGGGAGCGCACCGAGCCGGTCGCCGAGTCCTTCGGTGACATCGACCCGAAGGTCGACATCCGCGAGGACGGCCTGGAGGACGGCCAGAAGTGGACCGGCTGGCACCGCCTGGAGAAGGCGCTGTGGCAGGAGAAGAAGCTGGGCGCCGAGGAGAAGGCGCTCGCCCCGGCCCTCTACAAGGACCTGCTGGACTGGCAGAAGCGCGTCGGCACCGCCGACATCACCCCGACCTCGATGGCCAACGGCGCCAAGGAGCTGCTGGACGAGGTCGCCACCGGCAAGGTCACCGGTGAGGAGGAGCGCTACAGCCACACCGACCTGGTCGACTTCAAGGGCAACGTCGAGGGCGCCGAGAAGTCCTACCAGCTCCTGCGGCCGATCGCGGTGAAGAACGACGCGGCGCTGACCACCACCCTGGACAAGCGCTTCGCCGAGCTGAACACGCTGCTCGACAAGTACCGCGAGGACAAGGGCTCCTACGCGTTCGTCAGCTACGACAAGGTCGGCAAGGCGGACCGCAAGGCGCTGTCGGACGCGGTCAACGCCCTGGCCGAGCCGCTCTCCCGGCTCGCCGCCGCGGTGACGAAGTAACGGAATCCGGAGGGCTCTGGTCATGTCCGAACAGACACAGTCCGACGCCGCCGCCGAACCGGCCCCGGAGCCGGCCGCCCGCACCGCCCCGTCCCGCCGCGCCCTGCTCGGCTGGGGCGGCGCGGGGCTCGCGCTGGGTGCCGTCGCGGCCGGTGGCGCGGTCGCCGCGGTGCGCGACGGCGACGACGCGGTGCCGGCCGCGGACAGCGGCTCGGCGGTGCCGTTCCACGGGGCGCACCAGGCCGGGATCGCCACCGCCGTGCAGGACCGGCTGCACTTCGCCGCGTTCGACGTGACGACCAAGGACCGCGCCGAGCTGGTCGCGCTGCTCAAGGAGTGGACGCGGGCGGCGGAGCGGATGACCGCCGGGCACGCGGTGGGCGACGGGGCGTACGGCGGTCTCGCCGAGGCCCCGCCGGACGACACGGGCGAGGCGCTCGGGCTCAAGCCGTCCCGGCTGACGCTCACCATCGGCTTCGGCCCCTCGCTCTTCGCCAAGGGCAGGTTCGGCCTGGAGGACAGGCGGCCCGACGCGCTGGTGGACCTGCCGAAGTTCCCCGGGGACAACCTGGACCCGGCCCGCAGCGGCGGCGACCTGTGCGTCCAGGCGTGCGCGGACGACCCGCAGGTCGCGGTGCACGCCATCCGCAACCTGGCCAGGATCGCCATGGGCCGGGCCGCGATCCGCTGGTCCCAGCTGGGCTTCGGCAAGACGTCCTCGACGACCCCGGACGCCCAGACCCCGCGCAACATGTTCGGTTTCAAGGACGGCACCCGGAACGTCTCCGGCACCGACAACGCCGCCCTGGACCACCATGTGTGGGCCGACGGCAAGGGCGGCGCCGAGTGGATGGCCGGGGGTTCGTACCTGGTGGCCCGCCGCATCCGGATGCACATCGAGACCTGGGACCGCACCTCGCTCCAGGAGCAGGAGGACGTCTTCGGCCGCGACAAGGGCGAGGGCGCCCCGGCCGGGAAGTCCAAGGAGCACGACGAGCCGTTCCTGAAGGCCATGAAGCCGACGGCGCACGTACGGCTCGCCCACCCGAGCAGCAACGACGGGGTGATGATCCTGCGCCGGGGCTACTCGTTCACCGACGGCACGGACGGCCTCGGCCGGCTCGACGCCGGGCTGTTCTTCCTCGCGTACCAGCGCGACACCCGCAAGGCGTTCATCCCGCTCCAGCGGCGCCTGGCGGCACACGACGCACTCAACGAGTACATCCAGCACGTGGGTTCGGCGCACTTCGCCGTCCCGCCGGGCGTCCGCGACAAGGACGACTGGTGGGGCCGGGCGCTGTTCTCGTAACGGGACTCGGGACAGAAGGAGAACCGAAACGTGTTCAGCAATTTTCTGATCGGCCTGCGCGAGGGTCTTGAGGCCAGCCTGGTCGTCTGCATCCTCATCGCCTATCTGGTGAAGACCGGCAACAAGGACAGGCTGGTACCGATCTGGATCGGTGTCGCCATCGCCGTCGTCGTCAGCCTGGCGTTCGGCGCCGGGCTCGAATTCGGCTCGCAGGAGATGACGTTCAAGGCGCAGGAGGCGCTCGGCGGTTCACTGTCGATCGTCTCGGTCGGTCTGGTCACCTGGATGGTCTTCTGGATGCGGCGCACCGCGCGCCATCTGAAGACGGAGCTGCACGGCAAGCTGGACGCGGCGCTCGCGATGGGCACCGGCGCGCTGGTGGCCACGGCCCTTCTCGCGGTGGGCCGGGAGGGGCTGGAGACCTCGCTGTTCGTGTGGCGTGCGGTGCACGCGGCGGACGACGGCTGGCATCCGATGATCGGCGCCCTCCTCGGTATCGCCGCGGCGGTCGTGCTCGGCTGGCTCTTCTACCGGGGCGCCCTGAAGATCAACCTGTCGAAGTTCTTCACCTGGACCGGCGGCATGCTGGTCGTCGTCGCCGCCGGGGTCCTCGCCTACGGCGTCCACGACCTCCAGGAGGCGGAGTTCATCGGCGGCCTGCACAACCAGGCGTTCGACATCAGCGACGCGATCCCGCCGGACAGCTGGTACGGCACCCTCCTCAAGGGCACGTTCAACTTCCAGCCCGACCCGACCGTCCTTCAGGTCACGGTGTGGGCGCTGTATCTGATCCCCACCCTCGCGCTGTTCCTCGCCCCGGTAGGGTTCGGACGGGCAGGGGCCCCTTCCGGAGGGGCGACGGATCAGAAGGCGCGGAAAGCAACGGATGAGAAGTCTGAGACCGGTTCGGCTGGCGACGGGGCTCGCGGCGGCGACGGTGCTGTCGATGACGGCGAGCGGTTGCGTGACGGTGCACGGCGAGCTGGCAGTGGTGCCGGCGGCAACCAGGGCTGAGGCCGCGCAGGCCCTGAAGGACTTCACCGCCGCGTACAACGCGGCGGACAAGGCCTACGACCCGGCCCTCGACGAGGACCGGGTCACCGGCTCGCTCGGGGCGATCAACCAGGCCGGGCTGAAGGCGCGGCGGAAGAGCCACCCGGACGGCAACCCGGACCACCGGCCGCTGGTGCTGTCCGACGCCACCTACCTCATCCCGAAGAAGGCGGGCTGGCCGCGCTGGTTCCTCGCGGACACCGACTCCGACCGCGACCAGGACAGCGGGAAGCTCGACACCCGCTGGCTGATCGTCTTCGTCAAGTCCGGTCCCGGCGACGGCTGGAAGGCCGCCTATCTGTCGGTGATCGCCCCCGACCAGTTGCCCGCCCTCGCCAGGAACGGTGATGGCACGGCCCGGCCGGTGGCCGCGGACAGTGCCGCGACGGCCGTCGCGCCGAAGGACCTGAGCGCCCAGTACACGGAGTACCTCCAGAAGGGCAGCCCGGACGTCTTCGCGCCGGGCACCGCCACCTCGGGCTGGCGGGAGACGCGCCGCACCACGCGGCAGGCCGGCTTCTCGTACCAGTACATCGACCAGCCGCTGGACAGCGGTGCCTTCGCGCCGCTCGGGCTGGAGACGGAGGACGGCGGGGCGCTGGTCTTCTTCAGCAGCAAGCACTTCGAGCGGCAGACCGCCGCGGAGGGGATGCGCCCGCCGCTCAACGCGGACGTGGAGGCGCTGCTGACCGGTGAGGTGCGCTCGACCCTCACCAAGGAGCGGATCTCCAGCGAACTGGTGTACGTCCCGAAAAAGAGCTCGTCGCAGGGGGGCGGCAAGGTCGTCGTCCTGAACCGGCTGCCGGGCCTGACGGCGGCGAAGGGGTCCTGACGGCCGCGGGCGGCGCTCGACGGGGCCGGCCCGGACGCGCCGCGCCGGGCCACCGCCCTCCTCGGGGACCCCGTACTCGGGAATCCGGTACTCGGGAACTCAGGACATCAGCACTCAGGAACTCAGCACTTCGGAAAAACGGCAATTCAAGGGTTCAACGACTGAGCGGCCAGGCCACCGCGTCATGGTCCAGTTCGCTCTGGTCGGCCTCGTCGGCGTACCGCGCGCAGGCGTCGGTGAGGGTCTCCAGCAGGGTCAGCGGGTCGGGCAGCGGATGCTCCGGCCCGCGCACCCAGGCCACGTCCAGCTCGCCGGGGAGCCGGGCGGGCGGCAGCAGTACGTAGCTGCCCCGGCAGTGCCAGCGCATCCCCGGGTGCTCGTCCATCGTCTCGGGGTGGCAGTCCAGCTCGCACGGCCACCATTCGTCCTCGTCCTCGGGTGTGCCCCGGGTGGCGGTGAAGAAGAGCATCCGGTCGTCCCCGGACCGGGCGACGGGTCCGACCTCGACCCCCGCGGCGAGGAGCCGCTCCAACGCCCGGCCGCCCGCGGACAGCGGCACGTCGAGGACGTCGTGGATCATGCCGGTCGCGGTGATGAAGTTGGCCTGCGGCTGGCTGCGGGCCCAGCGCTCGATCTGTGCCCGGTCGGTGGTGGACTGCGTCTGCCAGGCGAAGGAGAGGGGGTGCCGGGCGGGGGTGGGACAGCCGATGCGTTCGCAGGAACATCGGTACCCGACCGGGTGGGCGGCCGGCGCGATCGGCATTCCGGCTTCGGCGACGGCGAGGAGCAGCGCCTCCCGGGCGGTGTCGTCGACCCCGCTCTGCTGGGGTCTGGGCCGACGGCGAAGCCATTGGGAAAGTTTGCTCTCTGAGCCGCGATAACGGCCGAAATCGGCGCCCATCTATCCCCTTACCTCAAGTTTGCCCACGCCCATGGTCCCACCATCCTGCGCTCCAGGTGGCCGGAGTTCGGAAGCGGGGTACGGATGACCGGACGATGACCTTGGCCATATGCCCGCACTTGTCACGAAATGGTGGATACGGGTCCGTGCGTCGGCCCGTACAGGACGGGGCCCGGGGCGCCTCGCACCGCCGTTCCCCGGGCGTACGGAACCACCCGATCGGATCACTGTTCGCGGCCGCCCGCAGAGCGGACCATGGGCACACGCACCGATCCGTGCGCCGCCCCCGGCAGGCGATCCCTGCCATTCGTGAGGAGCTGTCCTTGCCTCGTGAAGCCACACCCCGCCGCTACCTGATGTGCGCGCCCACGCACTTCAGGGTGACGTACTCCATCAATCCCTGGATGGACCCCAGCAAGCCGGTGGACCTGGCGCTGGCCCGGACCCAGTGGGAGGACCTGCGCGACCGGTACCGCGCCCTCGGGCACACCGTGGAGCTGCTCGACCCGCGTCCGGACCTGCCCGACATGGTGTTCGCCGCCAACGGCGCCACCGTCGTCGACGGCCGGGTGCTGGGCGCCCGCTTCGCGTACCGGGAGCGGTACGAGGAGGCGGGTGCCCACCGCGACTGGTTCCGGGCCCACGGCTTCACCGAGATCCGCGAACCGGACCACGTGAACGAGGGCGAGGGCGATTTCGCGGTCACCGCCTCGTACGTGCTGGCCGGGCGGGGCTTCCGGTCCAGCCCGCTCTCGCACGGGGAGGCGCAGGAGTTCTTCGGCCGGCCGGTGATCGGGCTCGACCTGGTCGACCCGCGCTACTACCACCTGGACACGGCGCTGTCGGTGCTCGACGAGGCGGGCGACGAGGTCATGTACTACCCGGACGCCTTCTCCCCGGGCAGCCGGGCCGTGCTGGCCCGGCTCTTCCCGGACGCGCTGATCGCCCGGGAGGCGGACGCCGCCGCGCTCGGGCTGAACGCGGTGAGCGACGGGCTCCACGTGCTGCTGCCGCAGGGGGCGACGGGGCTCTTCGACCCGCTGCGGGCGCGGGGCTTCGAGCCGCTGCCGATGGACCTGGGCGAGCTGCTGAAGGGCGGCGGCAGCGTGAAGTGCTGCACGCAGGAGCTGCGGGGCTGAGCGCCTGCCGGGTGGTCTTCGGCCGGTCGGAGGCCACCCGCCGGGTCCGGGCTGTACCGGGCCGCTCAGTCCTCGTCGCCGGGCGGCGGCCACGCGTCGCCCCACGCGGTGTCCCGGGCGGCCCGGTACAGCCCGCCGTGGCGCTTGGTGACGGTCTCGCGCCGCAGCCCCTCCTCGCGGGTGCACAGGTCGAGCAGGACCTGTCCCTTGCGGATCTGGGGCTTGCGGGTGACCCGGGCCGGGGCGGGGGCGACCGGGAAGCGGGTCGCCACGACGTACCCGAACTTCTCGTCCTCGTACGGCAGGGAGCCGCCCTTGACCCGGCGGTGCAGCGAGGAGCGGCTGACCCGGGCCGCGAAGTGGCACCAGTCGGTGCCCGGCTCGATGGGGCAGGTCCCGCTGTGCGGGCAGGGGGCGGCGACGGTCAGCCCGGCGGCGGTCAGCCGGTCGCGGGCCTCGATGACACGGGCGTAGCCGTCCGGGGTGCCGGGTTCGACGATCACCACCGCTTGGGCGGCGGCCGCGGCGGCGTCGACGAGGGCGGTGCGGGCGGCCGGGGTCAGCTCCTTGAGCACGTAGGAGACGGTGACCAGGTCGGCGGGGGCCAGGTCGAGGCCGGCGTCGATCCGGGCCCGGCGCCATTCGGCCCCGCGCAGCGCGGGGACGCCGGAGAGCCCGGCCAGCTCGCGGCCGAGGGCGAGGGCGGGCTCCGCCCAGTCCAGCACGGTCGTCCGCGGCCCGTCCCAGGCCCCGGCCACGGCCCAGGTCGCGGCGCCGGTGCCGCCGCCCACGTCGGTGTGGGTGGCGGGCACCCAGTCGGGGGCGGCGGCCCGGAACGCGGCGAGGGCGGACCGTACCGCCTCGAAGGTGGCGGGCATGCGGTACGCGGCGTACGCGGCGACGTCGGAGCGGTCGCGGAGCACCGGGGCGTCGGTCGGGGTGGTCCCCCGGTAGTTGGCGATGAGCCGGTCGACGGCCTGGGCGGCCTGCTTGGGCGGCAGTCCGTCGAGCAGTCCGGCCAGCGCCGCACGCAACGTTTCCGCGAGAGGAGGGGTGGCGTTCACCGGCGAATTGTAGGCAAAGAAGACGCACCCGCGACCGCCGCGCTATCCGCGTAGAACTGTGTGGAATCCGAACTGCCGAGAAGCGTGCCCGAGTTGCTACGCTGACCGCCGCGAGGTCGGGATGCCCACCGAGGGAAACCATGAGACAGAAGATCGTGCGCCTGGTTCTGGCCGGCGGAGTGCTCGTACTTGTCCCGCTCCTGCTGCTCGCCACCTGTGGCAGCGGCGCGAAGAGCACGAAGGAACCGGAGAAGCGGGCCAAGGAGGAACCGGCCGGGGTGACCCAGCTCACCGTGCCGGCCGCGTACTCCACCGAGCACGGCTGGGAGCTCATCGGGACGTCGCCCGACTACGCGATATCCCGGACCACCGGCGGTCTGGCGTATCTGGTGCGGGTCTCGGAGGGTACGTACCAGCTCCAGACGATCGACCCGAAGACCGGCCGGCGGGGCTGGCACGGTGAGAGCTGGCGGCCGCCGTCGCCCAAGAAGTTCCCGAGGCTGCTGTCGGTCACCGTCGACGACCACGAGTACTTCGTCACCTGGGCGTACGGCAAGGTCGGCGAGAACGCGCTGACCCCGGCCGACACGATCGTGTCGCTGGACGTGTACGACGTGGAGGACGGCTCCCGGCGCCGGGTCGAGGTGCCGTGGAACTCGGTCCCGACGGTCTCGACGACCGGCCCCGGCATCCTCGTCAGCGACGGCCGCACCAACAGTGCGGTGGTCGACCCGACGAGCGGCCGGATCACGAAGGTGGACCCGGGCTCGCTGAAGTACCCGAAGGGCTGCGGGACCTGCAAGCAGCTCACCGAGGTCCGCGGGCTCACCACGAAGGGCCTGCTGGTCAGCGGCTCCAAGGAGTTCTGGGTGCAGGGCGGCTGGTTCAGCCGGAACGTCGCGCCCAAGGGCACGGACCGGACCAGTGGCGTCCCGACCTCGTTCCTGCCGGGGCTGATCCTCGCGAAGTGGCAGTTGGCGAAGGGTGCGAAGCTGGCCGCCACCCACGACATGTGGGCGGTGCACGACGCGGAGACGGGCAAGCTGCTGGCCTCGACGCAGTGCAGCAAGCCCGCGATCAAGCCGGGGCAGTACCCGCAGCTCGTCTCGGCGCCCTCGGGTTCGTACCTGGTGGCCGGGCCGCTCGCCTTCGACCTGACCACGAAGCGGGGGTTCTGCTTCGAGGGCGCCGACGGAACCAAGCCGCTGACGCTGGCCTCGGTGAACGACGAGGGCACCGCGTACGGCGCCTCCAGCGTGCGCAACGCGGCGGACGTGCTGGCCGGTGAGGGCGCCCCGGTCGCGGTGGCGGTCCGCAGCGGTTCGACGGGGGCGCTGCCGTCGAACGTGCTTGTGCCGGGCATGGAGACCTCGGACGGCGTCGGCCTGTTCCGCTGGACGGACGAGAAGGACCGGCCGCATCTGATCGGCTACCCGCGCTAGGGGGTGCCTGATGAATGAGTGCGGGTGAAGGAGCGGGGTCCGGTGCGTGCGATCGCAAGGCGCCGGGGCGTCCGCGGTTGGGGTCTCCCCTGCTCGAACGGGGCCGAGAGCTCGGGGAAGGAGCCACGTGGGCGGTTCGGCAACGCCGCGAGCAGTGGGGTCTCGCCAGCGGCTCGGGCCGGCCGCCGCGCTGCTCGGTCGGCCTCGGCCGCTCGTGCACGACGAGCCGTCCAACGGCCTCGACCCGGCCGGCAAGCAGCATGTGCACGGTGTGCTGAACCGGCTGCCGGAGCAGGACACCGGCACCGTGCTCTCCAGCCACCGCACGGACGGCCTGGAGGCGCTCTGCTCCGAGGTCACCATCCCCGCCACCGGACGGGGTTGTCTTCTCCGGTCCGCTGAACGAACTGGCCGATCGGGGGCGCGCGTTGGACCTCCGGTTGCTGACCTCCGACCCGGAGGCCACGCGCCGGCCGGCCGAGGACACCGCCGGGATCCAGGTGGTGGACGCCACGGGCGTCCGGCCCGACGCCCGGACGCTCGTGCCGGGGCCGTCCCGTCCGCCCACGGGCCGACTGCTACCGGGGGGCGACCGCCGCGAGCCAGTCGTCGACGGTGAGGACGTCCGCCCACTGAGGGAAGAGCCGCTCGACCAGGAACCGGTGCGTCTCCGGGTCCAGGTCCAAGCAGCCGTCGGACAGGACGGTGAGGCCGAAGTCGAGGTCGTTCGCCTGGCACAGGGTGTACAGGACCACGGCGCTGGTGGCGATCCCGGCGAGGACGAGGCTGTCGATGCCCCGCGCCCTGAGCACCATCTCCAGGTCACTGCCCGCGAACGCGCTCGCCCGCCGCTTGGTGACCACGACGTCGCCCGGCAGGGGCGCGATCGCGGGGTGGATCCCGGTGCCCGGCGCGCCCTCGACGTGGAGGCCGTTGCGCGCGACGGCGGCGAGCGCCCTGTTGTGCGTACCGACCTCGGGGAAGCCGGGGCGGAGCGCGATGACCACGTAGATCACGGGAATACCGGCGGCCCGGGCCCCGTCGATCGCCCTGCGGACGCGCGGCAGGTATCCGGTTCCGTCGTCGGCGATGTCCACGACGTCCTGCTGGACGTCCATCACGAGAAGGGCGCTGCTCATATCGGCTCCGGGGGACGCGTACGGATGAGGCCGGGCCGGAACTTCCCGCGCACATGCGGGAGTTCCGGCCCGGCCTCGACCTTAGGGCGTGTCTGTGGCGCCCCGGAATACGGGGTCAGAGGCGCTCCAGTCCGTCCGCCCGCTGCTGCCACGGGCGGCACAGCCCGAGGAAGGCCGCCATCGCGCCCACTCCGCACACCAGCTGGACCACGGCCATCGGAACGGCCGTGTCCTCACCGGCGATGCCGACGAGCGGCGAGGCGACGGCGCCGATCAGGAACGACGAGGTGCCCAGCAGTGCGGAGGCGGAGCCCGCGGCGTGCTTGGTCCGCATCAGGGCCTGGGCATTGGTGTTGGGTGTCGCGAGTCCCATCGCCGCCATCATCACGAACAGCCCGGACGCGACCGGGACCAGGCCGACGTCACCGAAGACCCCGGTGGTCATCAGCAGCAGCGCGGTCGCGGCCAGCACGATGACGGTGAGGCCGACGGTGAGCACCTTGTCCAGGCTGAACCGGCCGACCAGCAGCTTTCCGTTGATCTGGCCCACGACGACCATGCCGACCGAGTTGACGCCGAAGAGCAGGCTGAAGGTCTGTGGCGACGCCCCGTAGATCTCCTGCACGACGAACGGCGAGGCGCTGATGTAGGAGAAGAGGACGGCGAAGGCGAGGCTGCCCGCGATGGTGTAGCCGGTGAAGACCCGGTCGGCCAGGAGCCCGCGCATGGTCCGCAGCGCTTCGCCGATCCCGCCGGTGTGCCGCTCCCCCGGGGGCAGGGTCTCGTGCAGCCACTTCCAGACCACCAGGGTGAGCACCAGGCCGACGACGGTGAGGACGGCGAAGACCCCCCGCCAGTCGGTGAACCGGAGCACCTGCCCGCCGATCAGCGGGGCGACGACCGGGGCGGCCCCGGAGATCAGCATCAGGGTGGAGAAGAACCTGGCCATCGCCACGCCGTCGTACAGGTCGCGGACGACCGCGCGGGCGATGACGATCCCCGCCGCACCGGCCAGGCCCTGGAGGGTGCGGAAGGCGATGAGGAGCCCGGCGGTGGGGGCGAGGACGCAGATCGCGGTGGCGACGACGTAGACGATCATGCCGAGGAGCAGCGGGGTGCGGCGGCCCCAGCGGTCGCTCATCGGGCCGACGACGACCTGTCCGAGCGCCATGCCGGTGAGGCAGGCGGTGAGGGTGAGCTGGACGGTCGAGGCGGGGGCGCTCAGGGACTCGGTGACCTCGGGGAGGGCGGGGAGGTACATGTCCATGGAGAGCGGCGGCAGCGCGGTGAGGCCGCCGAGGACCAGGGTGACCAGGAGCCCGGTGCGCCGGGTCGTCTCGGCGGCGGCCCCGGTCGGGGCGGGGGTGCCGGAGGCCGCGGGGCCTTCGGCGGTCGGTATGTGTGGGTTTTCCGGCTGGGTCCGGCTCGCGCCGTGCTCCGGCATGCTCATCTCCATGTCGTTGAATCCGCATCTATGCTCTCAGCTCAGCCGGACTGGTCGAACCTCTGGGGAGTGGGCATGACAGGCGTGAGCAGTGCTGTGCGGTGGGGTGTGCTGGCGACCGGCGGGATAGCCGCGACGTTCGCCGAGGATCTCCGGTCCATGCCGGACATGGAGGTGGTCGCGGTCGCGTCCCGGACCGACGCCTCGGCGCGCGCCTTCGCGGACCGGTTCGGGATCCCCCGGGCGTACGGCGACTGGGCCGCGCTGGCCGCCGACGAGGAGGTGGACGTGGTGTACGTGGCCACGCCGCACTCGGCGCACCGGGAGGCGGCCGGGCTCTGCCTGGAGGCGGGGAAGCCCGTGCTGTGCGAGAAGGCGTTCACGCTGAACGCCCGGGAGGCGCGGGAGCTGGTGGGGATCGCCCGGGAGCGCGGGGTGTTCCTGATGGAGGCGATGTGGACGTACTGCAACCCGGTGGTCCGGCGGATGACGGAGCTGGTGCGGGACGGGGCGATCGGCGAGATCCGCATCGTGCAGGCGGATTTCGGGATCTCCGGTCCGTTCGGCCCCGGCCACCGGCTGCGCGACCCGGCGCTGGGCGGCGGCGCGCTGCTGGACCTCGGGGTCTACCCGGTCTCGTTCGCGCAGTTGCTGCTGGGCGAGCCGGACCGGGTGGGGGCCGACGCGGTGCTGTCGCCGGAGGGCGTCGATCTGCACACCTCGATGCTGCTGGGCTGGTCCGGTGCGGGGGGCGCCACGGCGCTGCTGAACTGCTCGATCGTCGCGGACACCCCGCAGACCGCCTCGGTCACCGGCACCGCGGGCCGGATCGAGTTCCCGCGCGGCTTCTTCTACCCGGAGCGGTTCGTGCTGCACCGGGAGGGCCACGAGCCGGAGGAGTTCACCGCCCCGGCCGGCACCGCGCTGCGCGGGATGCAGTTCGAGCAGGCCGAGGTGGCGCGGGCGCTGCGGGCGGGCGAGACGGAGTCGCCGCTGGTGCCGCTGGACGGCTCACTCGCCGTGATGCGGACGCTCGACGCGGTACGGGACCGCATCGGCGTCCGCTACCCGGCGGACGAGGTCACGCCGGGGTAAGGCCCTGGTTGCCGACCTCGGTGACGAAGGAGGCGGCCGTCGCGAGGGGCGCGCCGGGCGTGGTGACGGCCGGGACGGTACAGAAGTCGGCGCGCGCCGCCTCCCGGCCGAGGGTGACGACGGCGTAGCCGCGCCGGCCGTTGAAGAACTTCATGTGCGGGTTGGCCCGCATCTGGTTGTTCCAGCTGCCGGGCCGGTCCGAGCCGTCCTTGCCGCTGGTGATGGAGGTGGCGACGATCTCGGTGCCGACGGTGCGGGAGTCGGGGTCGTCGAAGTCGCGCTTCAGGTCGAAGCCGTAGCCGACGTGCACATCGCCGGTGAGCACCATCAGGTTGGCGACCCCGGCCTCCTCGGCGCCCCTGAGGACGCGGGCGCGGGAGGCGGGGTAGCCGTCCCAGGCGTCCATGGAGAGTTTGAAGGCGTCGGTGGGCACGTCCCGCCGCTGGGCGAGGACGACCTGCTGGGGCACGACGTTCCAGGTGGCCCGGGAGGTGCGCCAGCCGTTGATCAGCCAGCGTTCCTGGGTGGTGCCGGTCATGGTGCGTGCCGGGTCCTCGGACTCCGGTCCGGGCCGCTGCCAGCCGTCGCCGTACGCCTGGTCGCTGCGGTACTGGCGGGTGTCGAGGATGTCGAACTGGGCGAGCCGGCCGAACCGGAGGCGCCGGTAGAGCCGCATGTCGGGGCCGGTGGGGCGCTGCGGGGCGCGCAGTGGCTGGTTCTCCCAGTAGGCGCGGTAGGCGGCGGCGCGGCGCAGCAGGAACTCGGCGGGCGGGACGTCGTTCTCGGGGGTCCCGCCCGCGTAGTTGTTCTCGGTCTCGTGGTCGTCCCAGGTGACGACGAAGGGGTGTGCGGCGTGGGCGGCGATCAGGTCGGGGTCGGACTTGTAGAGGCCGTACCGCAGCCGGTAGTCCTCCAGCGTCAGGGTCTCCCGGTCGAAGTGGGCGGGGAGCCGCCGGTCGGTGTAGCCGCGGGCGCCGCCGGTGGCGTTGACGGCGTACTCGTAGAGGTAGTCGCCGAGGTGGAAGACGACGTCGACGTCCTCCCGGGCGAGGTGGCGGTACGCGGTGAAGTGGCCGTCGTGGTAGGCCTGGCAGGAGACGGCGGCCAGGCTGAGTGCGCTGTTGCGGGCGCCGGGGGCGGGGGCGGTGCGGGTCCGGCCGACGGGGCTGGTCCAGTTCCCGGCGCGGAAGCGGTAGTGGAGGAGCCGGTCGGCGTCGAGGCCCTTGACCTCGACGTGGACGCTGTGGTCGAACTCCGGGTGGGCGGTGGCGGTTCCGCGCCGGACGACGTGGCGGAAGCGCTCGTCGCGGGCGAGCTCCCAGCCGACCTGGACCCGGGCCCGGGGCATGCCGCTGCCGGGCTCGTAGGGGCGGGGCGCGAGCCGGGTCCACAGCAGGACCGAGTCGGGCAGCGGGTCGCCGGAGGCGACGCCGAGGGTGAACGGGTCGTCGGTGAGCCTCCGGCCGTCCAGTTCGGCGGCGCTCGCGGCGCCGGCGGTCGGCAGGTTGACCGAGAAGGCCAGCGCGGCGGCGGCCCCGGTGACGGTGAGGAAGCGGCGGCGCCCGACGTGTTCGGCGGCCCGGCGGAGCTCCCGCCGGTGGTCGGATGTGTCTGTCATCTGTCCCTCCCTGTCCGGTGGTGTACAGGGCCAGCCCATCGGTCCCGCCCATCGGGCGGTTGTCGTGCTCGCGTCGCCCGGACGTCGGCCGGATGAGGAATGGGAGGGCGGGCGCGGAGCGGCGCGGCCCGTACGGAGGGCGAGGGGAGGCGTACGCTGCGGCGTCATGAGCAACAGAATGTCGAACTCCGGTACGGACGCGGCCCCGAGGACCGCCGTGGTGACGGGTGCGGGCTCCGGGATCGGCCGCGCGGTGGCGCTCGCCCTGACCGGGGCCGGCTGGTCGGTGGCGCTGGCCGGGCGGCGCCCCGGGCCGCTCGCCGAGACCGCCGAACTGGCCGGCGCGGACGCCCGGGTGATCACGGTGCCGGCCGATGTGTCCCGGCCCGAGGACGTGGACGCGCTCTTCTCCTCGGTACGGGAGTGCTTCGGCCGCCTGGACCTGCTCTTCAACAACGCCGGTACGTTCGGGCCGCGTTCGGTCCCGGTGGAGGAGCTGTCGGCGGCGGACTGGCGCGCGGTGGTGGACGTGAACGTGACGGGCGCGTTCCTGTGCGCGCAGGCGGCGTACCGGCTGATGAAGGACCAGGACCCGCAGGGCGGCCGGATCATCAACAACGGCTCGATCTCCGCCCACGCGCCGCGCCCGCACTCGGTCGCGTACACCACGACCAAGCACGCCATGACGGGGCTGACGAAGTCGCTCTCCCTGGACGGGCGTCCGTACCGGATCGCCTGCGGGCAGATCGACATCGGCAACGCGAGCACGGACATGACGGAGCAGATGCGGACCGGCATCCTCCAGGCCCACGGCGGACTCGCCGTCGAGCCGGTGATGGCGGTGGCGGACGTGGCCCGGACGGTGCTCCACATGGCGGAGCTGCCGCTGGAGGCCAACATCCAGTTCGCGACGGTCCTGGCGACGGCGATGCCGTACGTGGGCCGGGGCTGACCAGGCGGGTGGAGCGGGGGCGAGGACCGAGGCCGCCGGAACCGACGCCGCCGCAGGAAGGCCCGGCAGCCCCCCGTCGATCACGGCCGCAGTGTTCCCGCCGACTCCGCCGTCAGCGGTGCCGGTACGTGCCACGGACCACGGACGGCTCACGCTCGCGCGACACTCTCTGATGCCCTCGCCGCTCGTGGCAGCGAGGGCATCAGTCGTCAGGTGGCACGGGCTTGGGGTAGCTGCGAGGCCCCTGTCGTAGCCTCGGCCAGGTGCTCGGATTGCAGCCCGAGGCGCGGGTCGGGCTGCACGAGGATGGTCCTCGCTCGGTTGGCAGTGCGCTCTGCGGCCCAGGTGTGGTCGAGGCTGGTGAAATCGTCGTCGATCCAGATGGCAGGGGCGTCACCGAGCCAGGCGTCGACGTGGTCACGCTTCCACAGGTAGCCGTTGGGGTGGCTGGTGGTGATCTGCGGACGCGGGAGATCGACGTACGGCAGGGCCGGGAGGCCGAGCAGGGGCCCGATGAGAGTAGTGGCGTCCTGGCGCCAACTGGTGCACCAGACCGGGGTGACCAGGCCGGTGCGGATGGCGTCCATGAGCATGTGGCCGTGGTCGGGGTTGAGCCAGACGGAGACCGGGTTGTCGGCGCTGCGGCCGGTGGGGACGACGTCGTGACGGGTGTGGGTGGCCGGGATCGAGCCGTTCTCGTCAGGAAAGGGTATGAGGACGCCATCGATGTCGAGGAGCAGGTAGGGCGGGCGCATCGGTCCTCCGTGGGCGGGGTGAACGTGGCTGTCAGAGCTTGCGGGCGCGGATCAGCAGGGTGGTGGGCCAGTGACCCATGCGGGGATCGTTGAACTCCTGAGCCGAAGTGAGCCAGAAGCCCGACCGGCCGAGGTGCCTCTCCCAACGGTCGGTATCGAACTCCCATCGGGCGATGGGTAGCCGGTTGCGGTCGGGCAGGGTGACGTAGTCGCGGCGGGGCCGGTCGTCGCCGGAGGGACTTCGGCCGCCGCGCTGTGGGTGGGGGACGGAGAAGGCCAGCACTCGCCCAGGCGTGAGGTGCTGTGCGATGGCCGGGAGCAGGAGCTCGGGGGCAACGAGGCCGACGGCGCCGAAGACGGAGTAGATCGCGTCGAACTGCTCGTCGGAGGCGTGCAGGTGGTGCAGCGCGTGGCCGGCGACGAAGGTGAGGTTGTTCAGTCGTCCGTAGTGGGAGCGGGCGCGGCGGACCTGGAGGCCTACCAGGTCGACGCCTGTGACGTGAGCGCCGCTTGGGTTCTCCCCTGCTCGAACGGAGCCGAGAGCTTGGGGAAGGGTGGCGAGGTGGGCGGCGTTGTGCCCGGGGCCGCAGCCGAGTTCCAGGAGTCGCTTGCCGCGCAGGTCGGGGCCGAGGACCTCGGCGCCGGGACCTTGGCCGTGTCTCGTGGTCCACTCCATCCGGGCGGGTACGGAAAGAGGTTCGGCGAGTCCGGCGGCGGTGCGCTGGGCGGCGTGGGCGTGCCAGGGGGATGCCTGGGCGAGCACGTCAGATCTCCAGGAGGTGGAGGACGTCGGTGAGGTGGCGGCGGACAGCCTTGATGTAGGCGGGGTCGGTGGCCGGGTCGTTGATCCAGCGGATGGACTGCTCCATGAACCACTCGACGGCCCACATGCGGTGCCAGCCCAGGGCCCAGTGCTCGGCGGTGAGCCCGCCGCGCCGGGCGAGGGCGTCGGGGGTACCGCCGGCGGTGACGTACTGCTCCAGGAACACGCGCAGGCGCACGGGGTGCGGGGGATCAATGGTGCCGTGCCAGCTGGCGAGGTCGAGCAGGCCGGGGCCAGTGAAGGCGCGAGCGAAGTCGAGCAGCCGCCACCCGCGCTCCCCGATGTGGAGGCTGGTGGGATGGAACTCGGAGTGCACCCATCCGAACGGCTCCAGCGCCGCTCCGGCCGAGCGAGCCTCGGCGGCCTGGGCGATCCGGTCGAGCGCGTCCTCGACATCGTTGGCATCCTGCCACCGGTCGGCCTTGCGCAGCCGTCCGAGGTGCTCCAGCGCCCGCGCCGGCAGCGTCCGCAGCTGCTCCTGGTCGAGGACAGGCAAAGGGGGAGCCGTAAGGGTGCCGTGCAGGACCACGGCCGCGGCGACGCCGTCGAGGTCGTCGGCCTCGCGGACGGACGGTCCGAGGTCCTCCAGGAGCATGCCGAGCCAGCCGTCCAGGACGGCGGAGGCGTGGACCTGGGGGACGGGTACGCCGAGGGTGCGGGCCAGGCGGAGTGCCTGGTCCTCGCTGTCGAACGGCTTCTTGGCGTACTTGAAGATGGCCGTGGAGCCGTCGGCGAAGGCCACGCGCTCGACGCCGGACATGGACCATACGCGTACCTCCTCTCGTACGGCGGTGGTCTGGCCGGTCGCGGTGAGCAGGTTGTCGAGGAGTTCGGCGCTGGGGTTCGTGGTCACGGGAGGGCTCCGGGAAGGGGTGGTGGCGTCCGGGGCGGGCGAGGGATGCCGGCCCGCCCCGGAGCCTGATCGGGTGGGGTTACGCAGCGGGGCTCACGCGGTGGGCGTAGACCTGCTCGATCCAGCCCGCCTTGAACGCGGCGAGGTCGTCACGGAAGTTCGCCATCGAGGCACCGTAGGGCGCGACCACGCCGCCAGACTGGTCCGGCACGGACTGGCAGCCGTGCACGAGCCGGCCGCCGAGCGCGGCGTGGGCCTTGATGGACTCGATCCGGCGGTGCTCGTTGAACCAGCCGCCGTGGTAGACCTCGTCGAGCATCCCGCCCATCTCGTCGTCCAGGTCGAAGACGACGGAGGTGGCGGCGGGGAAGAACCAGCACGGGCCGACGTTGGAGATGTGCCCGTCCAGCTCCACCTTGTTGAGCGCCATCAACGTGGCCGCCTCGCGCAGAATCCGCAGGTGCTCGGCGGTGATCTGCGGCAGGCCGAGGTCGGCCAGGTGCTCCTCGCGGAAGAGGTACGCGTACACCTCGTACGCGGTGGCCAGGACGCGGGCCGCGTCGGAGGTCGACTCGCTGTGCTGCTTGATGAAGTCGAGCGCGAGCTGCTCGACCGCGCTCTCCGTCGTCTCGTCCACCTCCAGGAGCTGGGACTTGATCAGCTCCCAGTCGGCGACGAGCCACGTGCTCGACTCGAAGCGGAAGAAGTACTCGGCCGGGTCGATCGTGATACGCCGGCCGTCGACCTGGACGCCGGGCAGGCGGCTCCAGCGCGGGTCGAACGCCTCGGGCAGCTCGACCGTGATGGCCGTGGTGTCGATGGTGGTCACCGTGTTCTCCGTCTCTGATGGGCCGGGTTCGGGCACAGGAATGCCCGAACCTGGTGTGGGTGTACGGAACTTCGGGGTGCCGCCCGGACCAAGAGGAGCCTGGATCACGGTCGCGCCGTTCCGGGCGGCTGCTGATAAGTGAACCGGTGGTCACGCTCAGTGGGTACGGTGGAAGGCAGTTGAAGCGGTATACGCGGTTTACAGCTCCGGAGTGGAGGCGACGTGGTAGCGCAGAGAGGCCCCAATTCCTGTCTGCGCGACGTCATCGGGGCGGTCGACTGCACCTACGAGGCCCTCGCCCGAGACGTGCGACGTACCGCCGCAGAGAACGGCGAGATCCTCCAGACCAACAAGTCGGCCATCTCGCACTGGGTGAACGGCACCCGCGCGCCGTCGGGCCGGGTAGGTCAGTACCTCGCCGAAGCACTGTCCCGTCGAGCGGGGCGCACGATCACCCAGACCGAGATCGGCCTCCAGGCCGGCGATGACGAAGCGCTGGCGGAATCCGACCCCGTCCTCGCCGCCACCGACCTGGGCCGTGCCGACGTCGAGCGCCGCCGGTTCCTCGCCATCGCGGCCTTCACCGCCGCCGGCGTCGCCATGCCGCTCGGGTACGACCACGAAGCCACTGCCCGCATGCTCCGCGCCCGCACCGGCACATCTGTGGTCGGGGCGGAGGACGTGGACGTCGTACGGCAGATCACGGCGGCCTTCAGCGCTGCCGACGAGCGCCTCGGTGGCGGGCACGGCCTGACCACCGTCACCGCGTACCTCGCCGACACAGCCGCCCCCATGCTGCGCGGACGCTTCCCCAGCGAAGCCTTACGCCGGGCCGCCTTCGGCGCCGTCGCCGAACTCGCCTACCTCGCAGGATGGAAGCACCACGACCTCGGCCAGGAAGGCGCCGCCCAGCGCTACTACCAGGTCGGCTACAAGCTCGCCTGCGAAGCCGACCCCCACGGCCACGCCGCCTGGATGATGCGCGCCCTCGCCCACCAGGCCCTGAGCCTCAAACAGCCCCACCACTGCGTCGACCTCGTCGAAGGCGCCCTACGCACAGGTCTCGGCCACATCGACGGCCAGACCGAGGCCCTCCTCCACATCACCCACGCCCGCGCCTACGCAGCCACCAACGAGAACCCGTCAGCCGCACGCGCCCTCCTCGCCGCCGACGACGCCCTCCTCCGCGACGACGGCCCCCAGCCCAGCTACTCCCGCGTAAGCGGCCCCGCCGCCGGCACGGTGGCCAGCCACACCGCCCGCACCCTGACCGACCTCGCCGACCACATCGGCACCGAGCAGCAGCACCGGGACGCCCTCACCCGCTGGGACCCCGACAAGTACAAGCGCGTCCACGCACTCACCCATGCCGACCTCGGCGACAGCCTCGCCGCCCAGGCTCGCGCCGACGAGGCCGTGGCCGCCTGGACCCAGGCCCTGGTCCTCATGGAGGGCATGACCTCCGACCGGACCCGGAAGGCGATCACCTCGATCCGCTCCACGCTCGCCGTCTACCAGCGTCGCCGCGTTCCCGGTGCCGCCGATCTCGCCCGCCGAGCCCGCGAGTCCCTGGCCTAACATGCCCGATAACCGTCCGACGAAGGGAACTCCCGTGCCCCAGCAGACCGACGATCAGCCGAAGGCACTCAAGCCGGCGCTCGAATCCATGACCCTGCTGGTCGCCGCGGTCATCGTCCACGACAAGGCCACCAACCGCGTCGTCCTTCTCCAGCGCAGCGAGAACGCGAAGTTCGCCCAGGGCATGTGGGACCTCCCCGTAGGCAAGAGCGAACCGGGCGAGCCCATTACCGAGACCGCCGTACGCGAGCTGTTTGAGGAGACCGGCCTCACGGTGAAGCCCGAGTCCCTCAAGGTCGCCCACATCATCCACGGCGCCTGGGGCGTCGAGGCCCCCAACGGCTTCCTCACGGTCGTCTTCGCCACCCACGAATGGACCGGCGAACCCGAGAACCGCGAACCCCGCAAGCACTCTCAGGTCCGGTGGGTCGATGCCAACACCGTCCCTGACGCCTTTGTCGACACAACCGGCAATGCTCTCCATCAGTACCTGAGCGGCAGTTCCCAGGTGTCGCTCGATGGGTGGCATTAGTTACGCACCGTCAGCGTGGGCGCAGGGCCTTCCGTCGACTCCGGCTTGACCGCGACGCGCCGTTTCGGCTATTCACCAGGAAACATCGTGGCCGGAAAGTAACAGCTTCCGGTCAGACACTCACCGCCCTTCGCATCGGATTGTCTCCGCGCGGCAGCACATGCGACCAGCACCTGGCGCGCGCCGACTTCACGCAGGGATGCGGCCGGGATGCCCCCCGAAGGGTGAACTAGGACAAGCCAGGCACGGACATGCCGATCTGGCGCGCGCTGCCCTTATGCTGACACTCCTTCACCGTTACTTCACAGAAGGAACACCGCATGCGCATACGCACCACGGCCCCGCTCGCGCTGGCCGCCGTCACCGCCCTGGCCGGATCGCTGCTCCTGGCGGCCCCCGCGTCGGCCGCCAAGCACGAGGGCGGGCTGCACCTCGGCAAGATCCAGTACGACAGCCCCGGCAAGGACGACCGCAGCAACACCTCGCTGAACGCCGAGTGGGTGGACATCCACAACAACGGCAGGACGAAGCTCCAGCTCAAGGGCTACAAGCTGAAGGACAACACCGGCTACACCTACACCTTCGGCAGCCGCACGGTCGCCGCGGGCAAGACCGTCCGGGTCCACACCGGCAAGGGCAAGAACACCACCGCCCACGTGTACTGGAACCGCGGTTCGTACGTGTGGAACAACACCGGCGACAAGGCCCGGCTCATCAAGCCGAGCGGCAAGCTCCTCGACTCCTGCTCCTGGACGAAGGCGAACAAGGGCACCAAGAACTGCCACTGATCCGCCGCGAAGGCCGGCCGGGCACCCGCGCCCGGCCGGTGACCGCCACCCGCGCCGGCCCGTACCCAGGGTCCGTGTCGGTACGGCGACGGGTGGCCGAACAACGGGCGACCATCTCCTGGGACTACGATCGCGACACCGCAGCGAGACCAGGAGTACCGACCGTGTCCGAACCGCGCATCGCCGTTTCCGTCGTCACCATGGGCGACCGTCCGCAGCAGGTCGAGGCCCTGCTGCGCTCGGTGGCCGGGCAGGACGTCCGTCCCGCCCGGCTCGTCGTCGTGGGCAACGGCACCTCCCTCCCCGACTTCGCCGCGTTCCCCGGCCTGTCGGACCTCTCCGGCGGGGTGACGGTAATCGAGCTGCCGGAGAACCTGGGCTGCCCCGGCGGCCGCAACGTCGCCCTCGCCAGGCTCGCGGAGCTCGGCGACGTGGACGTGGTCATCGAGCTCGACGACGACGGACTCCTCGTCGACGACGGGGTGTTCCGCAAGGTCCGGGACATGTTCGCCGCCGATCCCCGGCTCGGCGTCATCGGCTTCCGGATCGCCGACGAGCACGGCGAGACCCAGCGCCGCCACGTCCCCCGGCTCCGGGCCGGCGACCCGATGCGGGGCGGACCGGTCACCGCCTTCCTCGGCGGCGGCCACGCCTTCTCGATGAAGATGCTCGCCGAAACCGGGCACTGGCCCGCGGAGTTCTTCTTCACGCACGAGGAGACGGACCTGTCCTGGCGGGCGCTGGACGCCGGCTGGAAGATCCTCTACGAGCCCGATCTGCTGCTCCAGCACCCCAAGACGTCCCCGGCCCGGCACGCCGTCTACTACCGGATGACGGCCCGCAACCGGGTCTGGCTGGCCCGCCGCCACCTGCCCCTCCCGCTGGTCCCGGCCTACCTGGGCACCTGGACCCTGCTCACGCTGGCCCGCACCCGATCGGCGTCCGGGCTGCGCGCCTGGGCCGGCGGCTTCGCGGAGGGCGTCCGCACCCCGTGCGGGCGGCGGCGGCCGATGCGCTGGCGCACGGTGTGGCGGATGACGAGGCTGGGGCGCCCCCCGGTCATCTGACCCACCGGCAGTCGGCGCCGACGCACCGGCTCCCTGGTCGCCCGGTCACGCGGACACCCAGCCCGGTCCCCCGGCCCGCCCCCGCCGGGCGGGCCGGCCGCGTCAACTGCCGTCGTACGGAAGGATCCGGCGCAGCAGCCCCCTGGGATGGCCGCGTTTGCGCCATTCCCTCGGGTAGCCGATGGAGACCTCCTCGAAGCGCACCCCGTCGTACCAGGTGGTGCGCGGGATGTGCAGATGGCCGTAGACCACCGCCGCCGTGTTGAAGCGGCGGTGCCAGTCGGCGGTGAGCGTGGTGCCGCACCACTGGGCGAACTCCGGGTACCACAGGACGTCGGTCGGCTCGCGCACCAGCGGCCAGTGCCCGGCGATCACCAGCGGGACGCTCGGGTCGTGGGCCGCCAGCCGCCGCTCCGTCTCCGCCACCCGGGCCCGGCACCACTCCTCGCGGCTCGGGTACGGGTCGGGGTGGAGCGTGTACTCGTCGGTGCACACCACGCCGGTCCGGCGCGCGTACGCCAGGGACTCCTCCTTGGTCGTGGTGCCCGGCGCCCGGAAGCTGTAGTCGTACAGCAGGAAGACGGGCGCCACCGCCGCCGGGCCGCCGGGCCCGCGCCACACCGGGTACGGGTCTTCCGGAGTGTCCACCCCGAGCCCCCGGCACACCTCGACCAGATGCTCGTACCGCTCCCGTCCCCGCAGCCGGACCGGATCGCGCGGGGTCGTCCACAGCTCGTGGTTCCCCGGTGTCCAGATCACCCGGGCGAACCGGTCCGCGAGCAGCCGCAGTGACCGTTCCACGTCGTCGGGCTGCTCCGCGACATCACCGGCGACGATCAGCCAGTCCTCGTCCGAGCCCGGTCTCAGGGCTTCCAGGACGGGTCGGTTGTCCGCCACCGCGGCGTGCAGATCGCTCACCGCCAGCAGTGCCCCGCGGCTTGCCCCGGTATGTTCGGACATGCAGAACCTTCCCGCCGGTCGACTGGTCGACATACTGCCCCACCCGGCTGCGGTCCGGGCCCCGAGTGGCGAAAGCCCGGCCGCCGGAACTGGCGGCGGCGGTGGGCGGAGGGATGATGGAGACGTCCGCGGACGCGGCACGGGACCGTCGGCGATGCCGGGAGAGGGAGCTGAGCGACAGGTGTACGGCAAGACCCTCCCGGGCGCACCCGGGTACGGCGGGCTCCCGTTCGCGGACAGCGCCGCCGGAGCGCTGCTGGACGCGGACGGGCTGGTCGTCGGCTGGACACCCGCGGCGGCGGAGCTGTTCGGGCTGACGGCCGAGGAGGTCTGCGGCCGCCCCGCCGTGGAGCTGCTCGCGGACCCGGCCTCCGGGCCCCCGACGCCCGAGGGGCACCGGGACGCCGCCTGGTCCGGCGAGACCGTGGTGCGCACCGGCCGGGGCGGCCCCATGAGCATCGTCTTCCACGCGCTGCCCCTCGCGGACACCGACGGGACGGCCCGGTACTTCGTGCTCTGGGCCCCGGTCGGGACGGTGGACCGGTGGCGGCAGGACCAGGCGTTCACCCGGGAGCTCTTCCTCCAGGACCGGCTGGGGCTCGCCGTGTTCGACGCGGAGCTGCGGCTGATGCGGACCAACACCCATCTGCTGCCGTACACCGGCCTCGCGCCCGACCTGCGCGGCAAGCGGCTGGCGGACTTCCTGGAGCCCGAAGGGGCGGCGGCGATCGACACGCTGCTGTGCGAGGTGCTGCGCACGGGCCGTCCGCTGATCCTGGCGGAGGAGACCGTACGGACCATCGAGGACCCGGCCGGCGGGGCGGTGATGGCCATCTCCGCCTTCCGGCTCCAGGCGCCGGACGGGGAGGTCTTCGGGGTCACCGCGCTGTTCACCGACGTCACCGAGCAGCGCCGCTCCGACGAGCGGCTGGCGATCCTGCACCGGGCCACCGCGGCGGTCGGACGCTCGCTGTCGGTGGCCGGGACCGGTGAGGAGCTGGCCGACGTGCTGGTACCCGAGCTGGCCGACCTCGCGGTGGTGGAGATCGCCGAGGCGGTGTTCACGGGCGAGGAGCCGGTGCCGGGCGAGGACGGGCTGGTGCCGCTGCTCCGGACGGCGGTGGCCGGGGCACTTCCCGCCGGACCGCTTCCCGAGGACCGGAAGTCCCCGGGGGTTCCGGCGGACGGGGGTGCCTCCATGGTGGACGCCGCTCCCGCGACGGACGACGGTGCGGCGGTGCGGGCCGATCCGCGCTGCGCCCCGGTGGTGAACCGTTCCCCCGCCTCGATGACCGTCCCGCTGCGGGCCCGGGGCAGCTTCCTGGGGCGGGTGACGGTACGGAACGGCGCCGGGCGGCCCGCATACGCCCTGGCCGACCTGGATCTGCTGAACGAGATCGCCGGGCGCGCCGCCCTCGCCCTGGACAACGCCCGCCGCTACACCCGGGAGCACCGGGCCGCCGTGGGCCTCCAGCGGAGCCTGCTGCCGCCCGCGCAGGCGGAGACCGTCGCCGTGACCACGTCCGGTTTCTATCTGCCCGCCGACACCGCCACCGGCGTCGGCGGCGACTGGTTCGACGTGATCCCGCTGTCCTCGGCCCGGGTCGCCCTGGTCGCCGGGGACGTGGTCGGGCACGGCCTGGGCGCCACCGCCACCATGGGGCGGCTCCGTACCGCCGTGCGCACCCTCGCCGATCTCGACCTGGAGCCGGACGAGCTGATGGTCCACCTCGACGACCTGGTCTCCCAGCTCCGCGACGAGCCGGGCAACGGAACCGTGGGAGAGGACGACGGGGAGGGCGGAGCGAGCGGGCCCGACGCGGGGGCCGCACGGTCGGCCCCGTTCACCCGTACGGACGAGAGCAGGGCGGAATTCGGCCACCGGGCCGCCGATCCGGTCGGCGCGACCTGCCTGTACGCGGTCTACGACCCGGTATCCCGCCGCTGCGCGATGGTCTCCGCCGGGCACCCGCCGCCCGCCGTCGCCGCCCCGGACGGCACCGTCTCGTACGTACCGCTGAACCCCGGACCGCCGCTGGGCGTGAACGGCCTGCCGTTCGAGACGACCGAGATCGAGCTGGAGCCCGGCAGCCTCCTCGCGCTCTACACCGACGGGCTGATCGAGGGCCGCGACAGCGACGTGGACGCGGGCATGGCCGAGCTCCGCGACCGTCTGGCCCGCCCCGGCGCCGCCACCGCGCCGCTGCGGGAGCTCGGCCGGGAGATCATCGCCGCCCGTCCCCCGCACCAGCTCGCCGACGACGTCACCCTGCTGCTCGCCCGTACCCACGCGGTTCCGGCCGGGAACACCGCCGCCTGGCCGGTGGAGGCCGATCCGGTCGCCGTCGCCCGGGTCCGCCAGGACGCCGCCCGCCAACTGCGCGCCTGGGGGCTGGAGGAGCTGGTCTTCACCACCGAGCTGGTCCTCAGCGAACTGGTCACCAACGCCATCCGGCACGCGGGCGGCCCGGTCGAGGTGCGGCTGATCCGCGCGAAGCAGCTGACCTGCGAGGTATCCGACCCGAGCGCCACCCAGCCCCGGATGCGCCGGGCCCTGCTCACCGACGAGGGAGGCCGCGGCCTGTATCTCGTCGCCCAGCTCACCACCCGCTGGGGCAGCCGCTACACCCGGCGCGGCAAAACGATCTGGGCCGAGCAACCGATCCCGGACGCGTAGCCGGTCTCCGGGCCCGTGCCCGCGCACCTCTTGAGGGCCCTGTCACCCCCATGCTAGAAAACGCTTACTACGGCGCCGTTCCACGCATTGGCTCACACTCCCCCCGGAGCTTCGATGACATCTGCCTGGTCCCGTCGCACCCTGCTGGCCGCGGGCGGTGGTACGGCACTCGCGCTGAGCCTGCCCTCCCCCGCGTCCGCCGCCACCTCCCTCACCAGAGCCACCGCGGCCACCACGGCTTCGCCGGCCGCCGCCGGTGACGACGCGTTCGCCGCGCTGCGCGCGAAGTGGCGCGAGCTCTATCTGGGCACCGGATTCAGCCCGACCGCCGAGCCGTTCCGCACCAAGCTCGCCGAGCTCGGCGCCCAGGCCGCCGCCCACCGCGCCGCGATGGCGCCCGCCACCGGCTCGCTCTGGCCCGACCTGGTCTACCTGGACCCCGATCCGGACACCGACACCGAGTCCTTCGGCTTCTCCGCCAACATGAACACCAGCTACAACCGGCTGCGCACCATGGCGGAGGCGTACTCCCAGCCCGGCACCGGGCTCACCGGTGACACCGCCCTGCGCGACGCGGTGATCACCGGCCTCGACCACCTCCACGCCGAGGTCTTCAACCCGTCGACCGCCCGTTACGGGAACTGGTGGAACTGGCAGATCGGCGCGCCGCAGGCCCTGCTGGACACCTGCGTACTCCTCCACGACGCGCTGACGGACGATCAGCGGGCCGCCTACTGCGCGGCGGTCGACCACTTCCTCCCGGACTCGGCCGTCGGTTCGTACACCGGCACCAGCACCGGCGCCAACCGGGTCGACCTGTGCCGGGGGATCATCCTGCGCGGCATCGTCGGCGCCAACGCCGCCAAGATCACGCTGGCCGTCGCGGCGCTCTCGCCGGTCTTCCCGTACGTCACCAAGGGCGACGGCTTCTACCCGGACGGCTCCTTCGTCCAGCACACGTCCATCCCGTACATCGGGGGCTACGGCGCGGTGCTCAACGACGGGCTCGGCCGGCTCTTCGCCCTGCTGCGCGGGTCGGCCTGGGAGATCACCGATCCGGGCAGCCGGCAGTTCCTCGACACCATCGAGGCGGCCATCGCCCCGTTCGTGTACGACGGGCTGATGATGGACAACGTCTCGGGGCGGGGCGTCACCCGCGCCGGCACCAGCGACCACACCCGCGCGCACGGGGTCATGGCCTCCATCGTGCTGCTGGGCCTGGGCGCCGAGCCCGAGGAGAACGCCCGCTGGCGGGCGATGGTCAAGGGCTGGCTGGTCCGCGACCACTACGCCCCCGCTCTCGCGGCCGGATCGCTGAGCCTGGTCAACACCGCGCGGTTGCAGGCCCTGTTGGACGACGCGGGCGTCGCTCCCGCCCCCGAGCCGTCCGCGCACCGCGTCTTCCACTACATGGACCGGGTCACCCACCGCCGCCGCGGCTGGGGCGCCGGGCTCTCCATGGCCTCGGCCCGGATCGCCCACTACGAGTTCGGCAACGGCGAGAACAAGCGCGGCTGGCACACCGGAGCGGGCTGGCTCCAGTGGTGGGGCTCGGAGAGCGGCCAGGACCAGTACTCCGACGCGTACTGGCCGACCGTCGACCCGTACCGGCTGCCCGGCACCACCGTCTCCCGGAAAAAGCTGGCCGACGGGCAGGGCGGTGCCTGGGCCAACCCGACGCCGGCGACCCGCTGGGTGGGCGGCACCGGCGACGGCGAGTTCGGCACCACCGGCCAGCACCTCCAGGGCCTGGCCAGCACGATGCACGCCCGCAAGTCCTGGTTCTGGCTGGACGACTGCGTGGTCTGCCTCGGCTCCGGGATCACCTCCGCCGACGGCGCGGCGGTGGAGACGGTGATCGACAACCGCTTCCTCGGCGCCGACGGCACCCGGCGGCTGCTCCTCGACGGCCGGACGCAACCCGCCGACCAGGGCTGGACCAGCACCCGCCGCACCGCCTGGGCCCACATCGACGGGCACGCGGGCTACGTCTTCCCCGGCACCACCACCCTGCGCGCCCTGCGCGAGGAGCGCACCGGCGCCTGGCGGGACGTCAACGCCGACGGGCCCACCACACCGCTGACCCGCCGCTACCTGACGCTCTGGCAGGACCACGGCACCGATCCGGCGGACGGTTCCTACGCGTACGTGCTCATGCCGGGCGCGAGCGCCGCGCGCACCGCCGCCCGTGCGGCGGACACCGGCTGGCTGCGCATCCTCGCCCAGGACGCGGATCGCACCGGCATCCACGTCCCCTCGCTCGGCTTCACCGGGATCACCTTCTGGGCGGCGGGCACGGCGGGCCCGGTCACGGTGAGCGCGCCGGTCTGCGTGCAGATCCGCGAGAGGCGCGACGGCACCGCCACGGTCTGCGTCGCCGACCCGTCCCGCACCGTCACCGGCCTCACCCTCACCTGGCGCCGCCCGGTCAGGTCCGTGCTGTCCCGGCCGGGCGGCGTCACCGACGTACGGACCGGATCCGCGCTGACCCTGACGTACGGCGACCTGAGCGCGAGCGCGGGGGCCACGCACACGGTGCGCGTCCGGCTGGGGTGACGGACGGCCCGGTCATCCGTCTGCGGCCGGCCCGTCGGGCCGCAGGCCCGCGTCGAGCTGGGCCACCAGCCGGGCGACCCGGTCCCGCTCGGCGCCCCGGTCGGGCCCGCCGGTCATGAGCAGGTGGTGGAGGGTGCCGACCAGGGCGAGGGCCACCGCCCCGGTGTCGGCCGCCTCCGCGACCCGCCCGCCGAGGCGCTCCGCGTCCAGGTAGGCGGTGATCGCGTCCTGGACCGTGCCGAAGCCCGGAGCGCCGACCAGCAGGGCGGCCCGGATCCGCGCGGCGGCCGCGGGACGGGCGAGCGCCAGGCCCGCGACGGTGGGCCCGGACGAGGCCAGCAGCGCCAGGGCGACATCGAGCAGGTTCGCCGCGACGGTCCCCTCCCCCACCCGGCCCGGCAGCCCCTCGGCGTGCCGGGCCACCCGGGCGAACCGGTCCAGCACCAGCTCCGCGACGAACGCGTCGAGTCCGTCGAAGTGGGCGTGCAGCAGCCCCTTCGCGCAGCCCGCCTCGCCGGTGATCGCCCTGCTCGTCAAGGCTCCCGGCCCCTCCCGTTCCAGCACCCGCTCCGCGGCGGCGAACAGCCGCTCGCGCACGTCCGGAGTCGTCACACCACGCGGGGACATGAGCCCCTCCCTCTCACCCTGTTCACAGTACGGGCGTTTGCCCATACCGTTGCCCGACCATGTATGGGCGCTTGCCCATACTAGCCGTCTCCATCGGGAGCATGGGATGCGACAGATCGTCAACGAGAGCCAGAGCCAGGCGTGGAACGGTTACGAGGGAACGTACTGGGCCGAGAACCAGGCCCGTTGGGACGGTGTGAACGACGGGTTCAACGAACTCCTGCTCGCCGCCGCCCGCATCGCGGAGCGGGACCATGTGCTCGACCTCGGCTGCGGGACGGGACGCACCACCCGGCTGGCCGCGCGACGGGCGCCCCTCGGGCGGGCCACCGGGGTGGACCTGTCGGCCCCGATGCTCGCCCGCGCCCGGGAGTCGGCGCGACGGGAGGGGCTCGGGAACACCGCGTTCGAGCGGGCCGACGTCCAGGTCCATCCGTTCGCCCCCGGCTCCTTCGATGTGGCGGTCAGCCGGTTCGGGGTGATGTTCTTCGCCGACCCGGTGGCCGCGTTCGCCCATGTCGGGCGGGCGCTGCGGCCCGGCGGGCGGATCGCCTTCGTCTGCTCCACGGACCCCGGCCGGACCGAGTGGCTCGGGGCGATCCAGGGGCTGCGCGGCATCCTCCCGGTCGGCGACCTCGGCGCACCCGGCGCCCCGGGGATGTTCTCGCTGGCCGATCCGGGGACCGTACGGGAGGTGCTGTCCGGCGCCGGGTACGAGGCCGTCCGCACCGAGCCGGTGGAGGCATACGGGGTCTGGGGCCGGGACGCCGCCGACGCGGCCGCCTTCCTGCTGGGCTCGGGACCGGGCCGCCATCTGCTGGACCAGGTCGGGGCGGACGACCGGGAGCGCGCCCGGCGGCGCCTGGTCGAACTCCTGGAGCCGTACGAGCGGGACGGGACGCTCCGGCTGCGCACCACGGCCCTGCTGGTCACCGCCCGGCGCCCGGCCTCCGGGACGGGCACGGAGCGGCGCCCGGAGTGAGACACGGAGCGGCGTCCGGGGCCGGGGCTGACACCCGCCCCGGGCCGCGGACGCCGCCCGGTTCCGTCATCGCGGAAACATTCCGCCTCCTTCCGGCTCACCCGTTCGCACCCTCCTCGGCCGGTGCGGGCGCGGCGCGCAGGGTCAGCAGGGCGGCGAGGCCCCCGACCACGGCGAGCACCGCGGCGCCGGTGAAGGCGGCGGAGAAGCCCTCGGTGAGGGCCGCCGGGTCACCGAGTTCGCGGGAGCCGTGCGCGGCGGCGATCGCGGTCATCGCGGCGAGGCCGAGCGCGGAGCCCACCTGGTAGCTGGTGTTGACGATCCCCGAGGCCAGGCCGCCCTCCTCCGGGCGGGCGCTGGAGAGCGCGGTGCCGAGCGACGGGATGAACGCCAGGGACATGCCGACCGCCGCGAGCAGGGAGGCGGGCAGGACGTCGACGAGGAAGCTGCCGTCCGGACGGGCCAGCGAGAGCCAGAACATGCCCGCGCCGAGCGCCAGCAGACCCAGGACGACGAGGGGCTTGGGGCCGAAGCGGGAGATCAGCCTCGGTGCCAGCACGATCATCATGATCATGATGGCGACGGTCATCGGCAGCAGCGCGGCGCCGGAGGCGAAGGCGCCCAGCCCCAGGACCTGCTGGAGATAGAGGTTGAGGAAGAACCACATGGGGATCCACGCGGCGGCCATCAGCAACTGGGCGAGGTTGGCCCCGGCCAGGTTGGGCGCCCGCAGGATCCCGAGCCGCATCAGCGGCTCGCGCCGCCTGGACTGGATCGCGACGAAGGCGGCGATCAGCGCCACCCCGGCCAGCAGGACCAGCCAGGTCTCACCGGAGCCCCAACCGGTCTCGGGGGCCCGGACGATGGCGTAGACGGCGGCGGCCAGGCCTGCGGTGACGGTGACGGCACCGGCCAGGTCGACCGATCCGCGCCGCCCCGCGCCCGAAGGCATGACGGCGGGCGTGACGAGCAGGACGACCAGCGCGACGGGGACGTTGATGTAGAAGACCCAGGGCCAGCTGGCGTACTGGGTGATGACGCCTCCGAGGAAGACCCCGGCGGTCCCGCCGGCCGGCGCGGCGGCACCGTACAGCGCGAAGGCCCGCCCCAGCTCCTTGGGGCGCGAGCCGAACAGCGTCATCAGCAGGGTGAGCGCGGACGGTGCGATGAGCGCGGCGCCCACACCCTGGAGGGCCCGTCCGGTCAGCTCGACCCAGACCTCTCCGGCGAGGCCGGCGGCCAGGGAACCCGCGGCGAGGACGACCCACCCGGCACTGAACAGGCGCCGGGCGCCGAGCAGGTCCGAGAGCCGGCCGCCGAGCAGCAGCAGCCCGCCGAAGGCGACGACGTAGGCGTTGAACACCCACGACAGGTTCTCCTGGGAGAAGCCCAGGTCGGACTGGATCCGGGGCAGGGCCACCCCAATGATCGAGGTGTCCATGATGACGATGAACTGGGCCAGGGCGATCAGGGCGAGCGCGGACCATCTCCGCGCGTCGGACGGCGCGCCCGATGCGCTTCGTGCGGATGAAGCGGACATCACAGAACAACTCCTTTACCTGGAGGGGGTATCCATGCGGGAGAACATACCCCTAGGGGGTATCTATTTCCAGTCCTAGAGTCGAGAAGGGACGGACACACCTCCCGAGCACACGCGCCTTTCGAGCGAAAGCACCGCTCAAGCGGCCGGGCCGTCGACCGGGCGGCCGAATCGCGCCAACTGGCCTTTCGCGCAAGGAGTGGGAGAGGATGCGGGAGCTAGCGCCGCGCGGCGATCGACTTCAATACGGAGGCACCGGGTGGCAGTTCAGCGGATCTCGACCCGCAACGCCCGCTTCCAGCAGCTCCAGACCCTGCTCGGCAACCGCACCAAGCGCGGGCGCGCCAAGGAGTTCCTGGTCCAGGGCGTACGCCCGATCACGATGGCGGTGGAGCACGGCTGGACCGTACGGTCCCTGATCCACGGAGCGGACCGCCCGCCCTCCCGCTGGGCCGAGGACCTGTTGCGCCGGGTCGGCACCGAACGCATCGTGATGGCGCCGGAGTTGCTCGCCGAACTGAGCGAGAAGGGCGACGGGTCGGCGGAGTTGCTTGCGGTGGTCGCGATGGAGCCGGACAGCCTGTCGCGGATCAGGGTCCACGAGGACTTCCTCGGCCTGCTCTTCGACCGGCCGACCCAGCCCGGCAACATCGGCAGCATCGCGCGGTCGGCCGACGCGATGGGCGCCGACGGGCTGATCGTCACGGGGCACGCGGCGGACCCGTACGACCCCAAGTCCGTCCGGGCCTCGACGGGTTCGCTCTTCTCCGTGCCCGTCGTGCGCAGCCCCTCGCACCACGAGGTGATGGCCTGGCTGGACCAGGAGCGCGCCCGGGGCCTGCCGGTGGCCGTCGTCGGCACGGACGAGAACGGGGAGGCGGACATCGCGGAGTTCGACCTGACCCGGCCGGTCCTGCTGCTGATCGGCAACGAGACCGCGGGCCTCAGCGCGGCCTGGCGCGAGCTCTGCGACCATGTGGTCAGCATCCCGATGACCGGTTCCGCCAGCTCCCTGAACGCGTCGAACGCCGCATCCGTCGTTCTGTACGAAGCCCGCCGCCAGCGCCTGGCACGCACCCGCCGCACCCCGCTCGCCTCGTCCGTTCCGGCCCCGCGCGGATAGGAGCCGGACCGCACGCGCCGACAGGGGCCCTACCGCCCCGGTCCGGCGGGGAGGGCCGGACCGGGGCGCGGGATCAGTGCCCGGCGAGCAGTTTCACGGAGACGACCCCCGCGCCGATCGCCGCGTTGAGCACGGCGGCGACCGCCGCGCCCGCCCGGCCGGATCCCACCCGTCGGCCGCCGACGAACCCCCACAGGGCCAGTGCGGCGACCTCGCTGCCCACCGAGATCCACAGCGCCGTGGTGAGCCCGAAGAGACCGGCTCCGGACGCGCCGATCAGCAGCAGGGGCCCGGCCGCGCTGCTCAGCAGCGGGCTGCTGGTGAACAGCGCGTGCCGGATCTCCCGAACGCGCGGGCGGCGCCCGAACACGACCGGATGGGCCTGGAGGTCCGCGACGAGGGTCGCCAGCCACAGCCCCAGGGCGGTCACCGCGACCGACACCGCCGCCCCCGTCGGGCCGGCGTGCCCGCCCTGCGCCAGCCCCACCAGCACCGCGAGCAGGGTGAGCGAGGCGTAGATCCGCTCCTTCAGGCGCTCACCCTCCGCCTCGGCGCGCCGGCTCACCCGCTCACCCGGGTCCGCCCCGCCCGGCATCTCCTCGTCCGACACCCCTGCCTCCACCACTCGCCCGACGGTCAGCGGAGCTTGATCGCACCGCCGTCGGCCATCAGGGTCTGGCCCGTCATGTACTGGGCATCGTCACTCGCGAGGAAGGCGACGACGGGCGCGACATCCCGGTCCGGGTCGCCGAATCGGCCCAGCGGCACCTTGGCCGCGGACTGCGCGTACTGCTCGGGGCGCGCCTCGGCCCACCGGGCCACGCCCGCCGTGAGCGCCATCGGGCAGACCACGTTGACGCGGATGTCGTACGGGGCCCATTCGTTGGCCACGACCCGGCTCAGCCCACGGATCGCCTCCTTCGCCGCCGCGTAGGACGCCTGGTTGGGCTGGCCGTCGAGCCCGGCGCCCGAGCCGAAGTTGACGACCGAGGCGCCGCCGGCCCGCTTCAGCTCGGGCAGGGCCGCGAGCATGAAGTTGCGGGTGGCGTACAGGCCGGTGTCCATGGCGAGGTCCCAGTCGTCGTCCGTCTGCTCCTCGAACGGCTTCTGGCGCGACACGCTGGCGTTGTTCACCAGGACGTCGAGCTTGCCGAACCGCTCGACGGCCGTCGCGACGGCCCGGTCGGCGACGGCCCGGTCCGACACGTCCCCGCGCAGGAAGGCCACGTCGCCCCCCAGCTCACGGACCAGCGCCTCCCCCGCCTCCGCCTGGAGGTCGACCACGACGACCCGGGCGCCGCGTGCGACGAACAGCCTGGTGACGGCCCCGCCGATGCCGGAGGCGCCGCCGGTGACGACAGCCACCTTGCCCTGCAGACCGAGTGGGTTCATGGGGTGGTTCCTTTCCTGAGCGCCTGCGCGGCAGGCGGTCCCGCCCGGCGGGCACAGCCCCCGCGCCAGACAGATGTGCACTATGCACTTCATATGCAAGATACACATGACGTGCACGGTGCACCAACTGCCACCACGCGGCGGCCACCCCACCCGTCAGGACACCCCGTCGACCACCTCCCCCCGGTCCACGCCCCGCCGCCCGGCCATCCGGCAGCCGAAGCAGTCCGGATGCCCCTCGCGCGCGGAACGGTCCCGCACCCCGAACCCCCTCCGGCCGACCGGCCGCACCCCCGGCGGCTTCCCCCAACCCGCGAGATGCAGCCCCCACGCGACCAGCACCGCGACCACCAGAAGCGCCGACCCGATCCAGACCCCCGGCCACCAGCCGACGACCCCCAGACCGACAGCCAGCGACCCCAGAACGGCGACGGCGAAACCCGCCCACCCCGCGACGGTGTGCCCCTCGTCATGATGCGCCCCACCCATGCACCTGCCCCCTCCACTCGCCCATCGAGGAACTACGATGACTTAGCAGCTAAGGAATTTATCTCACGCACTAAGGGAATTCAATGGAGAGCACCCCGCTCCCCGCCGCCTCCGCCACGGAGGCGATCGGCGCGATGAACGACCTCGTCGCGACGAACATGATCGGCAAGCAGGAGTTCGCCCGGAACCTCGGGCTGAGCGTCACGGACCTCGTCTGCTTCGCGCACGTCCTGGAGGCCGAGGGCCCGGTCACCGCCGGGGACCTGGCCGTACGCGCCCACGTCACGACGGGGGCGGTGACCGGCGTCCTCAACCGGCTGGAGCGCGGCGGATTCGTGGAACGCCGACCGGACCCGGCCGACCGCCGCCGGGTCCTCGTCACGGCGGTGCCCGCCGCCGCCGAGCGCGTACGGGCCGTCTACGGGCCGTACGACGCGCTCCTCACGGAGCTGTTCACGCGGTACTCGCCGGAGGAGACCGCGGTGATCGCCGACTGGCTCACCCGCGCCGCCGCGCTGTCCCGCGCGTACCTGGAAGGGTCCTGCTGAGCCGGGTGCCCCGGCCGGTCCTCGCGGTCAGCCTCCGATGTGCCGCCGCCACCGGATCTCGCCGTCGTGCTGTTCGCCGGTGCGTACGAGCCCGGCGGCAGCGGCGACACCGGCGGACGCCCGGTGCTCCGGATGGATGTGGGCGACGACCGTGTCCACCCGCTGCCCGCCGAGCCAGTCGACGAGCCCCCGGGCCGCCTCGCCCGCGATGCCCCGCCCCTGCCACGGGGTCCCCACCACCCAGGCGATCTCGGCGACGGGCCCGTGGCCGGAGGGGGAGACCGTCGCCTGGACCGTGCCCGTCGCGCGGGAATCCTCCCGGAGCCGGATCACCCAGTTCAGCCAGGACACGGCCGGATCGGGCGAGCCCGCGGTCAGCCGCCGGTAGCGTGCGCGCAGGGCCTCCGGGGTGTCCGGAGCACCGCCGATGAACGTGTGCAGGTCCGGATCGGACAGCACCGACGCCATCTCCTCGGCATCCCCGACGCGCAACGGCACCAGCTCCAGCCGCTCCGTACCGATGACCTGGGCTCCGAGAGCACCCACGCCGCGACCACCTTCCCGATCCGCCGACCGATCGCCCGCTCCCCCGGGACCGTACACGTCACGGGCCGAACGCGGCCGAGACCATCCGGTTGACGAGGGCGAGGTCGTTGCCGCCGCCGGTGACGGGATTGAAGGTGTACACGAGCCGGCGGCGGAGGTCGCGGGTGGTGAACATCCCGCTGGTGTAGCCGAAGGTGCTCCCGGTCCTGCCCCAGACGGTGACGCCGCCGGGGAGGGCGACGCGCATCAGGCTCGCACCGTAGTAGGCCCGCCCCTTCCCCGGGTCCTCCGCGCCGCCTCCCAGGTACGGGACGTCGGGGACGGCGAACAGTGCGGCGAGCTGCTCGGGCGGGAGGAGCCGGCCGCGGAACAGCGCCGCCATGAAACGGTCGAGGTCGGCCGTGGTGGAGATCATGCCCCCGGCGCCCGGGTTCTGCTCCGTGATGTCCACCAGGCGGTGGCTCCCGTCGGGCTGCGGGACGGCGATGTAGCCGTGTGCGTGCGGTCCGGGGATCGTCGTGTCCGTCTCCGGCGCCGTGGTGTCCTTCAGACCCAGCGGCAGGAGGATGCGCTCGGTGATCGCACGCTGGTAGCTGTGCCCGGTCAGCTTCTCGACGAGCATCCCGGCGACGTAGTACCCGGTGGCGCCGTACACCTGCGCGCTGCCGGGCCGGTCGAACGGCCTCGGGTGCCGGACCGCCATGGCGACCAGCTCGGCCTGCGAGTGGTCGTCGAACCGGTGGTCCACGATCCCCTGCGGGTCCATGGGGAGGTCGTCGCCGGTCAGCTCGGGCAGACCGGCGGTGAAGTCCAGGAGCTGACGGGCCGACATGGGCGGGTAGTCGTCGGGCAGGACGCCCGGGAGGTAGCCCTGCACCGGGCGGTCCAGGTCGAGGCGGTGCTCGGCGGCGAGCTGGAGCACCACGGTCGCGATGAACGTCTTCGTCACGCTGCCCAGCCGGAACCGCCCGCCGGCCGGCACCGGTTCGCCGGTCGCCGTGTCGGCCACCCCCGACACCCCCGTCCAGCTCCCCTCCCGGCCCGCCACCCGGGCCAGCACCGCCGTGGTCCGGTCCGGCGCGCTGGAGACGGCCCGCTGGAGCGCCGCCGGGTCAAGCGGAGGCAGCCCGGGACGGGGCTCCGCCGCCACGGGCGGCCGCACCACGGGAGCGGCCGACACGGCGGGCGCCGCCCCCACGACGGCCGCGACGACGGCGGTGAGCACCGGCACCGCCATGAACCGGCGCATCCGCCCGGACCGGGCCCGCGCCACACGATCTGCACGATCTGTACGTGAAGTCATGCGACCGGTCCTCGCGACACACGACACCCCCGACATCGGGGACCACCCCCGCAGGGAATTCCACCCGTCAGCCGCCCTCCACCCCGCGCACCATCACCGCGTACAGCGGGGCACCCCCGGAGGGCTCGACCTCGCCCCGCTTCTCGTAGCCCCATTTCTCGTACAGGGCCTGCACCTTGGGGTGGGCGGAGTCGACGAGGAGCGTCACGAATGCGGCGTCGGCCGACCGGATCAGCGCGTCATGGATCCGCCGCGCCCGGCCCGTACCCCGCCACTGGGCCACCACCATCAGCTCGGACAGGGCGAAGATCCGACCGCGCACGCCCCTTGGCCGGTCCGCCCCCTTCCACCAGCCGCCCGGCCTGAACTCCGACCCGTAGGCGTACCCGACCGGACCGCCGCCTTCCCACCCCAAGACACATCGCCAGTCCGCACGCCCCGACCACAGGTCGACGAAGTACGAGAACCTCTCGCGCGAGTGGAACGGGTCGGGGTCGTCCGCGTACACCTCGTCGTGCACATCCAGGAGCAGCGTGCGGACATCTTGCGCGTCGGCGTGCGTGTACCACTTCAGATCCATCGGCGTGACTCCTCGATCCAGCTCACGACCTCGGGCGCTTCCGCACCGAACGGCCCGGCCGGGACTCCGCGTTCAGGGCCGGGCGGTCCGCTCGATGTGCTCGAAGATGTCCGCGTCCGTCTCCCGCTGCCAGGCCGGCAGGTCGGCCCAGTCGGCAACGTAACCGGGCTTCGGGTCCTCGAAGTGCTGGAACATCTGGGCGGTCCAGCAGATCGCCACGAAACGGCCCTTCTGCTCGCGAGTGAGCCGTGCCGCGTGCCCACCGCTGACCTCGATGAAGTCACGCACCTGCCCGCACACCGCCGCAGCCGCCGCACGCTCCCACTCCGGCGTTCCCTCCCACGGCGTGACGTAGCCCGGCTTCGGCTCGCCGGGATAGTGCTTGTTCACCCCGTCGATCCACGCCTCGCGGAAGATCCGGCCGTCGCTCATGAACGTGTCCCTTTCGTCATGCGGCGCGGGAAAGCGCCGCGATTCGGTGATCAAGACTTGAGACTCGGCCATCGGACAGGAACGGGGCAAGACGCCCTCGGATTCCGGCCAGCTTCTTCCCGACGAACCCCGAGTTCGACCGGGCGGCCAGGCCGATGGCAGCCTCCGTGTAGTGCACGACCTGGTCGATGTCGCGCCGATGGACTCCGAGAACGGCGAGGTCGCTCAGTACGGCCGCGCGGCGGCGCAGCGGCAGGGGCTGGGCGAGGGCCACGGTGAGGGCGTCCGCCGCACGGTCGGGGAGACCGAGCTGGAGGTAGCAGGCCCCTCGCTCCTCGGCGAGGCGGGAGCCGTCGAAGCGGAGCCAGCCACCGTTGTCGGAGTGGTCGCCGAGGGAGTGCACCTTCTCGGCTTCGTCGAGGGAGCGGGCGCAGGCATCGGCGTCCCCCAGGGCCGCGTGGGCCTCGGCCTCCACGGCTGCGACCCAGTAGCGGGTGGACAAGCCGCCGTTGCCCCGCCGGGCGATCCGGGCGGCGGCGGCCAGCAGGGGTCGAGCCGCGGGTGCGCGGTAGGCGTACAACTCCACATAGGCATGGCGGGTCATGGCACAGGCCCAGAGGTCGTGGTCGCCACCGGCATGGGCCGCATGGGCCGCCAGTGTGTAGCACTGGGCAGCGTCGGTGTACCGGTCGGCGTCGAAGAAAAGTTCACCGGCCAGCTGGTAGAGGTCGGCCGTCATGATGCACAGCCGACTCCTGTCCGCCGAGGAGCGTGCCTCGGCCAGCCCCTTCGTCAGGATGCCGAGCTGCCGCCGAACCGCCGGGAAGACGGCCTGTTTGTCGTCCGAGAGGACAAAAACCTGCCACAGGCCGCGGTGCGTCCCTTCCCCCGTCTCCAGGAGTGCCGCCGTCGTATGCCCGCGAGGAACCTCGTCCCCACCGGGAACGGCCACCAGCGCGCCTGTGACGGTGAGCAGGCCAAGAACGTCACGGCGCTTCATGTCGTCGTCCTCACCGCGGAGGAGGGGCGGGGCACCGGGGGGCGCGGCCGCTTCGACCGGCTGTTCTTCGACAAGAAGTCCTTCCAGATCCGCGAGGGTGACACCTAACAGCTTGGCGATCCTGGGCCGTTGGTGCGGCTGCGGCGTAGCACGACCACCTTCCCAGCGAATCACCGTGGACACAGCCACTGCGAGCGCTTCGGCGAACTCCTCCTGAGAGTAACCCTGCGACGTCCGCCGGTCGGCGAAACGCCTTCGTCTCGATGCCATTGCTCCCCCTCGCGAAGTGCACCTTCTCCATGCGCTCACCCGATGCCCGGAAAACGCCCGGGGGACGCCCGAGGTCCGCTCTGGGAGACGGTAACGGATCGTTGTTCACTGGTCACACCCCGTTCGAAGGTCGGAGACCTTCGGGCGGCTCCCGGAGGAGGGGCCGACGCCGCGCCCCGTCCGGGTGTGGACCGTCTGCCACCCCACCCGAGAGGCGCCACCGCATGAGCAGATCCGAACCGCCCCGAGGCGTCCCCGGCACCACCGCCCATGCCCACACGCCTCCGGAGAGCCCGCCGGGCGCACCGAGCCGGGTCCTGCGGATTCGGGCGGCCGGTGGCTGGGAGAGGTTCATGCGCCGCGTCGAGGCCCAAGAGGAGCCGGAGGAGTGAATCCGGTCGGTCCGGACGGCTACGAGCAGCACCCTCTCCTGGGCATGAACGTCCGCGACATCGCCTCGCGGCGTCAGGGCGTGCTCGTCGCCGTCACGCACGAACTACACAACCACGGCACGGTGCGGCTCGCGCACATCCGTCCTCCCTCCGGAATCGAGTGGACGACCTCGGCCGACAACCTCCAGCCCGCCCTTTCCTGAGGCAGGCGCCTCCGGACACCGAAGGAGAACCATGACCACGTCCCCTGCCCTTCCCGGAACCACCCGCCCGTGGGGAGCGGGCCGGCTCGCGCCCTATCCGACCGTCCTGCGCCGCCCCCACTCCACCGTCACCATCGATCCCACGACGCAACTCGGGGTGTTCCGCGACCACGACGGCCTCCTCGTCGAGATGGGCAAGCACGGCACCAGCTCCGGCACCGAGACCTCCACGACGACGAACTCGGACTCCCGGAACGACCAGGGACACGACCAGGACAGCAACCAGGACTGATGACCACCACCGAGGAGAAACCGGTTCTCGTGGTCACCGAGACGGACGACATCACCGCCGACATGGTGATCACCGAACTCAACCGGCGCGATGTGCCGGTGGTCCGGTTCAACCCCGCCGACATCGGCGCGGCCCTCACGGTCACGGCCCGGTTCGGCACCTGCCCGGACCCCGTGACCGGGCAGGTGCGCACCCCGTCGAGAACCGCCGATCTGGCACGCGTCCGCTCGGTGTACTGGCGCCGCCCCGAGTGGCCCACCTTCCCCCACCTGGCGCCGGACGACTCGCGGTTCGCCGCCGCGCAGGTCCGCCACGGGCTCGGAGGAACGCTCCATGCCCTGAGCGGCACGCTCTGGGTCAACCACCCGCTGCGCATCGCCGCGGCCGACTACAAGCCCGCCCAGCTCGCCCTGGCCCAGCGGCTCGGCTTCAGCATCCCGCCCACACTCGTCACCAACGATCCGGCCGAGGCCCGCGCGTTCATCCGCGCCCAGGGAGAGACGATCTTCAAGACGCTGCGGTGGACCCCGTACGAGCGTGACGGCGTTCCGGTGACCGGATGGGCCGCTCCCGCCGCCGCCGACGAGATCGACGACAGTGTCCGTGTCGCGCCGCACCTGTTCCAGGCCCGCGTGGACAAGGCCGCCGACCTTCGCGTGCTGGTCGTGGACCGGCGCACGTTCGCCGTGCGCATCGAGTCCGAACTACTGGACTGGCGCCAGGACTACAGTGCCCTGACCTATACCGTCGAGCGTCTCCCTCCTCACCTGACCAAGGCGCTGCACGCCTATCTGGGCCGCATGGGTCTGGTGTCCGGGAGCTTCGATCTCGCGGTGGACCGGGCGGGGAACCACTGGTGGCTGGAGCTGAACCCCAACGGGCAGTGGGGGGGCTGGAGGCGGAGACCGGTCTTCCGATGGCCGCCGCCTTCGCCGACCTGCTCATGGAGGGAGACCGCCGATGAACGACACGGCATCCGAACGGCACCAGATGGCCGCCCGGCTCGCGGACGGCGGAACCTTGCGGTCGCCCTGGCTGCGCGGAGCCGTGGAGGCCATTCCCCGCGAACGCTTCCTCCACCCCGGTGTCTTCCTCGACGAAGGACGGTCCTGGCGGCCCGTCACCGCGCTCGGCACCGGTCCGGAGGAGTGGCGGGGGATCGCGTACCGCCTCGACACCCTCACCACCCAGCTCGACGGCCACCTCACCGCCGACCAGGCATGTGGTTCCGTCGAAGGCGTTCCCACATCGTCCTCCACCGATCCGGCCACCGTAGTCGGCATGATCGAATCCCTGGACCTCGATCCGGATCACCGCGTCCTGGAGATCGGGACGGGCACCGGGTACTCCACCGCCCTGATGTGCCACTACCTCGGCGAGGACAACGTCACCACGGTCGAGGTGGACCCGCAGGTGGCGGCGCGGGCCGACGCCGCCCTCGAATCCGTCGGCTTCTCCACGTGGACGGTCTCGGGGGACGGCCTCCTCGGCCATCCGTACCGGGCCCCGTACGACCGGGTCGTCGCCACGTGTGCGGTCCGTCGCATCCCGTACGCGTGGATCCGGCAGACGAGACCCGGGGGCACCGTCCTCGCCACGGTCGGCTCCTGGCCCTGGGGAACCGGCCTCGCGAAAGTCGCCGTCGGCGACGACGGCACCGCCGAGGGCGCCGTCGTCGGGCCTTCCTCGTTCATGCAGGCACGGGCCCAGGCGGTGACACCCGTGGCGGGCGACCTCTCCGCCCGGGCGGCCCACCCCGACAGCGAGCGGGCCGTACAGGTCCCCCCGCTCGTCCTGGAAGAGTGGATGCCTGCGTTTCTGGCACAACTCACCGCGCCAGGCGCACAGTTCGTCCGTGCCCGGCGCAGCGACGGATCGCCCTTGCGGTACCTGTTCGATCCGGAACGGGAGTCGTTCGCCGAATTCATCGCCGACAGCCGGGGATGGACCGTGCGCCAGGGCGGCCCGGTGGCACTCTGGGACCGGGTCGAGCACACCCTCACCGCCTGGCAGGACATCGGCTCCCCGCCCATCGAAACCGTCCGGCTCCGCGTGACGGCCGCCTCCCATCTGTACTGGATCGACCGCTGCCCGTCGCTGCGCTGGGAACACCGGCTCGACTGATCCGCCGCCGAGAGGGGACCGCCACCCGGCGGGAAAGCGGGCGACGTCGCTCCCCGGGCCCGGCCACGTCTCACGAGACGTGGCCGGGCGGCGTCGCCGGCGGTCGGCAGGCAGGGCGTCGGTGTGCGCCGTCGGGGCATCACTCGTACGAGACGAGCACCTGGAATCAGACGATGCCTTCCACCGCCCGCAGGAACTCCGGCCAGCCGCCGGCGCGGCGGGTGGGGAAGGCCGCGCGCAGGCTCAGTTCGAGCGTCTTCCTCAGCGGGTGCGGCGAGTCCGTGATCGCCTCGTTCCGCAGGGCCAGCCGGCGCAGTTCGGCCTGGCTGGGCAGTCGATCGCTCTTGCCACCATTGCAGGCCGTATGGGCAGGGGCGAGATTCCACAGCGCATCGAGGTCCGGACCGTTCCAGGCCCCGACGCTCCGCATGCGTTTCATCAGCGAGAACGGGAAGACATGGTCGACAGCGACGGGGTCGGTCGGTGAGATCACCTGGTCACAGATCAGGCATCGCCCGTGCTGGAACCCGATCACGGCTTCGGTCACACCCGCGACGGAGCGGCGACGCCCGGTGTCCATGAGCGTGTTCGACTGCCAGTCGACAACCACACCCTCCGCCATGAGGCTGCGCCCGATCCCCGTCTCGAAGGAACGCTCGACGATGCTCCACCGCGCGCCGAGTTCGGCGCGCAGACCGTCGGCCTGCTCCGACCGCGCCACCCGCAGCAGTTCGGGGGTCAGCCGCACGGTCCTTTCCCGCGCCGATCCGTCCACCTCGTAGAACGTGTGGCCGACTTCGGTTCCGCCCCGGAGGTTGTGGAACTTCTGCATCACCATGCCAGGCATGGACCGAGTCGCGGCCGACAAGAGCCGCTCCGTCGGCCGACCGGCGGCCAGACTCTCCTCGCTCTCCTGCCCGGCCACCGACAGAAAGTCGCTCTCGCCCCGCGTCGTTCGCTCGGACACCTGGGGCGCATCGGCGAGGTGGCGTACCAGACTCAGCGCGTACGGGGCCGCGAGTTCGGCGAGTGGCGCATCGCGTCGGCCGCTCGCGGCGAGTTCGAGCAACGCCTCCCCCAATGCGAACTTGTACGTCCTGGAGTTCGCCCCCATCAGGATCGCGAGCCGCCACGACGCCCGCGCGGAGGAATCCTGTGCGTAGAAGCTTTCGGCGCCGTCCGTCACCGGCCCGCCCCGCGCAGTGCGAGGGCCTCCCAGGAGACGTCGTCGCGGCCGAGGTGGTCGCGCTCGCCGCCGGCCTGTCGCACGATCTCGAACCCGGCGGCCCGGCCCTGCTCCGCCACCTCGCTGGCCGGTACGTCGAACATGCGGCGTTCCCGCGGAGGTTCGCCCCGCCTCAGCGAGAACAGCAGAACACCTCCGGGCGCGAGGAGTTCGGCGAGGCGGCGCAGGGCCACCGGCCGTTCCTCGGGGAGCAGATGCATCCAGACCGCCGAGAGCAGGATCGCGTCGAATCCGCCGTTGAACTCGTCACCGAGCTCAGCGAGTTCGGGAAGCGCGCCACGGCGCCAGCTGATCCCCTCCTTCCCGTGCAGCCGCTCCGCGACCCGCCGGAGCTCCGCCACCGGTTCCACCGCCACGACCCGGTGACCCAGCCGGGCCAGCGCGGCGGCGTCACGGCCCGTTCCGGCGCCGACGTCCAGTACCCGCGCCGGGGCCTCGGGAAGCAGATCGAGCAGCGCGGCATGCACATGCTCGAACGAGACGCTCTCGTACCGTTCCGCCAGGGTCTCCGCGAACTGCGCGTAATACGCCTGAACCCCCGGGCCGGACCCGGATCCGTCGTCCTCGGCCACTTCAGAAATCCGCATCATGCCGAAACGGTACGACGCGGCTCCGACATCCCGGTACAGCCGAGCCAACCGTCTCCCTCAAGGGCGTCGGCCGGCCTGGACCGCTTCGGCTCGGCCGTGCCGGATCGCTCGGTGTCAACCGCCCAAGGGAGACCGATCGCCACCGGTTGATCCGCACCATTGGTGACTTGCGAAGCACGAGGCTAGGTGTCCAGGTGATCGACGAAGATCCCGATGAGTACGCGGCCTTCGAGACGCTGATCCGGCAGGCTGAAGTGCACGCGGTTGCGATGCCTTTCCTTCTTCCCGTGCCACTCGCAGCGGTAGGTCTCTCCGTCGTGCTCGATCTCCCTCTGCTTCATGATGCCGGGCTTGGAGCGGGTATTGGGGCTCTCGGGAGACAGGTCCAACCCGAAGCGACCCAACTCGGCCTGGACCGCGTGGGGTTGCCCCGCGCGCGCCGTCAGCGCATCGACGAAGTGGTCGTTCACCACGCTCAGGACCCGTACGACCCAGTCGCGCATCTCGGAGTAGGTGCCGTCGAACTTGCGGAAGGAGAGCGAGTCCGCAAAGACCAGCTCCGGGAAGGCCTCACGTGCCCGGTCGAAGAACTCCGGCTCCGAGACGTCCTCGCGCGTGAAGAGGGGGCGCCAGAACTCCGGGATACTGGAGGCCTCGCCGAGGAAGAAGACCTCTGCGGTCCCAAGCCGCCCGTCCGCCGCCTCATCGGTCGCGGTGACCCGCTGCCAGCCGCGATGGTCGCGGGATGCGAAGACCAGGCATCCGACGTGGTGTCTCTGGCGGGTGCGCCGCCAGGCATAGCCGATGGACCAGGCGAGCTCCTGAACCGCTCCGCCCAACTCGACCCGGTCGGGCAGACCGGGAAGGTCCGTGTCCCAGGCCGGGCAACGGTCCATGAGACGGACCATCCTCAGCCGCGCGTCACGCCCGACCTTCGGCGCCTCACCCTCGTAGAGGACGTCGTACAGCTCCCGTCCGTCCACACACTCCATCTCGATCCAGTACGGCGAAACGGCGACCGCGTGCTGCTCGCCCAAGGTTTCGAGCGCGTCACTGAAGTCGTTCAGCAGATCCGTCAGCCGCTCCTCCGTGAGCCCCCGGAAGTCGAAGGACGACTCGTCCACGACGAACCGGTACGGCTCACCGCCCCCTGCGCCTGGCACGTGCCAGCCTCCCCAAGTCCCGCTCGATCTGGTCGAAGAAGCCCTGCGGCCACTCGGTGAGCTCGCCCTTCTCGGTGAACTCGATGGGGACGGCCCCGACCTCTTCGTCACCGAAGTAGTGCACGATCGCGTCCTGCGGCGCCAGAACCCGCTCCTCCGCCACGGCCAGCCGGGCGCCGTTGAGGACATGGTCGCTGTGCGTCTCCACGATCACCTGGGCTCCGGCGCCGGCAACGCGGGCCAGGAAGCGTCCGAGTTTGGACTGTCCGCCCGGGTGGAGGTGGGCCTCCGGATTCTCGACGATCAGGAGGTCTTCCGGTCCCGCGAGCAGGCCTGCGACGATCACCGGCAGGGCGTAGGAGAAGCCGAATCCCATGTTGGTGGGCCGGATCGGCTCGCTCAGCAGGCCAGGTTCCTGGAACCGGATCGTGCTCGCCGTGATCCCCGGGGGCCATTGGGCTGTGATCTTTATCGGCCGGATGATCTCGGAGGCCCACATCTCCACCTGCGTACGGAGCGTGGTGACGTTGTGCGTCGTGCGCGTCCGCGGGTGCAGCAGCTCCTCGCGTACCGCCTTCGTCTCGTGGAGCGCGAGGATCTGAGCGGTGTACTCGCCCTGGACACCGACCCCGATCAGATCGGGATGTTCGGCGGACACACCCAGTTGGTCGCGCGGCCCCAGACGCTCGGCGCACAGGTAGGTGAAGGCGCTTCCTCCCGAACGGCCCAGTTCGGGAAGCGGCGGTCCTTCGTCTCCCGCCACCTCCAGATAGAGGGCCTGCTGGTCGGGAACCACGAGCCGCTGCAAGGTCGGGGCAGCGGCACGGGACGAGTCGATCTCGATCTCGATGGTCGAGTCGGGAGAGTCGGGGTGCAGCACCTCGTGAGCTTCGCCGAGAGCCAGTCCGTACGGGCCATTGAGCTGGACCACCCGACTGGCCGGCGCGTCGGCCAGCTGGCGGGCGAGCAGCAGCGTCTGGATGGTGGTGCTCTTGCCCGTGCCATTGAGACCGGTGAGCACGGTGAGCGGGCGCAGGGCGAAGGAGGCGTCGGCGAAGCGCTTGAAGTAGCGGATGCCCAGAGAGGTGATCACTTACCGGCCTCCGCAGCCTCCGCCGTGGCTTCGAACCGGTAGGTCACCCGGCGCACATCGCCCGTGGAGGAAGTGATGGCCTCGAGGTAGCGGTAGTCGTGCGTCATCAGGTCACGGGCCGCATCGATGATCGCCTCGCGGCGGCGTTCCAGATCACCGGTCTCGTATTGGGTGAGAGTCATCGACCAGGTCTCGAAGAGCGCCCGGTTGATCGGATTACGGCCCGCGGAGTCCCACGGCCACTTCCGGAACGCCTGGTCCTCGAAGACCAGGCAGGCGTTCACCATGGCCTTGCGGAAGTCGGCCATGAGGGCCTCTTTGCGGATGTCGTCGACCTCGTTGTCGCTGTCCAGCATGCTCGTGGTGCGCTGAAGGAACGCGTCCATCGCGGCGTGCTTCGCGTACCCCTCCGTACCAAGGAGCCAGAAGGCGGCGAAGCGCAGGGCCATTTCCCGGTCGTTCATCCGGATGTGACCGCCCATACCGTTGGTGGCCGCGTTGAACTCGGGCGTGGACGTCATGTCCTTCAGGATCGTCCGGCTGCGGTCCTTGCTCATGCAGTGCCGGATCTCTTGCGCGTTCAGGGGCGTACCGCCCGTGTTGATGCGCTTGAAGATGTCGTACATGACATCCGGCGGAGTCGTGGGGTCGATGACGTGAGTGACGATCTGCGTGTTGTAGATCCGCCGCTTCCACGGAGCGGGCAGATCCTCGAAGCGCTTGCCCTCGACGGCGTTCTGAAGGTATTCGACGCCCTTGAGCGGAAATCCCCGTTCCTCGCCGCCGCGCACGAAGTCCTGAATGGTCGACAGACGCTGCAGCCCGTCGACGACGCGCATCAACCCGTCGGTGTCCTCGGCGAAGTAGAACGCGGGAAGCGGGATCTGCAGGAGCACGGACTCGATGAGCCGGGACTTCTGCACCGGCTTCCAGACACGGCCCCGTTGGAAGTCAGGGGCCAGTTCCAGCGACTCGTCCTCGATCATGTCCAGGGCATTGCGCAGCGAGAACTGCTTGGTGTTGACGCGGATCTGTTCCGGATTCCACGGCCGGTCAATCTCCGGAAGCGCTTCGTCGACCTCGGTCTCCACCTCGACACCGGTACCCGTGTCGAGGAAGTGCTCCTCCGTGATCTTCGGCGGCTCTTGGATGTCCGAGGTCGTCATGTGGTGATCGTAGCGGGGCGGCTTTCCGCCCGGAGCACCCGCTTCAGAAGCGGAAGTGGAGAAGTCCTCCACCTTCAAATGCGTCGGTCCACCACGCACACAGGGACCGAGGGACTTCCAAGGGACTTCGCCCCCGCATGACGCGGCGAGTCACCGAAAGACCGGAAAGGGCCTCCGACTCAGGTCGGAGGCCCTTTCCGAGTCGAAGCACCTGAGAGCGGCAGACGAGTCGGGCTGTACGCCGGGTTCTGTCACCCGGTCGCCTCGCGGCGGCCGGGGAGACGGCCATCCATCTAGGACCGGCATTGCTGCCGGTCTCGTGCGGTCTACCCGCGGACTCGGGCGGGCCGCCCTCGATCATCCGCGCAGGGCCGTCTCGCGACGGCCCCTCTTGACCTTGCTCCGGGTGGGGTTTACCTAGCCGCCTGAGTCACCTCAGGCGCTGGTGGTCTCTTACACCACCGTTTCACCCTTACCGGGGACCGAAGTCCCCGGCGGTCTGTTTTCTGTGGCACTGTCCCGCGGGTCACCCCGGGTGGCCGTTAGCCATCACCCTGCCCTGTGGAGCCCGGACGTTCCTCGGGGGGATCCAGGATCCCCACGCGGCCGTCCGCCCGGCTCGTCTGCCGTATCGGTCATCGTACCTCCCGGTCCCGGCGCGCTTGACCTTGCCGTGGCGTCAAGGTTTCTACTGGCCGTATGCGTATCGGAGAGATGGCGGCGCTCGTCGGGGTCACGACCCGGACGATCCGGCACTACCACCACATCGGGCTGCTGCCCGAGCCCGAGCGCCGGGCCAACGGGTACCGCGTCTACAGCGTGCGGGACGCCGTGGTGCTGGCCCGGGTGCGGCGACTCACGGAGCTGGGGCTCGGGCTGGACGAGGTACGGGACGCGCTCGCCGACTCGGCGGGGCACGAGCTGATGGAGGTGCTGGCCGAGCTGGACGCGGACCTGGCCCGGCAGGAGGACGCGATCCGGGAGCGGCGGCACCGGCTGGCGCGGTTGCTGGAGGGGCCGGTCTCCGCCGACGAACCGGTCTCCCCGGCCCTCGCCGAGCTGCTGGGGACGGGGCCGGTGACCGGTTCGCCCATGGCGGCCAGGGACCGCGAGCACCTGGTGCTGCTGGACACCTCGGGGGTCGGCGGGGAGCTGCACGCCGCGTTGGCGCCGCTGGCCGGCGACCCGGCCGTGCACGCGCTGTACGAGCGGCTGGACGCACTGGAGGGGGCCGCCGTGGACGATCCCCGGATCGCGCCGCTCGCCGCCGAGCTGGCGGCCGTCGTGCCGGAGGCGGCGCTGGCGGCGATCCCCTCGGACGGGCCGGTGCTGACGGGGCTGGGCGAGGCGTTGCTCGACGACTACGCGCCCGCCCAGGCCGAGACGGTGCGCCGGGTGATGGAGGCGCTCGCCGCGCGGGTGGCGGAGCGGCGGGGACCGTAGGGGCTCGGCCGCGTCCACCCGGCGGGGACGGGCCGGCCGGCGCGTGCCCGTACGCTGGCGCGGGGGCCCGGCCGCGCCCCCGTCCCGTGCGTACGAAGGAGAACCACCGTGCTCGTCCTGTTGCCGCCCTCCGAGGGCAAGGCCGCCTCCGGGCGGGGGGCGCCCCTGAAGCCGGAGTCGCTGTCGCTGCCCGGCCTGGCCGAGGCGCGGGCGGCGGTCCTGGACGAGCTGGTCGAGCTGTGCTCGGCGGACACGGAGAAGGCCCGCGAGGTGCTCGGGCTGAGCGAGGGGCTGCGCGGCGAGGTCGCGAAGAACGCGGAGCTGCGCACCGCCGGGACGCGTCCGGCCGGGGAGGTCTACACGGGGGTGCTGTACGACGCGCTGGACCTGGCCTCCCTGGACACGGCGGCCAAGCGGCGGGCCGGGGCGTCGCTGCTGGTCTTCTCCGGGCTGTGGGGCGCGGTGCGGGTCGGCGACCGGATCCCCTCGTACCGCTGCTCGATGGGGGTGAAGCTGCCGGGGCTGGGCGCGCTGGGGGCGTACTGGCGGGCGCCGATGGCTCGGGTGATGCCGGAGGCGGCCGGGGACGGGCTCGTCCTGGACCTGCGGTCCTCCGCGTACACCTCGGCCTGGAAGCCGAAGGGGGAGGTGGCGGAGCGCACGGCGAGCGTGCGGGTGCTGCACTCCCAGTGGATGGACGGGGTGGAGAAGCGGTCGGTGGTCAGCCACTTCAACAAGGCGACGAAGGGCCGGCTCGTCCGCGACCTGCTGGTCTCCGGCGCCCGGCCGAAACGGCCCGCCGAGCTGGTGGAGATCCTGCGGGAGCTGGGGTACGTGGTGGAGGCCGAGGCTCCGGCGCGGGCCGGGCGGGCGTGGTCGCTCGATGTCGTGGTGACGGAGATCCACTGAGCCGGGGACGGCGAGAGGGAGGGCGCCTGTTGCGCCCTGCGCAACGCTCGTTGCGTACGGCGCTGTCCGCGCGGCAGGATGAGGCCATGACCTCCTTCTCCGTGCTGGACCTCGCCCCCGTCGTGCCCGTCGTCGTGCTGGAGGACGCCGCCGACGCGGTGCCGCTCGCCCGTGCCCTGGTCGCGGGCGGGCTGCCGGCCATCGAGGTGACGCTGCGGACCCCCGCCGCCCTGGACGCGATCGGGGCGATCGCGGCGGAGGTGCCGGACGCGGTGGTCGGGGCGGGCACGGTGATCTCCGGGGGCCAGGTCGCCGACACCCTGGCGGCGGGGGCGCGGTTCCTGGTCAGTCCGGGCTGGACGGAGCGGCTGCTGGGCGCGATGCGGGAGTCGGGGCTGCCGTTCCTGCCCGGTGTCTCGACGACGTCCGAGGTGGTCGCGCTGCTGGAGCACGGGGTCACGGACATGAAGTTCTTCCCGGCCGGGGCGGCGGGCGGCACGCCGTATTTGAAGTCGCTCGCCGCGCCGCTGCCGCAGGCCCGGTTCTGCCCGACCGGCGGAATCTCGGCCGCCTCCGCGCCGTCCTATCTGGCGCTGCCCAACGTCGGCTGCGTGGGCGGCAGTTGGATGGTCCCGGCGGACGCGGTCGCCGCGAAGGACTGGGCGCGGGTGGAGCGGCTGGCGGGCGAGGCGGCGGCCCTGCGCGGCTGAGAGCCTGCCGGGTGGCCTTCGAGCGATGGGCGGACGCGGTCCGGTGCGTGTGGTTCCAAGGCGCCGGGACGCCCTTGCGGCAGAGCTGCTCTGGCATCCCGGCAGCGCCGGAAGCGCGCGTGCCAGGACGGGGCAGCCCGGCCAGAGGCCACCCGGCAGGCTCCGAGCCGCCCCGGGCCCCGCCCGTCCCGCCCCCCCCGGGGGGCGAGGTGCCCGCTATCTGAGGTGCGAGGTGTCGTTGACCAGCCGGACCGACGCGTTGCCGTCCGCGTAGTACGCCACCGCCGAGACCGAGGCCGCCGAGAGCTCCATCCGGAACATGGCCTCGGGCGGGGCGCCGAGCGCCAGCCGGATCAGGGTCTTGATCGGCGTGACATGGGTGACCAGGAGGACCGTACGGCCGGCGTAGCGGGCGGTGAGGCGGTCGCGGGCGGCGGCCACCCGGCGGGCGACCTCGGCGAAGCTCTCGCCGCCGCCGGTCGGGGCGGCCTTCGCGGAGGCCAGCCAGGCGTCCAGGTCGGGGCCGTGACGCTCGCGGACCTCGGCGAAGGTCAGCCCCTCCCAGGCACCGAAGTCCGTCTCCCGCAGCCCGTCCTCGACGAGGACCTCCAGGCCGAGCCGGGCCGCGACCGCCGCCGCCGTCTCGCGGCAGCGGCGCAGCGGGGAGGTGACGATCGCCTCGACGGTGCCCCGGGCGGCCAGCGCAGCGGCGATCCGCTCGGCCTGCTCGCGGCCGGTCGCGGAGAGTTCGGGGTCGCCGCCGCCGCTGCCGGAGAAGCGTTTCTCGGGGGTGAGGGCCGTCTCGCCGTGCCGGAGCAGGACGAAGGTGGCGGGGGCGCCGAGGTCGGGCGCCGCGCCCCAGCCGACCTGCGGGGTGGCGGAAGCCTGGGCGGCCGGGACCGCCGGGGTGGCGGGGGCCTGCTTGTGGGCGGCCAGTGCCGCGCGGGCCTTCGCCGCGCCCGCCGCCGCGTCACCGGGCGGACCGGACGGGGGCGGCGGGCCGCCGGCGCGCGCGGTGCCGAGGTCGGCGGTCGAGGCGGACGGCTGCCACTGCTCACCGCGCCTGCCCGCGTCCATCGCCTCGTTGGCGAGCCGGTCGGCGTGCTTGTTCCGCTCGCGCGGGATCCACTCGTACGTGACGGCGGAGCGCGGCAGGACCGCGGCGGCCCGGGCGGCGAGCGGCTTCATGTCGGGATGCTTGATCTTCCAGCGGCCCGACATCTGCTCGACTACCAGCTTGGAGTCCATCCGGACCCGCACCTGGACCGCGCCGTCCGCCGAGGCGTCCGGCACCAGCGCCTTCACCGCCTCCAGGCCCGCGACCAGGCCCCGGTACTCGGCGACGTTGTTCGTCGCGACGCCGATGTACTCGGCGGCCTCGGCCAGGGTCTCCCCCGTCACCGGGTCGATGACGACGGCCCCGTAGCCGGCGGGGCCCGGGTTGCCCCGGGAACCGCCGTCGGCCTCGACGACGAACTGGCGCGGCCGGTCCATTACAGGCCCGACTCCGCCGTACGGACCAGGATGCGGCGGCAGTTCTCGCAGCGCAGCACGGTGTCCGGGGAGGCCGCCTTCACCTCGTTGATCTCGGTGATGTTCAGCTCCAGGCGGCAGCCCTCGCAGCGGCGCTGGTAGAGGCGGGCGGCGCCCACCCCGCCCTGCTGGCCGCGGAGCTTGTCGTACAGCTTCAGCAGGTCGGCGGGGACGGAGGCGGCGACGACCTCGCGCTCCTTGGTGACGGAGGCGGCCTCGTCGTCGAGCTCCTTGGTCGCGGCGTCGCGGCGGGCGGAGGCCGCGTCGAACTTGGCCTGGACGGCGGAGACCCGGTCGGAGAGCTCGGTGACGCGCTCCTGGGCGGACTCTCGGCGCTCCATCACCTCAAGGACGACGTCCTCCAGGTCGCCCTGGCGCTTGGCCAGCGAGGTGATCTCGCGCTGGAGGTTCTCCAGGTCCTTGGGCGAGGTGACCGCGCCGGAGTCCAGGCGCTGCTGGTCGCGGGCGGCGCGCTGGCGCACCTGGTCGACGTCCTGCTCGGCCTTGGCCTGCTCGCGGGCGGTGTCGCTCTCCTCGGTCTGCGAGGCGACCAGCAGGTCGCGCAGTTGCGCGAGGTCGCTGGTGAGCGCGTCGATCTCGGCGTGCTCGGGGAGCGACGTGCGGCGGTGGGCGAGCTGCGACAGGCGGACGTCGAGGGCCTGGACGTCGAGGAGTCGGATCTGGTCGGCGGGCGCGGCGTTCAGTTGGGGGCTCCAGAAGAGTGGTGGGTGGTGGTCCAGGGGTCGGTGACCTGCTTCGAGACATGGACCCTCAGGTCCCATCCGTGGCGGTCGGAGATCGCGTCGAGCTGTGCCGCGGCCTGCTCGCACCAGGGCCATTCGGTGGCCCAGTGGGCGGCGTCGACCAGGCCGAGCGGGGAGTGCTGGACGGCCTCGGAGGCCGGGTGGTGGCGCAGGTCGGCGGTGAGGAAGACGTCGACCCCCGCGGCGCGGACCGCGTCGAAGAGGCTGTCGCCGGAGCCGCCGCTGACGGCGACCCGGCGCACCGTCGACGAGGGGTCCCCGGCCAGCCGGACGCCCTGCGCGGTGGCGGGCAGCCGGGCGGCGGCGCGGGCGGCGAACGCGGCCAGCGTCTCGGGGTGGTCGAGCACGCAGATCCGGCCGAGGCCGCGGTGGCCCTTCGGGTCGGTGGGGTCCGGGACGAGCGGGCCCTCGACGCGCAGGTCGAGCGCGCCGGCCAGGGCGTCGGAGACGCCGGGGTCGGCGGTGTCGGCGTTGGTGTGGGCCACGTGCAGCGCGATGTCGTGCTTGATGAGGGTGTGCACGACCCGGCCCTTGAAGGTGTCGGCGGCGACCGTCGTCGTCCCCCGCAGGTAGAGCGGGTGGTGGGTGACGATCAGCTGGGCGCCGAGCCTGATCGCCTCCTCGGCGATCGTGTGGAGGGGGTCGACGGCGAAGAGCACGCGGTCCACGGCGGCGTCCGGGTCGCCGCAGACGGTGCCGACCGCGTCCCAGCTCTCGGCCCGCTCGGGCGGCCAGAGGGCGTCGAGCTCGGCGAGGACTTCAGACAGACGGGGCACAGGCAGAAGGCTACCTGCCCGCCGTGCCCGGCCGCCCATGGCTGTGGCCGGTCCGTACGGGCCGGCCACGGGCTGTTCCGCCTCCGTCACGTCACGCCATCGGGCGCCGAGGGGCGGGCTACTTCTTCACCAGGTCGGCGCGGAGGTCGTCGAGGACCAGGTTCGCGGCCGTGACGCCGAGGCCGAGGTACCAGGTCTCGTCGGGGACGTCCTTGGCCCGACCCTCCTTGACGGCCTCGAGGTTCTTCCACAGCGGGTTGGCCTGCGTGGTGTCGCGCTTGGTGGCCTTCACGTCGCCGTAGACGCCGGTGAAGATCCAGTCGGCGTCGGCCTCGTCGATCTTCTCCGGGCTGATCTCCGCGGCGAGGTCGTCGATCTGCTGGTTCTTCGGCCGGGGCAGGCCGACGTCCTCCAGGATGGTGCCGATGAAGGACGCCTTGGCGTAGAGGCGGATCCGGTCGGGCATGTAGCGGACCATGGAGATGGTCGGCTTGTCCGCGCCGATGTCCTCGCCGAGCTTCTCCGCCCTGGTCCGGTACTCCGCGAGCTCGCTCTCGGCCTTGTCGGTCCTGTCGAGCGCGGCGGCGTTGAGGAGGTAGTTCTCCTTCCAGGTGAAGCCCGGACGGATGGAGAACACGGTCGGCGCGATCTTGGAGAGGGCGTCGTACTTGTCGGCGGCGCGCAGCTGGCTGCCGAGGATCAGGTCGGGCTTCAGGTTGGCGATCGCCTCGAGGTTGAGGTTGTTGATCGTGCCGACGTTCTTCGGGTCGCCCGCTTCCTTCTTCAGGTACGAGGGGATCGCCGCGTCGCCCTCGGAGGGGGCGTAGCCGACCGGCTTCACACCCAGCGAGACCACGTTGTCGAACTCGCCGACGTCCAGCACGACGACGCGCTTGGGGGCGGCCTTGATCTCCGTCTTGCCCATGGCGTGGGTGAGGGTGCGGGGGAACTCGCCGGTCTTGGCGTCCGTGCCGTACTCCGCCGTCTTCTTCGCGGCGTCGCCGAAGTCCTTGCCGCCGGTGGCGACGGCCGCCTTCTTGTCGCCGCCGTCGGACTTGGCCGAGCCGCCCGAGCCACCGTCGTCGCTGCCGCAGGACGAAAGGGTGAGGGCGGCGGCCACCGCCAGGCCGACTGCGGCGGTGCCGCGGCGACGAAGGGACATCACGTGCTCCAGTCGAAGATCACACAGATAACGCTTAGGAGTGCCTAACCTTACTGACCCGCTCAGGGTGCAGCACAGCCACCCCCTCCCCCTCAAGAAAATCCCGACATCACCACCCTTATGGGTGAAGTGGCGAGTCACGCGTTGTTCGGCTGGAAGTGCGATAACTACCTTCGGTCGCCGGAGGTGAGCATTCGATGACTCTCTGTGCCGCCGAGAACGAGACCTCGGCGGGCCCGGAAGCGGCGGGGCGGCCGTCCGCACCCGCGTTCACGATCGCCGCGGACGGCTCGTACGCGGCCCGGCTGGCGCTCGCGGACGCGGCGGGCGGGTCCGGCGGCGACGGGGCGGACGGTACGGGGGAGGGGGCCTGGTTCGTGGAGCGGTGGACGCTCGACGGGCCCGAGCCCTACGCCGTGCCGCTCCCCCTCGACCAGCCGGAGGAGCCCGACTCCGAGGTGCTGCCGCTGGCCGACGGCCGGGTGCTGGTCCGGCGCCGGGTCGCGGACCGGCACACGGTGTCGCTGCTCTACCCGACCGGCCCGGGGACGGGCGAGCTGCTGCTGGGCACCGTCGCCCGCGCCGAGCTGCGCCTGCTGCCGCCGGTGCCGGACGGGACGTGCGCGTACGCCCTCTCGGCCGACGCGCACAGCACGTCCGTCTGGCGGGTGGCGGGCGGCACCCCCGGACCCGAGCAGGTCGCGCGGGTGCCGGGGCGGTGCTCGGGCGGGGTCTGGCTGGACCGGGCGGGCCGGATGCTGGCCCTGGACCGCGCGATGCCGGGCGGCGGCCCGGTCAAGGCGGTCGCGGTGGACCTGGAGCGGGGCGGCGAGGTGTCGCCGCTGCTCCAGATCGCGCCGGAGAGCAACGACCGGCTGCTGCTGGCCGATCCGGGCAGCGGGCTGCTGCTGATCCGCTCGGACGCGCCGGGCCACGAACGGCTCGGCTGGGGGGTGCTCGGCAGTTGTCTGCCGGTGCGCTTCCCGGAGTGCCTGCGCCTGCCCGACGCGGCGGTGACCCCGTTCGCCGTGCAGCCGGGCCAGATGCTCACGCCGGAGAGCTGCGCGGTGGCGCTGCGGGTCGAGGGGGCGTCGGGGAGCTGGATCGGCGTATGGCGTCCGGCCGGGCGCCGGCTGCACCCGTTCGCGGCCCCCGGGGGCTGGCAGTCCGGCCGCGGGGTGTGGACCCGGGACGGCCTGCTGAGACTGCCGTACGCCGACGGGGACACGTCCTGCGGGGTGGCGCTGCTCCGGGCCCCGGAGGACGACGGGCCCGACGCCCCGCCGGGTCCTGGGGCGTGCGGCGGGGGCGCTGCGGTCGGTGCGGGGGCCCTGCCCGCGGCCGTCCCGCTGCCCGTGTGCAGGCCGGTGCCGTTGGGCCAGGCGCCGCTCACGGGGCGGGTGTTACCCGGTTAAAATCTGGGCCGGGCCGATCAGCACGAGGCCCTGCGCAGCCGTGCCCGCGCGGTCGTCCAGGCGACCGCACCGGGCCGCGGTGTGGCGTGATCGGCCCAGGTGACCACACGCAAGCGATCGCAACGGGGTGAACTTCCCACATGTCTGAAGCCCGAACCGACACGACCCAGCCGCGTCTCGCGGACGCGGAGCGGGCCGAAGCCGGCGGCTCCGGAAAGCACCGAGGGGGTGAGTCGAGGGACGACGCGTCGGCACAGCCGCACGGCCGCCACCGCCGCCCCTCCGAGGGGGACAACCGCGCGGCCTGACCGCGCGGTGACAGCAGCAGGAAGGAACGGGTGGGCCCCGGCAGCCGTCTGGCCGCCGGGGCCCATCCCCGTTCCCGTGGGCGGCCGGTCCCGTGACCGCCCCGGGCGGGTCGGCCCCCGGGTGCCTTCGGAACCGGCCGGCTCCGAAGGCGCCCGGGGATGCTCAGCCCCGCTTGAGACCGAGGACCTCCGCCGCGGCGAAGGTCTCGTTCGGGGGGCGGTCCGCGTAGTACGGGGAGATCAGCTCGTCCAGCTCGTCGTAGCTGAAGGTCTCCTTCGCGGCGTCGAACTTCGCCGCGACCCTGGGACGTTCGACGATCGCGACCATGCCTCCGTGGACCACGAGCAGCTGCCCGTTGACCTTGGCCGCGGCCGGGGAGGCCAGGTAGCCGACGAGCGGGGCCACGTGCTCGGGGGCGAGCGCGTCGAGCCGCCCCTCCTCCGGCTCCTGGAAGCCGGCGAAGACGTCCTCGGTCATCCTGGTGCGGGCGCGCGGGCAGATGACGTTGGCGGTGACCCCGTAGCGGGCCAGGGCGAGGGCCGTGGAGGTGGTGAGGCCGACGATGCCGCCCTTGGCCGCCGCGTAGTTCGGCTGGCCCGCCGAACCGGCCAGGAACGCCTCCGACGAGGTGTTGACGATCCGGCCGTGGACCGGGCCGCCGGACTCCTTCGAACGGGCCCGCCAGTGCGCGGCGGCGAAGTGGGTGGTGTTGAAGTGGCCCTTGAGGTGGACCCGGATGACGGAGTCCCACTCGTCCTCGGTCATCGAGAAGATCATCCGGTCGCGCAGGATGCCCGCGTTGTTGACCAGGACGTCGAGCTTTCCGTAGGTGTCCACGGCCAGGTCGACCAGGGCGCGGGCCTGTTCGTGGTCGGCGACGTCGCCGAGGTGCGCGACCGCCCGGCCGCCCGCGGCCCGGATCTCCTCGGCGACCTCCTCGGCGGGGGTGGCGGACGCCGCGCCGGAGCCGTCGCGGCCCGGCTGCCCGTAGTCGTTGACGACCACGGCGGCGCCCAGCCGGGCCAGTTCGAGCGCCTCGGCGCGGCCGAGGCCGCGGCCCGCGCCGGTGACGATCGCGGACAGTCCGTCCAGGGGAAGTGACATCGGATCCGGGTTCCTCTCGGAAGGGGACGGGGGTCAGAGTTCGATGCAGGTGCGCAGCGACTCGCCGGTCCGCATCTGGTCGAGCGCGTCGTTGACGCCGTCCAGCCGGACCCGGTGGGTGATCATCGATTCGAGGTCGATCCGGCCGGACCGCCAGAGCGCGATGGCCCGTTCGTAGGAGCGGAGCACGTCGCCGCCGCCGTACATGGAGGGCAGGATCCGCTTCTCGTCGAAGAACAGCTCGAACATGTTGACCTGGAAGTTGTCGTCCAGCGCCCCCGCGCCGACGATGCACAGGGTGCCGCCGCGCCGGGTGTGCTCGTACGCGGTGCGCGCGGTGGCCGACTTGCCGACGACCTCGAAGACGTAATCGAAGCCCTCGTTCGCGGTGATCCGCTGCTTGGCGTCGGTGAACTCCTCGGGCGAGACCGCCTCGGTAGCGCCGAACCGCAGCGCCGCCTCGCGCCGGGAGGCGACCGGGTCCACGGCCACGATCTGGGCGGCGCCCTGCACCCGGGCCCCCTGGATCGTGGAGATGCCGACGCCGCCGCAGCCGATCACGGCCACCGACGAACCGGCCTCCACCCGCGCGGTGTTGATCGCCGCGCCGAGCCCGGTGGTCACCCCGCAGCCGATCAGCGCGGCGATCTCGAACGGTACGTCGTCGGGGATCGGCACCGCGCAGCCCGCGCCGACGACGACCTCCTCGGTGAAGGTGCCGGTGCCCGCGAAGCCGAAGACGTCACCGCCCGAGCGCTTGAAGTTGGGGGTGCCCGCGTTCATGAAGCCGGCCAGGCAGAGGTGGGTCTGGCCGCGCTTGCAGGACGGGCACGCCCCGCAGGCGGGCAGCCAGCAGACCAGGACCCGGTCCCCGGCGCTCAGCCCGGTGACGCCGTCGCCGACGTCCAGGACCTCGCCGGCGCCCTCGTGGCCGGGGATGAACGGGGCGGGCTGCGGCAGCACCCCGCTCATCGCGGAGACGTCGGAGTGGCAGAGTCCGGTGGCCCTGATGCGGAGCCTGACCTTGCCGGGGCCGAAACCCACCGCCTCGACGTCGTCGAGGACCTCCAGCTTCTCCTGGCCTATCTCGTGCAGTACGGCTGCGCGCATGGTGCGGCTCCCTCTGGTTCGGGCGGCTTCGGCTTCGGGTTCGGGTTCGGGGTCCGGCTCGCGGGCACCGGGCTCGGCGTGCCCGGGCTCGGCGTGCCCGGGTCAGGCGTACGCGACGAAGGTGTCGGCGAGGACCGGCGCGTTCTCCCGCTCGACGGCGCTCACCTCCACGCGCACCTCGTTCCCGGCGTCCCACATCTCGATGCGGAGGGTCTCGCCCGGGAAGAAGATCCCGGCGAACCGGGTCCGGTAGGAGCGGACGCGGGACGCGTCGCCGTCGAGGAGCGTGTCGGTGACGGCCTTGAGTGTGATCCCGTAGGTGCAGAGCCCGTGCAGGATCGGCCGGTCGAATCCGGCCAGCGCGGCGAACTCGGGGTCGGCGTGGAGCGGGTTCCAGTCCCCCGACAGCCGGTAGAGCAGCGCCTGGTCGGGGCGGACGGGCCGCTCCACGACGTGGTCCGGGGCGGTCGCGGGGCGGGGGCTGCGCTCGGAGGGGCCGCGCTCGCCGCCGAAGCCGCCCTCGCCCCGGACGAAGATCTGGGAGTCGTTGGTCCACAGCGGGCCCTCGTCGTCGGCCGCCTCGCTGCGCAGCACGATCACGGCCGCCTTGCCCTTGTCGTACACCGCGGCGATCTTCGAGGTCTGTACGGCGCTGCCGCGCACCGGGATCGGCCGGTGCACCTGGACGGTCTGCCCGCCGTGCAGGACGGCGGCGAGGTCGATGTCGATACCGGGTGCGGCGAGGCCGCCGAAGCCGCCCATCCCGGCGCCCGCGACGGTGGCGAAGGAGGGCAGCACCTGGAGCCGGGACTCCAGGGTGTAGCGCAGCTCCCGGGGGTCGACGGCGGGGTCGGTCCGGTCCGGGTCGGAGCCGGCGCCGATCCCGAGGTGGTAGAGCTGGACGTCCTTGTGGTCCCAGCCGATCCGGCTGGTACGGGGTTCGGCGGCGAGGGCCTTTTCGGCATCGATGGGCATGGCGGGGCTGCTCCTTGGCGGTGGGAGGACCGGGGGCCTTTCGTCCGGGTCGTGCCGGGCGCGCGCCCCGGACGGAAAGACCTCGGCACGGCCGTCCGCACCGTCGGCCGCACCGAGGTCGCGCGGGACCGGCCGTGACGCCCTTCCAGGACACGACCTAGAACGCGTTCTAGCCGATGGACCCATGTATAACGCAGCCCCCGGTCGTTGGGAAGACCGTTGCTGACGGAACGTCAGGTCACTTGCCGGGCAAGGCTGGCGGCCCCGCCCATGACATTTGTCATCGCCGGTTCCGTACGCACGCCCCTGCCCGGCCGCCCCCCGTACTCCGTAGCGTCGTCCCCATGACACGGACAACGGGGAAGTCGGAGGACGGGACGGCACTGGCCGTCACGGGTGCGGTGCGGACGTTCGGCCGCGCGGGGGCCGAGGTGCGGGCGGTGGACGGGATCGCCCTCGCCGTCGACCGGGGCGAGACGGTGGCGCTGCTCGGGCGCAACGGCGCGGGCAAGTCCACCACCATCAGGCTGTTGCTCGGCCTCGACCGGCCGGACTCCGGCACGGTGCGGGTGCTGGGGCGCAGCGCCGAGCAGGCGGTGCGCGACGGGCTGATCGGCGCGATGCTCCAGGACGGGCGGCCGATCCAGAAGGTCACCGTCCGCGAGCTGGTCGCCTTCGTCGCCTCGACGTATCCGGCACCGATGCCGGTGGCCGAGGCGCTCGAACTGGCCGGGCTGACCGCGTACGCGGGCCGGCGGGTCGACAAGCTCTCCGGCGGCCAGACCCAGCGCGTCCGCTTCGCCGTCGCGCTGGCGGGCAACCCGGAGCTGCTCGTGCTGGACGAGCCGACCGCCGCGCTGGACGTGGAGGCGCGCCGCGTCCTGTGGGAGTCGATACGGACGTACGCCCGGCGCGGCAACACCGTCCTCTTCTCCACGCACTACCTGGAGGAGGCCGACCGGCACGCGGACCGGATCGTCGTCATCGACCGGGGCCGGATCGTCGCGGACGGCACCGCCGACGCGCTCCGGGGCTCGGCGGGCGCGAGCCTCGTCTCCTTCGACCTGGCGGGCGGAGGCACGGCGGGGCTGGAGCGGCTGCCCGGCGTGGTCTCGGTCGAGGTGTCCGGGGACCGGGCGCTGCTGCGCACCGACGACTCCGACGCCACGGTCCGCGAGCTGGCCCGGCGGGACGCGATCCGCGGCCTCCAGGTCTCCCGGGCCACTCTGGAGGACGCCTTCCTCGCCCTCACCTCGCCCGCGGGCGAGGCCACCGCCACCGATTCCGACTCCGACTCCGAGAGGGAGGCCGTGTGATGTTCCGCTACACCGTGCTCGAAGTCCGCCGCACCCTGCGCGACTCCTTCTTCCTGGTCTTCGGCACCGGCATGCCGGTGATGATGTACTTGCTCTTCACCAACATCGGTGACAACAACGGCAGTTGGAGCGTCTCTTCGATGGTCGGCATGGCCGCGTACGGGGCGCTGGGCTCCGCGATGTCGATCGGTACGGGGGTGGCGTCCGACCGGCAGCTCGGCTGGCTGGACCAGTTGCGGGTCACCCCGCTCTCCCCCGGCCGGGCGGTCGTGGGCCGGGCGATCAGCGGTTCGGTGACGGTCCTGCCGACGATCCTGGCGGTGCTGCTGGCCGGCGCGCTGGTCAACGGGGTGCGGCTGGCGGCCTGGCAGTGGGGTGCGCTGGTGGTGCTGTTGTGGGTCGGGGCGCTGCCCTTCACCATGCTCGGCCTCGGCAACGGATACCGGCTCACCCCGCAGGGCACCGGCGTGGTCAACATGACCTGCCTGATGGGCTTCGCGGTCGTCGGCGGGCTGTGGTTCCCGCGGGAGGCGCTGCCCGGGTGGCTCGGCACCATCGGCGGCTTCACCCCCGCCAACCGTTTCGCCGAACTGGGGTGGGCGACCACCCAGGGCCATGCGCCCGGCGTGGGAACCGTCGCGGTGCTCTGCGGGTGGCTGCTGTGCTTCGGGGCGTACGCCGTGGTCTCCTACCGTCGGTCGACCAGGACCGTGTGACGGGATCGGGGGAGACGGTCATGACCGGGAACCGGACGGACGAGGCGTGCGAGGACCGGCGGCCGCGCCTGTGGCGGCGGGGCGGGAAGGCGGGGCGGCGGCCCGGTCCGCCCGGTCCGTTCACGCTGCTGCCCTGGCTGCTGCTGGGTCTCGGCGCCTTCTCCAACCTCTTCCAGGGCGAAGCGCCCAACCCCTGGCTCGGCGGCCTCGGGCTGCTCGCCTTCAACTCCCTCTACGTCTCCGTGGTGTTCCGGGGCTTCGACCGGAGACGGCGCGAGAGCCCGGTGTCGTACGCACTGCTCGGCGCGCTGGGCCTCGTCACGCTGGCACTGGCCGGCGGGTACGGCGGGAGCTGGCTGCTGTTCTTCCCACTGCTCTCGCTGGCCTGCGGGACCGTTCTGCGCGGCCGGCGACTGGGGGCGGGGCTGTTGCTGCTGGCCCTGGTCGCCACGGCGGTGGCGGTGTGGCGCGGCGTCTCGGAGCCGTGGACGATCGGCTACGGCACGTTCATCTCCGGGGCGGTGACCTCCGCGATCCTGGCCCTCTCGGAGACCGTGATGGAACTGCGCGCCACCCGGCAGGAGCTGGCCCGTACGGCCGTGGAGAAGGAGCGGCTGCGGTTCTCCCGGGACCTGCACGATCTGCTGGGCCACACGCTCTCGGTGATCGTGGTCAAGTCGGAGGCCGCGCGCCGGCTCGCCCCGCGCGATCTGGACGCGGCTCTCTCCCAGGTGTCCGACATCGAGGCGGTCGGCCGTCAGGCGCTCACCGAGATCCGGGAGGCGGTCACCGGCTACCGGGAGGGCAGCCTCGCCACCGAGCTGGACCGGGCGCGCTCGGCACTGACCGCCGCCGGGATCGAGCCGGTGCTCCGCCGCTCGGGGCCGCCGCTCGCCCCGCAGACGGAGGCGCTGCTGGGCTGGGTGGTTCGGGAGGCCGTCACCAACGTCGTACGCCACTCCCGCGCCACGAGCTGCTCGTTCGTCCTGGAGGGCGCGGCCGGCCGGGTCCGGCTGACGGTGACGGACGACGGCCCCGGCCTGGACGTTCCACCGGACCCCGGCGTCGGCGGCACCGGCCTGACCGGCCTCACCGAACGCCTGGCCGCGGCGGGCGGCAGCCTCCGCGCGGGCCCCCGTCCGGGCCGCGGCTTCGTGGTGACGGCGGAGCTCCCGGCGGACGGGCCGGACGCGGACGGGTCCGAGCCGGACGGGGAGGAGCGGAGCGGGAGCTGGGCGGAGCCGGACCGGACCCAGTGAGTCACGAACGGACAAGGAGAGACGACTTCTCAGGGCGGGCCGCAGAACCCGGCTTCCGCGAGCGCCTCCCTGACGAGTTGGCGCAGGTATTCGGGGTTGGGCAGGTCGCCGGGGTCGCCCTTGGGCCCGCGGGGCCCCCGTGGGCCCACCTGCCCCTCGGGGCCGGGGTCCCCCCGGAGCCCTTGCGGCCCTCGGGGTCCGGCCGGGCCCTCGCGGCCATCGGCGCCCGGGAGGCCGTTCACCCCCGGCTTTCCGTCCCTGCCGTCCGCGCCGGGCTGCCCCTCGGCCCCCTTCGCCCCGACGGCGCCTTCGGGACCGGCCGGGCCGCTCGGGCCCTCGGGGCCCGCGGGGCCCTCGATACCGCGGGGCCCCTGCTCGCCGACCAGGCCCCTCGGCCCGGTCGCGCCCATAGGCCCGGCGGGCCCCATCGGACCCGCGGGCCCGGCGGGACCCGCGGGTCCGGTGCAACCCGGACGTCCGCCCGGCCCCTGCGGTCCGGGCGGTCCCTGCGGCCCGGGCGGCCCCGGTTCCCCTTCGGGCGGAAGCGGATCGCACATCGGGTCGAGGTCCTCCGTGGTGGTCGGTTGTGGGTCGTCCCCGGCGCTCTGCGCGGGGATCGGTCGGTCTGGGGATGTGGGGGTGGACGTGGGCGTCGCGGCCATGCCGCCTCCTGATGCTCTACGCGCCTGCGGAATGCGTCCGGTGGGCGCCGTCCCGCCCGCGAGAGGCAGGACGGCTGACGGGAACGGAAAGCGGGTCTGTTCACTCTTTGGACAGATGGTCAAAGAGCCAACCATGAAGTGGCTTTTCGCTTTCCCTGCTTATGGTGAATATTTCCTCGTTACTCAATGAGGTAACCGCACCAGAGAGTGATAAAAAAGTGATATTTAGGGCTCATGACACGTTCCTGTTCGGCGGTGGGGCGAGAGGGCCGATGGAAGCCGGTGGGAGCCGGATCTTGCAGGGTCGTTTCCGCAGCCAACGATGTTCCCCACTCCGCCTCCAGAGCTGCCGCCAGGGGTTTTTGACCGTCATTCCGGCATGAAGACCGGCACGGACTCAGGCCGCGGGCGGATTTCCCATGGGTCAGCAACAGAGGCGCCCATTCAGGCCGTCATGAGGCGCTTTAATGCCCGGGTCGTTGAACTGGATACGAATGCACGACTACTGCAGGGATGTCGATCAATTCCCCACACTTCTGGAACAGGCAGAGCTTGAGAACGAGCACCGGGCCGGAGTCGGTGACCGGCCGGCACCCGGCGGTGGTCGGCGGCGGCCCCGGGGAGGCCGGGCTTGGCGAGGATGCTGTCGATGTGCTCGGCCACGGCGCTCCCGCCGGCCACGAGCCGGGCGGCGATGCCCGCGCCGTACACGGCCCCGAACGGCGGGGCAGCGCTTAATCTGTCCCGCGTGAACGAGATGCCGCAGGACCACCGCCCGGCACGGCTCACCCGGGTGCTCCTCGCCGAGGACCAGGGGATGATGCGCGGCGCGCTCGCGTTGCTGCTGGGGCTGGAGCCGGACATCGAGGTGGTGGCGCAGGTGGGGTCCGGGGACGAGATCGTGCCGACCGCGGTGCGGGTCCGGCCGGACGTGGCGCTGCTCGACATCGAACTGCCGGGGTGCAGCGGGCTGGACGCTGCCGCGCGGTTGCGCGCGGAGGTGCCGGACTGCCGGGTGCTGATCCTCACCACCTTCGGCCGCCCCGGCTATCTGCGCCGGGCGATGGAGGCCGGGGCGGCCGGTTTCCTGGTCAAGGACGGTCCGGTCGAGGAGCTCGCGGTGGCGGTGCGGCGGGTGCTGGCCGGGGAGACGGTGATCGATCCGGCGCTGGCGGCCGCCGCGCTCAGTGCCGGGCCCAGCCCGCTCACCGCCCGCGAGCGGGACGCCCTGAACGCCTCGGTGGACGGTGCCACGGTCGCCGACATCGCGGCGAAACTGCATCTGTCGGAGTCCACCGTGCGCAACTACCTGTCCGCGGCGATCGGCAAGACCGGCACCCGCAACCGGATGGAGGCGGTGCGGGCGGCGCGGCAGCAGGGCTGGCTCTGAGTGGGTGACCGGGAGAAACGGCCGGGCGGCGTCAATGTATCGATGACGTAACCGAGTTGGCCATCGGTCCGTGCGGCGGGCGCCCGCGCGGTGAGAATGCGGTCGTGTCCACAACACCTGACTTCGCACTCGACGACGGCACGCCCGTCCGCTTCCTGCTCGCGCCGGCCGCCGGAACGTCGGAGTCCGCGCCCTCCCCCGCGTACGACGAGGGGGACCTGCCGGAAGGGATGGGGCGGGCGGTACCGGTGGCCTCCGGGGGCGGCCGGGCCGTGGCCAGCCTGGCGATCGGGGCCCTGCGCGGCGCGCTCAAGCCGGTCGGCCCGCTGCTCCAGGAGGTGCACGACGCCGCGGTGGCCTCGCCGAACCCGCCCACCGAGCTGAGCGTCACGTTCGGCGTCCAGATCGGGCAGGACCTCAAGCTGGGGATCGTCGGTGGCAGCGGGCAGGCCCATCTCACGGTCACCGCCGGCTGGAACCCGGTCCCGGCCCGGGGTGCCGACGCCGGACCGGCCGCCGAGTAGCGCATGGGGTGGTTCGGGCTCAGCGGCGCCGCCCCGGTCGAGGAGCCGTCCCGGCTCGTCGTCACGGTGCGCCGGGGTGGGGACGGCCGGGTCGCGGGCGCGGGATTCGCGCTCGGCCCCGATACGGTCCTGACCTGCGCCCATGTCGTGAACGAGGCGTTGGGACGGCCCCTGCTCGATCCCCGGACGCCTCGGCGGGAGGCGATCCGGGTCGAGGTGCGGGGCGCCGCCGTCACGTCCTGCTCGGCGCGGCTGCTCCACTGGGTCGCCCCGCGTTCCCCCGGCGGCGGCCCGGTCCGGGAGACCGACCAGGAGTGGCTGGGCGACCTGGCCGTGCTGCGGATCGACGAGCCGGCCGGGCGGGAGGTGCTGCCCGCCGTCCCCGGGCGGGCCGACATGGCGGCCGGTCAGCCGGTGCACGCCTGGCACGGCGGCGGGCACCCGTCCACCCTGGCCCGGCTCACCGTCGCCGCGCTCCACGCCCCGCTCGGCCACCTCGACCCCGCGCTCGGCTATCTCGACGGCGAGGCCACCGGCATGGCGGTCGGCCCCGGGTACAGCGGCGGCCCCGTCTGGTGCCCCGGGGAAGGGGCGGTCGTCGGCCTGGTCGTGGCGCACTTCCTGCCGCCCCGGTCCGCCGCCACCGGGGAGCCCCTCGCGTACAGCCCGCAGCAGCTCGTCCGGCGTAGCTGGGCGGTCCCCTGGCAGCGGGTCAGGGACGAGCTGGCCGCGGTGGGCGGCCTCCCGCAGGAGCTGGAGCGGGACGAGGACGGCGGGCTCGATCCCGGGGACCCGGCGCTGATCCTCCTGGAGGAGGCCGTCGAGGAGATCCTGTACTCGTCGACCGAGCGCTCGACGGCCGCCGCCCGGCTGGCCCGGCAGTGCGGGGTCGGGGAGGGCAGCTCCGTCACCCCGCCGACGCACGCGGAGTTCGCCCGGTTCCTGCTCACCCACCCGCGGGCCCTGGCCGCCTTCTCGGGCATGCTGCGGCGTGACAGCCCGGCCTGGGCCGACCGGGTGCTGGCCGCCGGTTCGCTCAGCGGCACGCCCCGGCTGCTGTCCCCGGCGGAGTACGCGGCCCTGCGCCGGCTGCTGCGGGACCTCGACCGGGCGGTGCTGGCCCGGATCCCGGAGGCCGTGCGCGCCGCGCTGCCCCACGTACCGGCCGCCCCCGGCGAGGAACCCCTCGACCTGCTCCTGGACCGGCTGGAGGCGCTGCCGGGGGACGGCCAGGCGGCGGGCGGGGAGCGCCGCGTCCCGGCCCTGCTGCGGGTCATGGAGTACGTCGGCGCGCTGTCCTCGTCGGGGAAACGGGCCGAGCAGCGGCTGTGGGCCGACGGGGTCGCCCAGCGGCTGGGCATCTCGCGGGCGGCGCTGGGCGAGCGCCGGACGGACTCCCAGGCGTGGGGGCGTTCGGTGCGCGGCCGGACCGCGCGGACCCGGGTGCTGGTCCAGGTGACGCGGGCCGAGCGGGGGCTGCACCGGCTGCGGATCTGGTGCGACGAGGGTGCGGGCCTGCGGCAGGTCTCCACGGACAGTCTGACGGCGTACTCGGCCTCGGACGGGGCGCGGGAGGTGCTGCGGGTCCTGGACTCGCTGACCCCGGCGGCCGACGACGAGCGGGCGCCGCTGGTGGAGGTGCTCGTCGACCGGGCGAGCCTGAACCTGCCGGTCGACGAGTGGACGGCGTACGACGCCGACGAGATCGTTCCCGGGGTCCTCGGGGTGGAGTTCCCCCTGGTCGTGCACTGTCCCGAACTCGTGCGCAAGCACCGGCGGTTCGACTCGCACTGGCGCGGCCGGTGGCGTCGGCTCGACTCGGGGAAGACGCTGGTCGTCTCCGACGCCGTGGCCCCGGGGTCCCTGTACCCGATGCTGGTCAACCAACTGGACACGGTGCGCGTCTGTGTGGACGTGCCGCCCGGCCCCCGGGACGGCATCGTGCAGACCTGTCTCGTGCTGGGGGTCCCCGTGGTGGTGTGGGACCGGGGCCAGGACGGCGCGTCCCACCTCGTCCGGCACATGGCGGACGTCGCCACCCCCGAACTGCCCGACGGGGTACGCGACTACCGGGCGAACGCCCACGCCCGGCCGCCCGACTTCCCCGGCCGCCCGGTCCTCGCCTGGGCCGACGCCGACCGCACCGTCCCCCGGCTCCATCTGACCGAACCACAGGAGAGCGCATGACTTCCGCTGCCGGAGCGTCCGGAGCCCCCGGTACCCCTGCCGCTCCCGCGACCGACTGGCGCCTCTTCCACGGTGACGGCGAGCCCCGGGACGTGGCCCTGCCCCCGGCCCCGCCGTGGCGCCGCTTCACCCCGGAGCGGCCGGACCGCCCCGGCATGCCGTACGTGATCGAGCCGGGCCACGCGGACATCGTGAACGCGGCGCTGCTGCTGCGCCGTCCGCTGCTGGTCACCGGCCCGGCGGGGACCGGGAAGTCGTCGCTCGCCCACGCCGTCGCCCGGGAGCTGCGCCTGGGCGAGCTGCTGCGCTGGCCGGTCAACAGCCGCTCCACGGTGAAGGACGCGCTCTACCAGTACGACGCGATCGGGCGGCTGCGCGAGACGACGCTCAGCCGGGATCGGGGCGAGACGGAGCCGTCGATCGGCACGTTCGTGCGGCTCGGCCCGCTCGGGACCGCCCTGGTGCCGTCGGCGACCCCGAGGGCGCTGCTCGTCGACGAGATGGACAAGGGCGACGTCGATCTCCCCAACGACCTGCTGACGGTCTTCGAGGACGGGGTCTTCGACATCCCGGAGCTGACCCGGCTCCCGGAGGACATGGCCGACGTGGAGGTGCGGACCCTGGACCACCGGGGGACCGTCGTGGTGCACCAGGGTGTCGTGCGGTGCTCCGAGTTCCCGGTCGTCGTCATCACCAGCAACGGTGAGCGCGACTTCCCGCCCGCGTTCCTGCGCCGCTGTGTCCGGCTGGACCTGCCGGTGCCCGACGAGGAGCGGCTGCGGTCCATCGTGGCGGCCCATCTCGGGGAGGAGGCGCTGCGGGCGGCCGACGACCTCGTCGAGGCGTTCCTGCGCCGCCGCGCCCCCGGGGAGCTGGCCACCGACCAGTTGCTCAACGCGGTGTTCCTGCGGACCGGCGGCGTCGACCTGGACGCGGAGGGGCTGCTGGACGCCGTGCTCCACCAGCTCACCGGGGCGATGTGACCGTGTCCGGCGACGGGGCGCGGCTGGCCGAGGCGTTGCGGGTGCTGTCGGCCTGCGGGCACGAGCTGGACGCGGACCAGTTGCTGGACGTGCTGTGGCTGGCGCGGAGCCTGCCCGCGGGGCCCGGTGCCCCGCTGCGCCGGGAGCGGCCCGAGCCGGCCCCGCCCGCCGCCGGGCCGGACGCCGGGGCGGAGGGGGTACGGGAGGCACCGGGGCCCTCGCCGAAGCCGGGGCCCGACGACGACCTGCCCGATCTGACCGCCCCGTCGCTGTACGCGGCGGCGCGGCGGTCCCCGGCGCCGGAGCCCGTCCGTCACCGCCCCGCCGGGGACGGACGCCGCGCCATGCCGGTCCGGGTTCCCGAGGAGAAGGCGCTCGCCGACGAGTTGGCGCTCGGCCGGGCGCTGCGGCCGCTGCGCCGCCGCCGGGAGAGCCTGCACCGGCTGGAGGTCGACGAGGAGCTGACGGCCACCGAGTTCGCCCGGACGGGGCTGGCCGATGTGGTGCAGCGGCCGGTGCGGGAGCGCTGGCTGGATCTGGTGCTGCTCGTCGACGACGGGCTGTCCATGCTGTTGTGGCACCGGCTCGGGGCGGAGCTGCGGGCCCTGCTGGAGCGGCTGGGCGCGTTCCGGACCATCCGGGTGCTGGGGCTGGACGCGGGGGGCGTGCGGCCCCGGCTGCATGCCCGGCCGTTCCGTGCCGACGGCCCGGAGCTGGCGCCGAGCGCGGTGAACGACGCCTCGGGCCGGACGCTGCTGCTGGTGGTGAGCGACGGGATGGGGGCGGCCTGGCGGTCCGGTGCGATGCACGGTCTGCTCGCCCGGCGGGCGGCGCGGGGCCCGGTCGCGGTGGTGCACACGCTGCCGCCGGAGATGTGGGAGGCGTCGGGGATCTCCGCCGAGCGCTGGCGGGCGACCACCCGGCGGATCGGCGGGGCCAACGCGTCCTGGCGGATCGTCGACCCGGTGCTGCCGCCGGAGATCGCCGCCTTCGAGGGGGTCCCGGTGCCGGTGCTGGCGCCGGAGCCGGCCGCGTTGCACGACTGGGCGCGGCTGCTGGCCTCGCCGGGGGCGACGGTGGAGCTGCCGTTGCTGGTCCGGCCGGACGCGTACGCGGCGCCGGACGTGCCGCCCCGGGGTTCGGGCGGCGCCCAGCACTTCCGGGACGCGGCGACCCCGGAGGCGTACCGGCTGGCGGCGCATCTGGCGGCGGTGGCGCCGCTGTCGGTGCCGGTGATGCGGCTGGTGCGGGGCGCGGTGCCGTGGCGGGCCAGTACCGCGCATCTGGCGGAGGTGTTCCTGGGCGGGCTGATGCAGCCGCGTCGGGCGCCGGTGCCGGGTCCGGTGCCCGCGAAGCACCGGATCTTCGACTTCTCCGACGAGACCAGGACCGTCCTGCTGGACGCGGTACCGCCGGCGGAGCTGTTGCGGACGAGCCGGCGGATCGGGCTCCGGCTCGACGAGCTGGCGGGGCGTTCGCCGGACTTCCCGGCCTGGCTGTCGCACCCGGAGGGTCCGGCCGAACTCCTGGACGCGCAGCTGCCGTTCACCAGTGTGGAGCGGCGGCTGCTGTCCCGGTTCGGGGTGTCGTCGGGTGGCGGCCCGTCCGGTCCGGGGCCCGGTCCGGACGCGGAGCCGGAGGAGGCGGACGGCTGGCGGCCGCTGCGGCCGGAGGACCCGCGCCGGCTCGGCGCGTACACCCTGCGCGGGCGGCGCCGGGGCCATCGCACCGTGGTCTACCGGGGGTTCGACGCCCGGGGCGGCGAGGCGGCGCTGCGCATGACGCATCCGGGGGTGCCTCCGGTCCACCGGTGGCTGGTCGAGGTGGAGGCGGAGGCCCTGTCCCGGCTCCGAGGGCAGTACGCGCCCGCCCTGCTCGCCACCGGTGAGCAGGACTCCGCGCCCTGGCTGGCGATGACCACGGTCGCGGACGCGGACGCCCCGGGGACGGAGCCGCTGCGGCTGGAGGACGTCCTCAACCGGGCGCTCACCGACGGGGTCGCGCCCTTCGACACGCTGCGCGGGCTCATCGTGGCGTTCTACCTCGCGAACGCGGTGGCGCTCTGCCATGTCAACGGGCTGGTCCCGGCATCCCTGGGCGCCGACAGCGTCTTCGTGCTGCGCCGTTCGGTGGTGCTGGCCGATCTGTCGGACTGCGCGGTGGACGGGGAGTACGCGGGTCCGGGGCCGGTGCCGACCCGCGAGGACAACATGTACGCGCTCGGGGAGCTGCTCCAGCTCATCAGCAGCAAGCCCGGTGCGCGCCTGCCGGGCATGCCGGAGGGGATGCACCTGTGGCAGGGCGACACCTGGACGGAGCTGCGGCTGCTGGTGCTGCGCTGTCTCGACCCGGACCCGGCGAGGCGGCCCACGGCGGGCGAGGTCGGGGAGGTGCTCGGCAAGTACGTCGCCCGGGCCCGCGCCCAGTACCGGGATCCGGCCTCGGGGACGGGACTTCCGGCCCCCGCCCGGCGGGCGGTCCCGGCGCGGCGGGAGGCACCCGTTCCGCTGACCCCGCCGCCGCTGCCCGACACCCCGGGGGACGAGGCGGCCGGGCTGCGCGTCGCCCGGTTCGGGGCGGCCCGGCGCAGGGCGCTGGAGCGACTGGCCCGGTTGCGGGCGCCGATGACGTACGGCAGGCGGCTGGCGCTGATCGGCGCGCACCGCTACAGCGGGCGGGCCACGACCACGATGGTGCTCGGACGGTTGCTGGCGGCGGTGCGGAGCGAACCGGTCCTGGCCATGGACGCCGCCGGGGACTCCGGGGCGCTGGCCGCCTTCCTCCCGCCCGGGGCGCGGCCCGTCCCGCGCGGGCTCGCCGCGCTGGCGCCGTCGTCCCCGTACGAGGAGATCAGCGCCCGGACGGCCCGGCTGGACCCGGGGCTGGAGGTGGTCGCGCATCCGCCGGGCCACTTCAGCCCGAGCCCCACGCACGACCACGACTACGTCGCCGTCCTGGGGCTGCTCGCCCCGTACTACTCCTTCGTGCTGAGCGACTGGGCTCCGCTGGGGCTGAGCGGATCGGCGGACGTTCTCCTGGACCACACCGACGAGTTGCTCGTCTGCGGCAGCACCGCCGAGGCATCCGTCGGGGAGACGGTGCGGCTGCTCGCGCGGCTGCGGGGGACGAGGCACGCGCACCTGGCGGACCGGGCGCTCGTGGTGGTCACCGATGTCGACGGCCACCGGGGGCAGCTTCCCCACGGGACGGCCGAACGGCTGGGGGTGGCCCCGGACCGGCTGGTCCGCATCCCCTACGACCCGGTGCTCCGCTCCCCGGACTGTGACCTCGGCCGGCTGCGGACCGCCACCACGGAGGCGTTCCTGGACCTCGCGGAGCTGGTGCTGCCGCCCGCGTGACGGGGCGGGGTTCAGCGGCGCAGCAGGGTCACCACGGCGGCGCCGCCGAGGCCGATGTTGTGGGTCAGTCCGGTGCGGGCGCCGTGCACCTGGCGGTCGCCCGCCTCGCCGCGCAGCTGCCAGGTGACCTCCGCGACCTGGGCGATGCCGGTGGCGCCGAGCGGGTGGCCCTTGGAGATCAGCCCGCCGGACGGGTTGACCACCCAGCTGCCGCCGTAGGTGGTGGCGCCCGACTCGACGAGCTTCCCGGACTCCCCCTCGCCGCAGAGGCCGAGCGCCTCGTAGGTGAGGAGTTCGTTGATGGAGAAGCAGTCGTGGAGCTCGATGACGTCCAGGTCGGCGGCCGAGACCCCGGCGGTCTCGTACACCTGGCGGGCGGCGGCCCGCGACATCGCCGGGCCCACCACGTCGATGCAGGTGCCCGAGGCGAAGGAGTCGCCGGTGTCGGTGGTCATGGCCTGGGCGGCGATCTCCACCGCCCGGTCGCCGAGGCCGTGGCGTTCGACGAAGCGTTCCGAGACGACGACGGCGGCGGCCGCGCCGTCCGAGGTGGGTGAGCACTGGAGCTTGGTGAGCGGGCGGTGGACGGGTTTCGCGGCCAGGACCTCCTCGACCGTGTACGGGTCCTGGAACTGGGCGTACGGGTTGTTCACCGAGTGCCGGTGGTTCTTGGCGCCGACGGCGGCGAGCTGCGCCTCGGTTGTCCCGTACCGCTCCATGTGCTCGCGGGCCGCGTTGCCGAAGATCTGGGCGGTGGGCGGGCCCGCCTCGAAGCCGTGGGCGGCGGCCATGATCCCGTAGTGGCGGGCGACCGGCGAGGTCGCGAAGTCGGCGGCCGCGCCGCCCGCGCCCCCGCCGCCGAGCGGGCCGCGCGTCATCTTCTCGAAGCCGAGCGCGAGGACGCAGTCGCTGCCGCCGCCCTCGACGAACTGGCGGGCCGTCATCAGGGCGGTGGAGCCGGTGGCGCAGTTGTTGTTGACGTTGTAGACGGGGATGCCGGTCAGGCCGAGTCCGTAGACGGCGCGCTGGCCGGCGGTGGAGGGCTGGAAGCAGTAGCCGACGACGGCCTGCTGGATCCGCTCGTAGTCGAGCGAGGCGTCGGCGAGCGCCGCCGTTCCGGCCTCCTTCACCATGTCCCAGTACTGCCAGTCGCGGGTCTCGGGCTTCTCGAACTTCGTCATGCCGACGCCGACGACGTACGCCTTCATGAGCTTCATGGGTTTCACGGGGGCGGTCCCTTCGGTTTCGTTCGTGTTCAGTCGCGCGGGAGGCCGAGGATGCGCTCGGCGACGACGTTGAGCTGGACCTGGGTGGTGCCGCCCGCGATGGTCAGGCAGCGGGACATCAGGAAGCCGTGCAGGGCCCGTTCCCGGGGTCCTTCGCCGGTGGCGCCCGCCGGGCCGAGCAGTTCGAGGACGAACTCGGCGACCTTCTGCTGGTGGGTGGTCTGGACGAGTTTGCGTACCGAGGCCCCGGCGCCGGGTTCGAGTCCGGAGACCTGCCGCAGCGTGGTGCGCAGTCCGATGCAGCCGAGCGCGTGGGCCTCGGCGGCGAGCGCCCCGATCCGGGCGCGGCAGGCGCCGTCGAGCTCGCCGGAGCGGGCGATCAGCGCTTCGAGGCCGGTGTCGAAGGTCATCTGGTCGGCCATGTGGACGCGTTCGTTGCCCAGGGTGTGGCGGGCGACCTTCCAGCCGTCCTGGGGCGCGCCGACGACGGCGTCCGCGGGCAGCAGGACGTCGTCGAAGTACACCTCGTTGAAGAGCCGGTCGCCGGTGATCTCCCGCAGTGGCCGGATGTCGATGCCCGGGGTGTTCTTCATGTCGACGAGGAAGTAGCCGATGCCCCGGTGCTTGGGGGCGTCGGGGTCGGTGCGGGCGAGGAGGATGCCGTGGTCGGCCCCCTGGGCGGCGCTGGTCCACACCTTCTGGCCGTTGATCCGCCAGCCCTCCTCGGTCCGTTCCGCCTTCGTGCGGAGGGAGGCGAGGTCGGAGCCGGCGCCGGGCTCGGAGAAGAGCTGGCACCACAGGAGTTCGCCGCGCAGGGTGGGCAGCAGGTAGCGCTCCCGCTGCTCGGGCGTTCCGTGGGCGATGAGCGAGGGCACCACCCAGGTGGCGATCCCGAGGTCGCTCAGCCGGATGCCCTGTTCCGCCAACTCCCTTTGAATGGCGAGCTGTTGGACGGGGCCCGCGTCCAGCCCGTGGGGGGCCGGGAGGTGCGGGGCGGCGTAGCCGGTCGGGGCGAGGGCGCGGCGGGCGGCCTTCGGGTCGAGCCCCCGGGCCCCGGCCACGGCCTCCCGGGCGGCCTCCCGGTACGGGCCGGCCTCGGCGGGCAGTTCGAGGGCGAGCCCGCGCCGGGCCCCGGCCTCGGCGAGCCGGGCGGCGCGCAGCCGGTGGGTGTCGCCGGAGCCGAGCAGCTGGCGGGCGACGAGGGCGCGGCGCAGATACAGATGGGCGTCGTGCTCCCAGGTGAAGCCGATGCCGCCGAGGATCTGGATGCAGTCCTTGGCGCAGCCGAACGCGGCTTCGAGGGCTTCGGACGCGGCGAGGGCGGCGGTCAGGGACCGCACGTCGGGGCCGGTCCCCTCCTCGTCGGCGGCGCGGGCGGCGTCCCAGACGAGCGCGCGGGCCCGTTCGACCCGTACGAGCATGTCGGCACAGAGGTGCTTGATGCCCTGGAACTGTCCGATGGGGCGGCCGAACTGCTCACGCACCTTGGCGTGTTCGGACGCCAGGTGCAGTGCCTGGGCGGCGGTTCCGCAGGCTTCGGCGGCGAACAGGACGGCGGCGAGGTCGCGGACGCGCACGGAGTCGGTCGCGACGATCCGGGCGGCGGGGACGAGCACTCCGGCGGCGCGGACCTCGGCGGTGGGCCGGGTCGGGTCGGCGCCGTGGTGCGCCCGGACGGTCAGCCCCTCGGTGGCGGTGTCGACGGCGAACCAGAGGGTCCCGGCGGCCGACGCGGCGGGCAGAAGCAGCAGGTCGGCGTCGGCGGCGGAGAGGACGGGGGGTGCGGTGCCGTCGAGGAGGTGGCCGTCGCCGTGCTCGACGGCGGTGAGGGTGCCGGGTCCGAGTGCGACGGCGCCGATGCGCTCCCCCGCCGCGAGGGCCCGCGCCAGGCCGGGCGGTCCGGACTCGGCGAGCACGGTGGAGGCGAGGGAGGTGGCCTGGTAGGGGCCGGGGAGGGCGGCGCGTCCGGCCTCTTCGAGGACCACGGCCAGGTCGAGGAGGCGGCCGCCGTCGCCGCCGTGCTCCTCGGGGAGGTGGAGGGAGAGCAGGCCCTGTTCGGCGAGCCCGTCCCAGTACTTGGGGCGCGCGCCGGGGGTGCCCGGGGTGTCCGCGTCGAGCAGGGCGCGGATCTCCTCCGGTGGTACGGCGCGCGCCAGGCGGCCCCGTACGGCCCGTGCCAGTTCCCTGTGTTCTTCGGTGATTCCGATGCCCATGCGGATCCTCGCCGGTCGCAGCCACTGGAACGGCCGCAAGAGTAGAACACGTTCCATTCTGACGGAAGGTCAGATGACGGGTGGATCGGGAGCGGTCCGCCCCCGTGCGCCCAACACGTGCGCCACCGCGCCCCGTTCGCGCCACGTTCACCGGAATACACCGGACGTCTGAAAGGTTTCACAGTGCACACAGTCGGCGGTCGGAGCTGCCCGCCCGCACCGCCCGTACCTCTCCTCCCAACCTCGACCACGCCGCCCGGAGGCCGCACGCATGCCACAGACGACGAACGAACAGCACCCCGGGGAGCTCCCCGATCCCCGTCCGCGCAAGGCCGGTCGCGGGATCGTCCCCGTGCTCGCCTTCGCGGGCATCACCGTCGCGGTGATGCAGACCCTGCTCGTCCCCGTCATCAAGGACCTGCCCGCCCTGCTGCACACCGCCCCGTCGAACGCCACCTGGGTGATGACGGCGACGCTGCTCGCGGGGGCCGTCGCCACCCCGATCATGGGCCGGCTCGGTGATCTCCGCGGCAAGCGGAAGATGCTGCTCGCCAGTCTCGCCGTGATGGTGGCCGGCTCCCTGATATGCGCCTTCACCGACGAACTCGTGGTCATGATCGTGGGGCGCGCCCTCCAGGGCTTCGCGATGGGCGCCATTCCGCTGGGCATCGGCATCATGCGCGACGAACTGCCCCGGGAGCGGCTCGGTTCGGCGATGGCGCTGATGAGTTCCTCGATCGGGGTGGGCGGCGGGCTGGCGCTGCCCGCCGCCGCGCTGGTCGCCCAGCACGCCGACTGGCACGCCCTGTTCCTCGGCTCGGCCGGTCTCGGGGTGCTGTCGATGGCGCTCACCGTCCTCGCCGTGCCGGAGACCTCGCTGCGCGCCCCCGGCCGTTTCGACCTGCCCGGGGCGCTGGGGCTCTCGCTCGGGCTGGTCTGCCTGCTGCTGCCGATCACCAAGGGCGCCGACTGGGGCTGGACCTCGCCCGCCACGCTCGGCCTGATCGCCACCGCACTGCTGGTCCTGGTCCTGTGGGGCCTGTTCGAGCTGCGCAGCCCGACCCCGCTGGTCGATCTGCGCACCAGCGCCCGGCGCGAGGTGCTGCTGACCAACCTCGCCTCGATCATGGTCGGGGTGGCGTTCTACGCGGTCTCGCTGGTCCTGCCACAACTGCTCCAGCTCCCGGAGTCCACGGGGTACGGGCTCGGGCGGTCGATGGTGGTCGCGGGGCTGTGCGTGGCGCCGCTCGGCATCACGATGATGCTCGTCGCCCCGCTGTACGCCCGGCTCTCCGCCCGCCGGGGCCCCAAGGTCTCCCTGATGCTCGGCATGCTGGTGATGGCCGTCGGCTACGGGGCGGGGCTCGGGCTGATGAGCGCCGCCTGGCAGACCGTGGTGATCGCGGTGGTGCTCGGTGCGGGCATCGGACTGGCGTATTCCTCGCTGCCCGCGCTGATCATCGGGGCGGTCGACCCGTCCGAGACCGGTGCGGCCAACGGGCTGAACACTCTGATGCGGTCGATCGGCACATCGGTGTCGAGCGCCGTCATCGGCATGGTGCTGGCCAACACCTCGATCCGTACGGGCGGGACCGCGCTGCCCTCGATGGAGGGGTTCCGCATCTCGTTCCTGATCGCCACGGGCGCGGTGGTGGCGGGGCTGGTGCTGGCCTCGTTCCTGCCGTCCCGCCGCGCGCCGGCGCGCCCGGTCCTGCTGGCGAGCAGCGAGGACGGGGCCCCGGCGCCCACGGCCCCCGTTCCCCCCGCGGCCTCCCGCCCGGTGGCCGGTTCGGGCGGCTTCCGGGGGCGGGTGCTGGACGCGGACGGCGCCCCGGTGGCCCGCGCCAATGTGACGCTGATCGACCACCGGGGGCGCCAGGCCGGCCTGGCCGTGGCGGGCGAGGACGGCCACTACGCCCTGACCGCCCCGCACGGCGGCAGCTACGTACTGGCCGGCTCGGCGGCCGGTTTCGCCCCGTGCGCCCGCCCGGCGGCCCACCCGGGCGACGGCCTGCCGGTCGAGGCCGATCTGGTGCTGGAGCTCAGCGCGCCGGAGCGTCGAACCGCGGTGCCGTCGTAAGGAGCCACGAGACGTCCGACCCCGCCGCCAGCTCCCGCGGCGGGGTGTCGCGGGTGAACAGCCGGGCCGGGTGGGCGCCGTCGACGGCAGCCCGGTCGCCCTCCACGCGCAGCCAGGAGCCCTCGCGCAGGCCGAGCACCGGCACGTCGTTCTCCTCCAGGAACTCCGTCAGCCGCTCCTCGCGGGTCTCGCCCTTGTGGGTGCTGGCCGGGTCCGGGTCCTGGTAGTGCGGGTTGATCTGGAACGGGACGAGCCCGAGCGTCTCGAAGGACGGCGGCTGCACGATCGGCATGTCGTTGGTGGTCCGCAGGGTCGGCGCCGCCATGTTCGTTCCCGCGCTGGCGCCCATGTACGGCAGCCCCTCCCGTACCGCCTCGGTCACGGCCTCGCGCAGACCGGTCCGGTACAGCGCGCTCAGCAGCCGGAAGGAGTTGCCGCCGCCGATGAACACGGCGTCGGACGCGGCGAGTTCGGCGACCGGGTCGGTGTTCTCGTGCACCCCGCGCACGGTGATCCCGGCCGGTTCGAGGGCGGTGCGGACCCGGGCGGTGTACGTGTCGTGGTCGGCGAGCGCGTACGGGACGAAGGCCAGCCGGGCGCCTTCGGGCAGGAACGCGGTGACGGTGTCGAGGGCGTGTTCCAGGTAACCCCGGCCGTACTGGGTGGAGTTGGAGAGCAGCAGCAGATTCATCGGTACCTCTCGGTTCTCTTCCGGTCTTCCGGTCTCTTGCGGTGCGGTGACGGGCGTCAGGCCGTACGGGGGCGGCGGGCGCGGGGCCTGGGGCGCTGCGGCGGGCGGGTGAGCCGCTGCTCCAGCAGCCCGGCCGCGTGGCGCAGCGCGTCGAGCCGGTCGTCCGGCGCCCCCGCGAAGAGCTGCTCGGCGCCGCCGAGGCTGAGGCTGCCGTAGGGCTCGCGCCCCAGGAAGACGGGGACGGCGACGGTGGCGATGCCGGTGTCGTACTCGCCGACCGTCCAGGCGTACCCCTGGGCGCGGATCCGGAGGAACTCCTCCTCCAGCCGGTCCGGGTCGGTGACCGTCCGCTCGGTGAAGCGGGCCATCGGACGGCCCCGGAAGAGCCGGTGGCGCTGCTCGTCGGGCAGGTAGGCGTAGTACGACTTGCTGGTCGCCCCGGCGTGCGCCGGATACAGCTCGCCGACCAGCGGGTAGTAGCGCAGCGGCCCGGCCTCGCCCTCCTCGGCGGCGACGCACCGCATGTGGAAGCTGTCCGGCAGGCAGAACAGCACGGTGTCGCCGGTGACCCGGCACAACTCCTCCAGGACCGGCCCGGCCAGCAGCTCCAGCGAGCCGGAGCGCTCCCAGAGCCTGCCCAGGCGGAGCACGGCGGGGCCGATGCGGTAGCGGCGGGTGGCCGGGTCGGAGACGAGGAAGCCGCGTCCGGCGAGGGTGGCGAGCAGCCGCTGGGCCACCGAGGTGTCCCAGCCGAACTCCTCGGCGACCTCGGTGACGCCCCAGTCGGGCCGGGTCCGCTCGAAGGCGAGCAGCACGAGGAGCGCCCGGTCGACGGTTTGCAGGGCTCCGGCGGGGGTGCGCCGGTCCAGATCGAACTCCGCCATCGTCATCTCACCATTCAGACCTGAATTGCAAATAAAGGGAAACTGTTGCGCTCAACGCTATCCGATCCCGAATGTGGCCTCAGCACCCCGCCCCGCGCCTCTCCCCCGTCGAGCGCCGGCCGGGGGCCCCGGTCAGCGGGACCGGACGAGCGAGAAAGGCCCCCCATGTTGAAGTACGTGCTGGACATCGTCGATCTTCTGGACGATCCCCAGGCCAACGGCAAGGCGGTCGTCGAGTACCTCGACTCCGTGAGCGGCGCCGAGGGCTCGTCCGCGCAGGTCACCACGGTCATCGGCGAGCGGGGCTCGACGGACTTCGTGATGGTGCGCGTCCCCGGCTCCCGAGGACGTTCGTCCGGCGGCGACGCCCGCACGCTCGGCGTGGTCGGCCGGCTCGGCGGCATCGGCGCCCGGCCCGAGGTGACCGGCCTGGTCTCCGACGCCGACGGCGCGGTCGCCGCCGTCGCCACCGCCGCCAAGCTGCTCGACATGCGCCGCCGCGGCGACGTGCTGCCCGGTGATGTGATCGTCGCCACCCACATCTGCCCGAACGCGCCGACCGAGCCGCACGACCCGGTGCCGTTCATGGGCTCGCCGGTGGACATCGCGACGATGAACCGCCACGAGGTGACCGACGAGATGGAGGCCGTGCTCTCCATCGACACCACCAAGGGCAACCGCATCATCAACCACAAGGGCCTCGCCCTCTCGCCCACCGTCAAGGAGGGCTGGGTGCTCCGGGTCAGCGAGCGCCTCGGCGAGCTCCTGGCCGTGGTGACCGGTGAGCCGTTGGTCACGTACCCCGTGACCACACAGGACATCACCCCGTACGGTAATGGTGCACACCACATCAATTCGATCCTCCAGCCCGCCACCGCGACGGCTGCCCCGGTCGTCGGTCTGGCCATCACCTCGGCCGCCGCGGTGCCCGGCTGCGGTACGGGCGCGAGCCACGAGACGGACATCGCGTCCGCCGCCCGCTACGCCGTCGAGGTCGCCAAGTCCTTCGGCGGCGGCCACCTGGACTTCCACGACGCGGTGGAGTTCGACAACCTCGTCAACCGCTACGGGTCCCTGGCACACCTCCAGACCCTCGGCCGTACCCCCCAGCAGGAGTCCTGATGGCAGCCACCCCGCAGGCCGAGGCCGGGGTCCACGAGACCAAGGCCATCGGCAGCGACGACTACGCGCTCTCCCGCGTCCCGCGCGACAAGCGCTTCGGCTTCTGGTCCATGCTGCTCCAGTGGCTGGCCCAGTCCGGTTCGATCTCGCAGTTCACCCTCGGCGCCACCATCGGCGTCGGGATGACCTTCGGCGACGCCTTCCTCGCCTTCACGCTCGGCGCGGTGATCCTGGAGATCGTGATCTTCGCGATCGGTCTGGCCGGGATGCGCGAGGGGCTGGCGACCCCGATGCTGACCCGCTGGGTCGGCTTCGGCAGAAACGGTTCTGCACTGGTCAGCTTCGTGATCGCGGTCAGCCTGGTCGGCTGGTTCGGCGTCCAGAACACGATCTTCGGCAACAGCGTATCGGCGCTGGTCGGCGGCCCGTCCTGGATGTGGTGCGTGCTGGCCGGAGTGGGCATCACCGCCCTGGTGATCTTCGGCTTCAAGTACATGGCCGTCTTCGCCAAGATCGTCACGCCGCTGTTCTTCGCGATGGTCGCCTGGTCGGTGATCTCCACGCTGAAGGACCACTCCCTGAGCGACCTGATCAGCTCCCCGCCGCCCGGCCAGACCATCCCGCTGGCCGTCGCCGCCACCGCCATCGCGGGCGGCTTCATGACCGGCGCGATCGTGGCCCCGGAGATGACCCGGTACAACCGGAAGGGCTCGCACGTCTTCGTCCAGAGCGCCTCGTCGATGATCCTCTCCGAGTACATCGTCGGCATGACCGGTGTGCTCCTGGGCCACCTGGTGAAGAGCAGCGAGGTGTCGCACATCGTGCTCTCCACCTCGGGCGTCTTCGGTGTGCTGGTGGTCCTGATGTCCACCGCGAAGATCAACGACTGGAACCTGTACGGCTCCTCGCTCGGCGTCGTCAACTTCTTCCAGGTCGTCTTCGGCAAGCGACTGCACCGCGGTGTGGTCACGATCGTCCTCGGTGTCGCCGGCACGGTCCTGTCCGCCGTCGGGATCATGACCCACTTCACCGAGTTCCTCTCCGTCCTCGGCGTCGCCATCCCGCCGATCGGCGGCATCATCGTGGCCGAGTACTGGATCGTGAAGCGGATGCGCAAGCCGCTGGACGAGACGCGCGCCTCGGAGACCCTTCCGGCCTCCTCGCCGACCTGGGTGCCGATGTCCCTCGCCATCTGGATCGCCGCGTTCTGCGTCGGCAAGTTCTACGACGGCGGCATACCGGCCCTGAACTCGCTGGCCACCGCCTTCGTCCTGTACAGCGTCCTCGGCCTGCTGGGCTGGGTGAAGCCGTACGGCACCTCCGCCCTGGACGACGAGGACGACACCGCCCCCGCCACCCCCGCGACGACCCCTGTGGGAGCAGCATGACCACCCCCGACCCCACCACCACCGGCTCCACCCCGCTCGTCCCGGCGTCCGCCGAGGCCCAGGACGAGGTGATCGGGCTCTGCGCCGAGCTGATCCGCTTCGACACCTCCAACCCCACCAGCGACGAGCGGGCCTGCGCGGACTGGGTGGTGGCCCGCCTCGCGGAGGTGGGCATCGCCTCCGAGCTGGTCGAGTCGGCCCCGGGCCGGGCCAGTGTGATCGCCCGGATCGCGGGCGCCGACCCCGGGCGCGGCGCGCTGCTGGTCCACGGCCACCTGGACGTCGTACCGGCCGACGCCGCCGAGTGGCGGGTGCCGCCGTTCTCCGGCGAGATCCGCGACGGCTACCTGTGGGGGCGCGGCGCGATCGACATGAAGGACACGGTGGCCGTGATGCTGGCCACCGCCCGGCACTTCGCCCGCACCGGCACCCGTCCCTCCCGCGACCTGGTCCTGGCCTTCCTCGCCGACGAGGAGGCGGGCGGCAAGTTCGGCGCGCACTGGCTGGTCGAGCACCGCCCGGAGCTGTTCGCCGGGGTCACCGAGGCGATCGGCGAGGGCGGCGGCTTCTCCTTCGCGATCGACGACACCCGCCGCCTGTACCCGATCGAGAACGCCCAGCGCGGCATGGCCTGGATGGAGCTGACCGCCACCGGCCGGGCCGGCCACGGCTCGTCCCCCAACGACGAGAACGCCGTCACCGACCTCGCCGAGTCGCTGGCCCGCATCGGCCGCGAGACCTTCCCGATCCGGCTGATCGAACCGGTCCGCGCCCTCCTGGAGGAGGCCGCCCGGCTCTACGGCGTCGAGTTCGACGAGGACGACATCGAGGGCAGCCTCGCGAAGCTGGGCCCGGTCTCCGACTTCATGCAGGTGGTGCTCCGCAACTCGGCCAACCCCACCATGTTCACCGCGGGCTACCAGACCAACGTGATCCCGGGGAAGGCGACCGCCCGGGTGGACGGCCGCTTCCTGCCCGGCCACGAGCAGGAGCTGATCGACACGATCGACCGCCTGCTGCTCCCCTCGGTCCGCCGGGAGTGGGTCAACCACGACATCGCGATGGAGACCACGTTCGACGGCCCGCTGGTCGACGCCATGTGTGCCGCCGTCCGCGCCGAGGACCCGGACGGCCACCCCGTCCCGTACTGCAACCCGGGCGGCACCGACGCCAAGGCGTTCACCCACCTCGGCATCCGCTGCTTCGGCTTCAAGGGGCTGAAGCTCCCGCACGACCTGGACTACGGCCGTCTCTTCCACGGCGTGGACGAGCGCGTCCCGCTGGAGGGACTGCGCTTCGGCGTCCGCGTCATGACCCGGCTCTGGCAGAGCTGCTGATTCCCCACTCGGCACCCTGCCAGGGGCCCCGACCCGGGCCCACCCCACGTACGCCCCCTCCGGAACCATGCCTCCGGCGGGGGCGTACGTATGCGACGGCGCGGATTCCCGGTTCCGGCTTGCGGTTTCCGCTGCGTCAACTCCTACCGTCCTGGGTGTGGCCGGAAAGACCGGCCCGGCGAGGTGAGGCGGGGCGATGACCTGGTCGATCGCGGATGTGGCCCGGATGTCCGGCGTGACCTCCCGGACGCTGCGGCACTACGACGAGATCGGCCTGCTGCCACCGGCACGGATCGGGAGCAACGGGCACCGCCAGTACGACGAGCCCGGACTGCTGCGGTTGCAGCAGATCCTGCTGATGCGGGAGCTGGGCCTGGGGCTGCGCGAGATCCAGGCGGTCCTGGACAGCCAGGTGGATCAGTTGGCCGCGCTCCGCGAGCACCACCATCGGCTGCTCACGGAACGCGACCGGCTGGAGACGCTCGCCCGCACCGTGAGCCGGACCATCGCCGAACTGGAGAGAGGCAAGGAGGACGGCATGGCAGAGATCAACAGGCCGGAGAACCTGTTCGAGGGGTTCGAGGCCGGACAGCACGACGCGGAGGCACGCGAGCGGTGGCCGGAGCAGTGGGAGCAGTCCCAGCAGGCCATCGCGGGGATGACCCCCGAAGGCATGGAGCAGTGGCAGCGTGACGTGACGGCGCAGATGATCCGCATGGCGGAGTTCATGACGGCCGGCACACCCGTCACCGACCCGGCGGTGCAGGCCGAGGTGGACACCCTCTACCAGGGCGTGTGCCGGTTCTGGACCCCGTGCGCGGAGGCGTACAAGGGGCTCGCCCAGACATACGTCGACGACCCCCGGTTCCGGGCGAACTTCGACCGGATCGCCGACGGGCTGGCCGAGTACCAGCGCGACGCGATGGTCGTCTACGCGGACACCCGGCTGAACTGACCGACCGGCCGCGCCGCCGGCCGACCTGCCACCGGACGGAGGGGTCCCACCGCTCTGGAGCCCGGCGATGCGCCACCTCCGGCACGTCGAAGGGGCCGGGTGACGCGGCGCCGAGCGTGCTCGGCGGGGCGACCGGCCGTTCGCCCGCACGCCGTCGACCCCTGAACCTCATCGGGATCCGCAGTGCCGGCCGCCCCGAGCCCTGGCGCTATCGTTCCCCTGGTCACGGACTGAACGATTCGGCCGGGGTGCCGACACCGGGGTTCGGTGTCCGAGGTCACCGGCGTGGGGGGCGGGGAGATGGCGGAAGCGCGTCCGGAGGTCACGTGGACCGAACGGCTGACGGAGGGAGTGACCGTTGCCGTGGGGCTGGGCCTCTCGTTCTATCTGTCGGCCGGTCCGGCCGTGCTCTTCTGCAACGCCTCCTGGAGTCTGATCAACGACTCCGGCGCCCCCACGGCCGCCCGGATCCTGGTGCCACTGGTCGCCCTCGTCCTGCTGGTGGCGCCGCTCGTTCTCACCTTCAAGGTGTTCCGCTCCGGCCTCCGCAAGGGCAAGCGGCGACTGACGGCGGCGGTCCCGGCGGCACTGACCCTGCTCGGCGGATCCGCCGTGCTCTTCGTGGTGCTGGTCCTGGCCTACGTGTACGGCTGACCCCGGCCAGGGCCCGCCCCGTCCTCCTCGTCCGCGCGTCACGGCCGAGGCGGCGGAGCGCGGTCCGTTCCCACGCCACGAAAGGACGGGTACCACTCGATGGACAGCACGGCAGAACCGGCGGAAGCCCGCATCGACGATACGGGCAACGTCCTGGTCGCGCCTTCGGCGTTGCGGGACGACGACCGGCTCGGGAACTTCTTCGGCACGGTGATCGCCCCGGACGACCTCACCTCCGCCCCGGACGCCCTCACGGGCAGGACCGTCTACCTGTGCGGCGACCTGTCCGGAATCGACCGACACCAACTGCGTGCGGCCGAGCGGGTGTTCGCCGTCCGCGAGCTGTCGCACGGAGACGACGAGGACGACGCGGCGGCGCCGTGGGACGTCGTCGGGATCGGCCGGGTCCCGGTCCGCGTGCACGGCGCCGGAGTGTACTACCCCCGGTTCTTCGAACCCGGCGACGACCACTTCGGGCGGATCGCCGCGGAGCACGCGTTCCAGTCCCTGACGGAGTCCACCAAGCCCGGTGCGGCGCACCGCAGCGGAATCTATCTGACCCCCGTCACCCGCGACGGCGACGATCTCCGCTTCCACCTGCTGCGGTGCTCCACCAACCTCTCGGGGCCGACCGAGAACTTCCGCCCCACCGACACGCACATCGTCGAGGCCCTGAACCGCGAGGCCGCCACCGTGTTCCGGGGCCAGGCGCCACTGAACCACGTGCTCGCGCAGATCTACCACAACACCCCCGCCACGGCGGCACGCAAGCAGTCCAAGGCCAGGATCTCCGCCCACGCCGACAAGACCAAGGACATGCCCGCCAACGGCATCATGGCCTTCTGCACCTTCTACGACCGGCTCGACGGGCTGGATTCCCTGCCCGGGGACCCCTTCGACCACGGCGTACGGGGCACCAGCGGGCTGACCAGGCTCCGCTTCCGCCTCAAGGACCCGACCGGGCAGCCTGCCGGGGCCGCGCTCCCCGCGCGGTTCACCCTGACCCTCCACCCCGGCTCCGTCTTCTTCATGCCGTTGTCCACCAACCGCCTGTACACGCACGAGATCCGCCCCTCGGGGCTGGCCGCCGAGCTGCTCCCGACCCGCCTGGGATACGTGGTGCGCTGCTCGGACACCGAGGCCGTCCACCGGAGCGGCCGTACGTTCATCCAAGTGGCCGGAGAATCGGTGGAGTTGGGGCCGCCCACACCCTCCGGAACGGACGAGCTGCGCAGGCTGTACGCCGAGGAGAACAGCACGTCGTCCTTCATCGACTACGGCGACAGGTTCCGCTTCAGCATGAACACGGGAGATTACCTTGCGCCCCGGCCCTAGGATCCCGGACGAGGTCCGCGCGTACGCCCTGCCGACCGAGGAGAACCCCTTCGCGGAGCTGGCCGCGTCCGCCCTCCTCGAAGACGTGGGGAAGGGCCGGAGGGGCGCCACGCTCACCCGGGTCGACGAGACGGGCGGCGTACCCCTCGTCCGCACCACCACCCGGTACGCCGGCCCGGCGCAGCGTTTCCGGGCGGTGCACGAGCGGCTGGCGCGGCGGATCCAGGACCGTGCGGCAATCCCGGTCGGCTTCAACAACGCCCTGATCGAGACCTACACCAACGCCTACGCCACCATGGGCGCCCATTCCGACCAGGCCCTCGATCTGGCCGACGACTCGTTCATCGCCGTGTTCTCCTGCTACCGGTACCCCGAAGCGGGCCCGCCGAGGAAGCTGCTCGTCGAAGCGAAGGGGCCCGGGGACGAGAGGTTCGAACTCCCCCTCGCCCACAACGGCGTCGTCACGTTCTCCGTGGAGGCGAACCGGCGCCTCAAGCACCGCATCGTCCTGGAGTCGCCCGGCCGGGCGCCGGACAACCAGTGGCTGGGCATCACCTTCCGCACGTCGAAGACCTTCCTCCGCTTCCGCGACGGAGAACCGCACCTCCCGCACGGTGCACGCCTCACGGCGGCCGACGAGGAGCAGGCGCGGGAGTTCTACCGGCTGCGGCGCCGTGAGAACCACGAAACGGGCTTCGTCTACCCGCCGTTGACGTACACCGTCAGCGAGAGCGACCTGCTGCCGCCCGTCCCGCGCTGAGGCCCCTGCGGCTCCGGGCCCGCCCGCTCACCCGGCGTCGTCGGTGGGCCGGGGCCAGGCGGCCCCACGCAGCAGACGCAGCCCGTTGAGGCCGACGATGACGGTGGAGCCCTCGTGGCCGGCGACGCCCAGGGGCAGCGGAAGGGTGCCGATCAGGTCCCAGGCGACCAGGACGGTGATGAACGTTCCGGCGATGGCCAGGTTCTGGATCACGAGGCGGCGGGCGGCGCGGGAGAGCCGCACGACCGAGGGGATGGTGGCCAGTTCGTCGCGGACGACGACGGCGTCGGCGGTCTCCAGGGCGAGGTCGGAGCCGGCCTTGCCCATCGCGATCCCGGAGTGCGCGGCGGCCAGCGCGGGGGCGTCGTTGACACCGTCCCCCACGACCAGCACACGGAGGCCCCGCGCTTCCCACTCCTTGACGGCGGCGGCTTTGTCCTGGGGCAGGAGTCCGGCGCGGACCTCGGTGATGCCGACCTCGGCGGCCAGCCGCCCGGCGGCGCGTTCGTTGTCGCCGGTCAGCAGGACGGGGGTGCGGCCGGTCAGCCGGGCGAGTTCGGTGACGGTCGCCGCCGCGTCGGGCCGCAGCCGGTCCGCGATCCCCAGCACGCCCACCGGCTCCCCGTCCCGCAGGACGACGGCGGTGGTACGCCCGGCCTCCTCCAGCTCGGCCACCACGTCCCGGGGCGGCCGGTGGGCGGCGCCGCGCAGCAGTCGCGCGGGAGCGCCGACCGCGACCGTGTGTCCGTCGACGGTGGCGACGACCCCCTGCCCCGGAGCGGAGGTGAACTCTTCGGCTGCGGCCAGGGGCAGGCCACGTTCGCGGGCGGCGGCGACCACGGCACGGGCGAGCGGATGTTCGCTGGCGTGCTCGGCGGACGCCGCCAGCGCGAGGAGCGCGCTCTCGTCCAGGCCGCTGCCGGGCAGCGGGCGCAGGTCGGTGACGTGCGGGGCGCCCTCGGTGAGGGTGCCGGTCTTGTCCAGGGCGACGGCGTCGATCTGGCCGAGGCGTTCCATGACGACGGCGGACTTGGCGAGGACACCGTGGCGGCCGGCGTTGGCGATGGCCGCCAGCAGCGGCGGCATGGTGGAGAGCACCACCGCGCACGGGGAGGCCACGATCATGAACGTCATGGCCCGCAGCAGTGCCGAGGGGAGGGTGTCGCCGAAGGCGAGCGGAACCGCGAAGACGGCGAGGGTCGCGAGGACCATGCCGATCGAGTAACGCTGCTCGATCTTCTCGATGAAGAGCTGGGTGGGCGCCTTGGTCCCGGATGCCTCCTCGACCATTCTCACGATCCGGGCGATCACCGAGTCCGACGGGTCGCGTTCGACGCGTACCCGCAGGGCGCCGGTGCCGTTGACGGTGCCGGCGAACACCTCGTCCCCCGTCCGCTTGACCACCGGCAGCGGCTCGCCGGTGATGGTGGCCTGGTCCACGTCACTGGCACCGTCGAGGACCCGGCCGTCCGCACCGACCCGCTCGCCCGGCCTGACCAGGACCGTGTCCCCGACCGCCAGCCGCCCGGTCTCCACCGTCTCCTCGGCGCCGTCGGGCAGGAGCCGGGTGGCGGTGGTGGGAGCGAGGTCGAGCAGCCCGCGCACGGAATCGGCGGTCCGCGCGGTCGCGACGGCCTCCAGGGCGCCGGAGGTCGCGAAGATGACGATCAGCAGCGCCCCGTCGAGGACCTGGCCGATCGCGGCGGCCCCGAGGGCGGCGACGATCATCAGCAGGTCCACGTCCAGCGTCCTGCCGCGCAGGGCCTTCAGCCCCTCCCAGCCCGGTTCCCAGCCGCCGGTGACGTACGTGGCGGCGAACAGGGTGCCCCACAGCCACGTCGGACCGCCCAGGAGGTGGACCGGCAGCGCCAGGAGGAACAGCACCAGCGCCGCGAGCGCCCACCGGGCCTCGGGCAGCGCGAGCAGCCGGGTGCGGTGCCGGGGCGGCTCCGGACGCGCGACACCGGCGGACGGTGCGGAACGCAGTTCCACAACAGATGGCATGACGGAACGACCCTCCACGGGCGGAGCGGGGCAACGCCTCCACCGTACAGGAATATCTGAACAGCTCTTCATGTGTCATCGCTATGATGGACCCATGGGCCACGGACGCGATACGACCGCCACCAGCGCCGGTACCACCCGCGAGCGTCTCGACGCGGTCGGTACCGCCGATGTCGCCGCCACGCTCCAGGCCCTCGCCACGCCCTCCCGGCTCTACATCCTGGCCCGCCTGCAGGAAGGCCCCTGCGCTGTCGGGGACCTCGCCGAGGCGGTCGGCATGGAAGCCTCCGCCTGCTCCCACCAGCTCCGGCTCCTGCGCAACCTCGGCCTGGTCACCGGCGAGCGGCAGGGCCGTTCCATCGTGTACTCGCTCTACGACAACCACGTCGCCGAACTGCTCGACCAGGCCCTCTACCACGTCGAGCACCTGCGTCTGGGACTGCACGACACCCCGGCCACCGCCTGAGGCCGGCGACCCGGCTCCCGCCGCCGGATCTCACCCCCAGCCGGGCGGCAGCAGGTCCCAGGAGTCGCGCCCCAGCCATTCGCCGAAGGTGACGGGCCGGGCACCGGCCGCGTGGTCGAGGGAGAGCGGGATGATCAGGTCGCAGGTGGCCCGGCCGTCCCACCACATCGTGCCGGCCAGCGGACCGGTGACCGCCAGCAGCGTGGCGAAGCCGCAGCCGTGCTCCCGCACGACGACGGCCCCGGCCGTCTTCCGGTCCTCGAACTCCTCGCGCTCGTCGTTCCAGGCGGCCATCGCCCGCGCGAACGCGGCGTCGTCCGGATGGTCCCCGGCCCGGGGCTCCCGCCGGTCGAGCTCGTCGCCGGCCTCCACATAGGAGTCGGGGTGGGGGAAGGGCACGGCCAGCAGGTCACGCCGCCCCTCCTCGTTCCCCTCCCACCACCAGCCGCTCTCCGTCCTCATGAGCCGGGCGACAGCCCCGCCCGCACTCACCCTCAACAGGTGGCGGCGGTACTCGGCCGGGAAGACGATCCCGAGCCCCGCCTCGGCCTCGGCCGTCTCCGCCTCGGTCAGCGGGGGCGGGGGCGGCAGGACGGAACGATTCATGGTCCAAGGCTAGGACCTGTCTTCAAACTGCCGTCGTCCGGCCGGAGGCCGGGCCGTGCGGTGTCCGGTGCGTGCGATCGCAAGGCGGAGGGTCGCTCCGATAC
>NZ_JBSFKL010000016.1:0-144452 GCF_053598535.1 Streptomyces sp. NPDC001108
TCGGAAACCTCGCCAACAAAGTCAAATCCGTCTTCCACACCGTCGCCAAACCCGTCAACCGCGCCATCGACAAAATCATCAACCTCATCACCAAAAAAGGCAAAGCCCTCTGGGACAAACTCAAAAGAAAATCAGACCCCAAGAAGAACAAGAAGGCAGGCGGGCATGGGAAGTCGAACTCCGCTGACTATCCCACTCCGAAGAAGAATTTCCAGTCGGCCGACAAGGAGAATCACAAGGTCCTGTTCGATGGGAAATCCGCGAACTCGGACCTCATGGTGCACAGCACCCCTCAGGGAATCGAGCAATATTTCAAGGAGTGGGATGACGAGCTGAAGGCCTCCGGTGAAGCGGAGGGAAGCCCTTCTCATACAGCACTGAAGGAGGCGAAAGAAAAGAAGGACGAGGTCACCTCGCTGAACCGCCGCTTCCGCTCCCTGTCCGCCGGGGCGGACGGAACCCAAGGGGCCTACGAAGACCTCCTCGGCTCCCTCTCCCGACTTGCCGGCTGTCTGGCGCACCGACCAGGGGCCGCACCACCACTGCCCCCTCCGGTTCTCCCCCCGATGACGAATGGTGTCCTCGCCCGGCCTTCCACGGCGAGCTACATCAACAAAGACATCAAAAGAGGAACGGAGGCAAACACGTACGACGGCGCGACGTTGACCGGATGGAGCACGGCGGCCGGCTACAACACGACCCCGAACAGGGCGGACCAGAACGCCTGGGTCAAGATGCACCTGCTCCCGGCCTTCCTGGGCGGTGACGCCGTCGACTCGAACCTGGTTCCTGCTCGCGGTTTCGTGAACAATCCGATGTTCCTGCACGCCGTGGAGAACCCGGCAAGAAAATCGCTCGACAAGCCTGCTGGGGACCCGGCTTACGAGCGCATGGTCTGGTACGAAGTGAACGTCACGTACTTCGCCGCACATCCGGGATTCCCGGAAACCATCGGAGTCAAGTGGGGCGGCTACGACCACACGGGCGGCGCATGGAAAGAACGCTCGCCGAATGGTTCCGCGACCGCCGCATTTTCCGACAGGCAGGACCCTCCTGCCGAACTGGCAAAAGATGTGCTGAGAATCAACGCACGAGGGGTTAAGTACAGCGTTTTCGCCTCGCTCGGAATAGGAAGGACGGAAGCAAGGAGAGTCAAGGACGAGGCGAAGAAGAAGGAGTTCACCGACCTCTCCGATGCAATTCTGAGACTCCCGAACCTCAGCGCGGAACTGGTGAATGCGGACGGACAGAAGAGGCTCAGGTTCGACTGACTTTCACTCGATCGACTGAAAAGCGACATCCGACCTGGAGAAGACATGGAAACTCCGTACGAGCACAGGCTTCGCACGACGGTGGAACAGGTTCAGGAGTGCAGTTCGGTACGTGTGGAAAAGTATGATCCAGGCCCGATCGCAGATCACTTGGAGAGTGCCCGGAAAGCGCTCGACATCGTACGGATCGTGGAGAAATCTCCGCTGCCCGATGAACTGACCGATAACTTCCACCGGAGATCCAACCTCTTCTTCGCCTGGCGGGGCCTGGAACCTTTTCAGGAAATCGCCGGGGAGTTCCACATCACACATGTCGCCGATGCCCTGATCCGGGGAACACACAGGAACCCGCTCGCCGGGAATACCTCCCAAACAGAGAAGCTGGTCGCCGATTTAAGGGTCTTTGAAACACATCCCGTCGGAGGAACCGGCACATACTCCGCCCTGAGACTCACTTCCGATCCTGCATCAGCGGAACTCTGGTACTTCGACCTCAGGCAGGGGCCCACCCGGCTCCACATCAAGTACGGCGAATATCTTGACGTCATGCTGCGCACCAAGGGGCTCTACGACTGGCAGTATCTCTTCGCACAACCGGATCCCCAGAATTATGGAATGCGCGTTTCACTTCCCTATCTGCGCAAGGGTATCGAATTCCTCACCCATGAATTCCTGGAAGACGACCTGGCGGACCTCCAGGACAGGCTGGAACAGCGCGCCCGGGTCATGGACGAGACGGCATAGCTCCGCCCCGGCTTTCCGGAGGTGCGGGCACCCTGGGGACTGCCATCGGGCCCCAGGCCCATCGGCCCTACCGGGAAAACCTACGCGAAGCGTTCGCCGCAGCGGCTGCAGAAGAGGGGCTCCGGGTCCTGGGAGAGGTGGCCGCAGGCGGGGCAGACGCGGTCGAGCATGCACGGGGGCTCGCCGGCCTCGTACGTGGGGGCGGCGGGCGTCGGGGCGGGCTTGATCGTGAGGCCGGGGCGGCGGCGGTGGACGGTCAGGTAGGTGAGGCCGTCCGGGCCCGCGGCGAGCGCGCGTCGGGAGGTCTTCGGGAGCCAGAGCACCGTGGAGGGGGTCAGCTTCAGGGACGTGTCGCCCGTGTCGATCCGGCCGTCGCCGTCGAGGGCGATCAGGAGGACGTCCAGCACGTCCTCCTGATGCGTGCCGACCTCGCCGCCGGGCGGCAGGCGCACCAGGTTGGCGTCCAACTCGCGGCCCTCTTCGGCCAGTTGCCAGATGGCCCCCCGTTCCTCGGGGGTCACGCTGTGGATCAGTTCGTCGAGTACGGCCAGGACGCTCGGCACGGAGTTCACGGCAGCCAGGCTACGCCCCGGCAGGGGGCCCGGAAGAGGCATCGCACACGCATGCGAAGCTTGGGGTCCGCTGTGCAGGGCGCGGGAGCACTCGTATCCCCCACCAGGTCATCCTCGACCGGTGCTCGCCGTCGACCGCAGCGGCTTGTCAGCGGATGAGAAGACGTCGAAGACGATCCCTGGGGGTACGACATGAGATCGAAGCACGGAACAGCGCCGAAGAGACGGCTGCTGTCGAACCGAAGAGCCCGGGTCACGGCCGCCGTCGCGGCCTCGGCCGTCGCCGGTGTCCTGGTCTTCGAGGGGGTGACGGGCAACTCCTCCGTGGACAGCGAGGCCACGTCCGTCCCGCCGAGGACCGACGTACGCAGCACCTCGCTGGAGCTCGGCGAGGGCGGCACGTCCGCGGTGCTCGGCAGGCGTGACACCGAGGCGTTCAGCATGCTGGGCATCACCTGGACCGACCCGGCGGCCCGCGTGACCGGTCCCGTCGAGGTCCGGACCAGGTCCGCCGCCACCGGGAAGTGGACGGCCTGGACGCCGCTGGAGACCGACCGCGACGGGCGTACGGAGGCCGGCAGGTCCGGCACCCGGGGCAGCACCGAGCCGCTCTGGGTGGGCCCCTCCAACGGGGTCGAGGCACGGATCAACGCGGGCGGCAGGATCTCCACGAAGCTGCCCGCCGGGCTCCGGCTGGACACCGTGGACCCGGGCCGCGGCACCGTCTCCACCACCCTGTCGGCCGCCCGGGCCGCCGAGGCCCCCCGGGCCACCACCGACCTCCTCGCCGAGCCGGCCGCGTACGCCGCCGACCTCCCCGCCGAGGACCCGCCCGCCACCGACCCGGCCGATCCCATCGGGCCCGCCGCCCCGGAGACCACCGACCCGGCCGCCCCGGACGAGGGCACCACGCCCGCCGAACCGACGCCGCCCGCCCCGGAGTCCCCCGCGCCCACCACCGGGCAGCCCACCGCACCGGCGACCCCCACCCCCTCGGCCCCGTCCGGCTCCGCCCCCGCCACGACGCTGCCGCCCGCGCCGTCGTCGAGCGTGCCGAAGCCCCCGATCACCTCGCGGGCCGGCTGGGGCGCCGACGAGTCGATGAGCCCGGAGGCGCCGGAGTACCTGGACGGCGTCAAGGCCGTCTTCGTCCACCACACCGCCGGGAACAGCGCCTACACCTGCGCCGAGTCCCCGGCGATCGTGCGCAGCCTGTACGCGTACCACGTCAAGAGCGAGGGCTGGAAGGACATCGGCTACAACTTCCTCGTCGACAAGTGCGGCACCGTCTTCGAGGGCCGCAAGGGCGGCGTGGACCGGCCGGTGCTCGGCGCGCACACCTACGGCTTCAACCGTGAGTCGGCCGGTATCGCCGTGATCGGTACGTACACCGACGCGACCGCGCCCGCCGCGGTGACCACGGCGGTGGCCCGGGTCGCCGCGTGGAAGCTCGGCCAGTACAAGGGCGACCCGGCGGGCACCACCACGCTCACCGCGGGCGCCTCCGGGAAGAACTACTTCGGCAAGGCGTTCACCGCCGGTGCGAAGTACCCCTTCAACCAGATCTCCGGGCACCGCGACGGCTTCAACACCCAGTGCCCCGGCACCGCGCTGTACGGGCAGCTGGGCACGGTCCGGACGCTCGCCGCGGGCCCCGTCACCGGGCTGGCGATCAAGTCGGTGACCGGCGCCGGGCTCTCGGGCTCCACGTACTACACCAAGTCCGCGGTGACCGTCGGCTGGTCGGCGAGCACCCCGAACGTGTTCATCAGCAAGTACGAGCTGCTGGTCGACGGCAAGTCCGTCGCCACCACCGCCTCCACCACCACCTCGGCGGCCGCCACCCTGGCGCTCGGCACCCACAAGATCCAGGTCCGCGCCACCCACCAGTCGGGGAGGACCACCACCTCCGCGGCGGCCACCGTGGTCGCCGAGAAGACCGCGCCGACGTTCCCCACCAAGCCGAACCTGGCGCTGCGCACCGGCACCGTGAACACCACCGCCGTGCCGCTCACCCTGAAGTGGAAGGCCGCCGACACCGCCGTACTGAAGGAGGTCCGGCTCACCGCGCCGGTCGCCAAGACGTACGGTCCGGCCACCACCAGCGCCTCGCACACCGCGAAGTCGGGCGCCGCGACCACCTGGTCCATGAAGGCGTACGACCTGGCGGGCAACACCGCCACCGCGTCGGTCGCCGGTACGCCGGTGATCATGCAGGAGACCGCCGCCACGAAGACCGGCACGTGGACGACCAAGTCGTCCACCAGCTACCTGGGCGGCAAGTCGTACTCCAGCTCCAAGAAGAACGCCGCCCTGAGCTGGACGTTCACCGGGCGCTCGGTCGCCCTGGTGGCCTCCCGGGCCAGCGGCTCGGGCCAGGTGTACGTGTACGTGGACGGGAAGAAGGTGTCCACGGTGGACCTGAAGTCCAGCACCACCAAGTACCGCGACGCGCTGTGGACGAAGAGCTGGTCGTCCAGTGCCAAGCACACCGTCAAGATCGTCGTCGTGGCCACCTCGGGCCGCCCCACGGTCACCGCCGACGGGATCGTCTACCTGAAGTAGCGGGCCGGGCGACGCAACAGTGCCCGCCCCCGGCCGTCCCTCGAACGGGACGGCCGGGGGCGGCGCGTACCCGATGCCCTTGCTTCGAGCGGACTCGAAGGCGTTGGGTGGTCGTCCATGGAGTACACACAGCTCGGACGCACCGGACTCAAGGTCAGCCGTCTCGTCCTCGGCACCATGAACTTCGGCCCGCAGACCAACGAGGCGGACAGCCACGTCCTCATGGACGCGGCGCTGGACACGGGTCTGAACTTCTTCGACACCGCGAATGTGTACGGCTGGGGCGAGAACAAGGGCCGCACCGAGGAGATCATCGGCACCTGGTTCGCCCAGGGCGGCGGGCGCCGCGACAAGGTGGTCCTGGCCACCAAGATGTACGGGAACATGGGCCCCGACGGCGAGGCCTGGCCCAACCACGACAAGCTCTCCGCCGTGAACATCCGGCGCTCGGTCGAGGCGTCGCTGAAGCGGCTCCAGACCGACTACATCGATCTGTACCAGTTCCACCACGTCGACCGGAACACCCCGTTCGAGGAGATCTGGCAGGCGATCGACGTCCTGGTCCAGCAGGGCAAGATCCTCTACGCCGGTTCGTCGAACTTCCCCGGCTACAAGATCGCCCAGGCCAACGAGCTGGCCGCCCGGCGGGGTTCGGTGGGCCTGGTCAGCGAGCAGTGCGTCTACAACCTGTTCGAGCGCCGCGCCGAGATGGAGGTCATCCCGGCCGCGCAGGAGTACGGGCTCGGGGTCATCCCGTGGTCCCCGCTGCACGGCGGGCTGCTGGGCGGGGTGCTCCGCAAGGAGCGCGAGGGCACGGGCAGCCGCTCGGTCTCGGGCCGCAGCGCGGACACGCTCAAGGACGCGGCTCAGCGCGAGCGGATCCAGGCGTACGAGGACCTGCTGGACAAGCACGGACTGGAGCCGGGCGAGGTCGGTCTGGCCTGGCTGCTGACCCGTCCCGGGGTGACCGGGCCGATCGTCGGGCCGCGCAACCAGGAGCAGTTGGACTCGGCGCTGCGGGCGCTGGAGCTGGAGCTGTCGGCGGAGCTGCTGGCCTCGCTGGACGAGATCTTCCCGGGTCCGGGGCCCTCGCCGGAGGCGTTCGCCTGGTAGGAACCCGAGGGGCGCCCGGACGGGCGGGCCGTCGTCGTTCCGTTCTCCTCCGGGAGCGGTACGACGACGGCCTCCCGTTCGCCCTCGCACGGGAGTACGTCACAACCCTTCGGGGAGCTCGCCGGTCTCACGGGGCACAGAACTACGTACGGAGAGTGCCACCGTGAGACCCGTTCGCCTCCTTCTCGCCGCCGCCGCGCTGCTCGCGCTGACCGCCTGTTCGGCCGAGGAGGACGTCACGAAGCCCGCGCCGGAGGGGGTCGCCGCCGCCGAGCGGGCCGCCGGTATCCCGGCCGCTCCGACCGGCGACGCCCGGGACGCGTACCTGGACGCGATCGCGGCCGTCGACCCTCAGCTCGTCGTGGACGAGGAGCGGGCGATCGACGCCGGGCGGAACCAGTGCTCCTCGATCACTTCCCCGAAGGCCGACGCGCTGGCGGCCCAGCGGTTCGGAACCGATGCCCGGCCGCTCACGGACGCGCAGGGCAAGCGGCTGAACGCCGCGCTGCGCGCGACCCTCTGCCCCTGACGTCACCCGGGCCCCCGGCGTCCCCCAGCCCCCGCCCGACTCCACGAGGGATCCGGTTTCCCGTCTCAGACGGCTTCCAGCCGCTCCAGGGTCGTCGCCAGCCACTCCAGCTCCGCCTCGCTCGTCGCGCGGGCGATCGTGAGCAGGCCCCGCCGGAACGGGTCGTCGAAGGACTCGGCGCCGAGCGGCCGGTCGTCCTCCGCGCCCGGCCGGCGACGGGAGGTACCGCCGCACGCGGAGGGCGTACGCCGTCCGCGGACGGGCGCGCGCCGACCGCCGCGGGGCCGTCGTACCGGTTCGGCCTCCTGCGGCACGCTCGCCGGAAACGGGTGTCGGGGCCCCCGACGGAGCGCCGGTCAGGCTCCGACGGCGGCTGCCACGGCGACGACGGCGAACATCAGTACGAGAGCGGCCGCCATGATGCGGTTTCTGGTCTTGGGATCCACCCTTCGAGCCTAACCGCCCGGCTCAGTGTCCCAGCGCCCAGGAGGCGACCACCTCGTACCGGGGGCGTTCGCCGGGCACCCCGGAGTCCGGCAGGTTGCTGCGGACGAGGGCCAGCTCGCCGACCTCCCACGCCGTGCCCTCGAAGTCGGCGAGCGCCTCGACACAGGGGCGCAGGTCGACCTCGGCACGACGGCTGCGGGCGAGGGTGAGGTGCGGGGTGTAGCGGCGGTGCTCGTCCATGGGGATGCCGGTGCGGCGGGCGGCGGCGTCGGCGCGCTCGGCGAGGAGCCGCAACTCGTCCAGGGCGCCCGCCGCCCCGGCCCAGAGCGCCCGGCCGCCGAACCGCCCGGCGCCGTGAATGCGCAGCGGGAAGGGGTCGGTGCGGCGGGCGGCCCGGCCGAGGCGCTCCGTCAGCTCGGGCAGGAGTCCCTCGTCCACGGGTCCGAGGAAGGCGAGCGTGAAGTGCCAGCCGGGCACGCCGGTCCAGCGGAGCCCGGCGGCCTCGGGCGAGGCGTGCAGCGGGGCGACGGCGCGCCGCAGCTCCTCCACGGCGGGGGCGGGCGGCAGCACGGCGACGAAGAGTCGGAGACGGCTCATGTGCCGAGTGTGGCACCGCCCCGGCGGTACCCGTGGGGGCACGGCCGGGGCGGTGGGGTCCCGGGGAGGGGGTCAGGCCGCGGCGGCCAGCTCCTCGCGGGGTACGAAACGCACGTGCGGCCGCCCGGGGCGCAGGTCCACCCGGAGCCTGAGGCCGCCCGCGCGGGCCAGCATCAGTCCGACGCCGACCGCCGCCAGCAGCGAGAACGCCCCGCCGACGGCCATGCCGGTACGGACCCCGTAGGCGTCGCTGATCCAGCCGACGATCGGGGCGCCCACCGGCGTACCCCCCGCGAAGACCATCATGTAGAGGCTCATGACCCGGCCCCGCATGGCCGGGTCGGCGGCCATCTGGACGCTGGTGTTCGCGCTGATGTTGGTCGTCAGCCCGATCATGCCGATCGGGAGCAGCAGGATCGCGAAGATCCAGACGGTCGGGGCCATCGACGCGATGATCTCCAGCAGCCCGAAGGCGGTTCCCGCGGCCACCAGCATCCGCAGCCGGGAGGAGCGGCGGCGGGCGGCGAGCAGGGCTCCGGCGAGGGAGCCGGCCGCCATGAGGATGTTGAAGAAGGAGTACATGCCGGCGCCGCCGTGGAAGATCTCGTCGGCGAAGGCGGTGAGCCAGATCGGGAAGTTGAATCCGAAGGTGCCGACGAAGCCGACCAGGACGATCGGCCAGATCAGGTCGGGGCGCCCGGAGACGTAGCGCAGCCCCTCGCGGAGCTGGCCCTTGGCCCGCGGGACGACGGTGGTCCTGTGGAACTCCGCGGGGCGCATCAGCAGCAGGCCGACGAGCGGGGCGGCGAAGGACAGGCCGTTGAACATGAAGGCCCAGCCGCTGCCGACCGTGGTGATGAGGACACCGGCGACGGCCGGGCCGATGAGCCGGGCGGACTGGAAGTTCGCCGAGTTGAGGCTGACCGCGTTGCGGAGCTGGGCGGGGCCGACCATCTCGGAGACGAAGGACTGGCGGGCCGGGTTGTCGACGACCGTCACCACGCCGAGCAGGAAGGCGATCAGGTAGACGTGCCACACCTGGACCACGCCGGAGAGCGTGAGCACCGCGAGCGCGAGGCCGCAGAGGCCGAGCGCCGCCTGGCTGACGAGCAGCAGCTTCCGCTTCGGGAAGCGGTCCGCGATGACTCCGCCGTAGAGGCCGAACAGGAGCATCGGGAGGAACTGGAGGGCGGTGGTGATGCCGACCGCGGCGGCGGAGCCGGTGAGGCTCAGTACGAGCCAGTCCTGGGTGATCCGGGCCATCCAGGTACCGGTGTTGGATATCACGGCGCCCGTGGCGAACAGGCGGTAGTTACGTATCCTCAGCGACGAGAAGGTCCCGCCGGGCTTGCTCTCGTGGGTGGAAGTCGGTGCGGGGGCGGAGTCTGCTCCGGATCCCGTACTCAAAAGGGTTCGCCTCCTCGGGCATCTGCGGTCACGGGGTGACGGGGCGGCCGGACGGGCGGCGCGCCGGCTGTGGACCGGCGGCCGCCCGCCCCGCTACAGGTGGGCGAGCTTCTCCAGCACGGGTGCGGCCTTGCGAAGCGTCTCCCACTCCTCCTCGTCCAGGCCCTCGGCGAGGGCGGTCAGCCAGGCGTTCCGCTTGGAGCGGCTCTCGTCGAGCATGGCTTCCGCCCGCTCGGTCTGGCTGACCACCTTCTGGCGACGGTCATCGGGGTGCGGTTCCAGTCTGACGAGGCCCTTCGCTTCCAGCAGCGCGACGATGCGGGTCATCGACGGGGGCTGTACGTGCTCCTTGCGGGCCAGCTCGCCCGGGGTGGCCGAGCCGCACCGGGCGAGCGTGCCGAGCACCGACATCTCGGTGGGGCTCAGCGACTCGTCGACGCGCTGGTGCTTGAGTCGCCGGCTGAGCAGCATCACGGCGGAGCGGAGGGAGCTCACGGCGGCGGCACTGTCGCCGTCGTGGATCAGGTCAGGCATGTTCATTAGCGTAACTCATTACTCAACCTAAAGACCATTCGAGGTGTACACGCGGAGGCACTTCGCCCAATCCCTCACTCGAACGAGTGAGTCACCTCCGGAAAGTGACACGGGGCGGCGCAGCGGAACGTAACCCTGCTGGCCATGGGATCGACTGTGCTCAGTCTGCGGGTGGACGGCGAGCTGCTCGACCGGCTCCGGCAGCATGCCGCGAAACGCGGAATGAGCGTCCAGGACTATGTGGTCCGGACGCTCATTCGCGACGACTTCGACGAACGCTTCAAGGCGGCCGTCGACGAGACGGAGAAGTTCTACGGCCCCGGGGACGCCGACGGGGACACCGGGATCAGGGCCGGAGGGATCACGTGAGGCCGAGGGCCGGCATCGCGTAGTAGAAGACGAAGACCGCCGAGACCACGTACATCGGGACCGGCACCTCGCGCCAGCGGCCGGCGACCACGCGCAGCACGGAGAAGGCGATGAAGCCGATGCCGATGCCGTTGGTGATCGAGTACGTGAACGGCATCATCAGCATGGCCAGGAAGGCCGGGATGGAGAGCGTGTAGTCGCTCCAGTCGATGTCCCGCACCGAGCCCGAGATGATCAGGAAGCCGACCGCGAGCAGCGCGGGGGTGGCCGCCTGCGAGGGGACCATCGTCGCGAGCGGGGTGAAGAACAGCGCCGCGGTGAAGAGCAGGCCCGTCACGATGCTGGCGAAGCCGGTGCGCGCGCCCTCGCCGACGCCCGCCGTGGACTCCACGAAGCAGGTGGTGGCCGAGGAGGAGGTGCCACCGCCGGCGGCGACCGCGATGCCGTCCACGAACAGCACCTTGTTGATGCCGGGGAAGTTGCCGTCGGCGTCCGTCAGCTTGGCCTCGTCGCCGACGCCGAGGATGGTGCCCATCGCGTCGAAGAAGCAGGACAGCAGCACGGTGAAGACGAACAGGATGCCGGTGAGCACGCCCACCTTGCTGAAGCCGCCGAACAGACTGGCCTCACCGATCAGCCCGAAGTCCGGGGTGGCGACCGGGTTGCCCGGCCACTGCGGGACGGTCAGGCCCCAGGAACCGGCCGGCAGGTCGCCGACGGCGTCGATGATCACCGCGACGATCGTCATCGCGACGATGGAGATCAGGATCGCGCCCGGCACCTTGCGGACGATCAGCCCGAGGGTGAGCAGCGCGCCGAGGACGAAGACCAGGACCGGCCAGCCGTTGAGGTGGCCGTCGCCGCCGAGCTGGAGCGGGACGGTGGTGTGGGCGGCGTCCGGGATGCGGGAGACGAAGCCCGAGTCGACCAGGCCGATCAGCAGGATGAAGAGGCCGATGCCGATCGCGATGCCCTTGCGGAGCGATGTCGGTACGGCGTGCATCACGCGTTCCCGGAGCCCGGTCGCGACCAGCAGCATGACCACGATGCCCGCGAGGACCACCATGCCCATCGCGTCCGGCCAGCTCATCCGGGGGGCGAGCTGGAGGGCCACGACGGTGTTGACGCCGAGACCGGCCGCCAGGGCGATCGGCACATTGCCGATGACACCCATCAGGAGGGTGGAGAACGCGGCGGACAGCACGGTGGCGGTGACCAGCTGACCACCGTCGAGCTGGTGGCCGTACATGTCCTTCGCGCTGCCGAGAATGATCGGGTTCAGCACGATGATGTACGCCATCGCGAAGAACGTCGCGAATCCGCCACGGATTTCGCGGGCGACCGACGACCCCCGCTCGGAAATCTTGAAGAAACGGTCCAGACCGTTCTGCGGCTGGGGGGCCGCAGGCTGCTGGGCGTCGACCGGAGCGGTGGCCGAGGGGGACATGTATGACCTCAGTCGTACGTAGTTGGGGAGGAATGAGAGAGATTTGGACGTTCTAACGAACAAATCAAGTCATTATGAAGCAGATTCAGTATGAATACATAAGGTGAAGATCGCTATCTCCGCGCGTAGAACATCGGTGACCTGGGCCGGAAGGGCTTCATAACGTTTTGGAGCGGCCGGGCGCAGCCACCCGAAGGCGCGTCGGCACCCTCCGTTCGGCCCTGCGGAAGGCTTCCGGGACGACTCGAACAGGGGCCCCATACACTGACCCCATGGCGAAGTGGACACCGAAGCACGAGGCACCCGAGCCCCTGGAGGGGCCCGTCGTCGCCACCATCACCGGCGGCACGATCCTCTGGTTCGTCCTCTTCCTGGTCCAGATCCCCTTCTACCGCTGGTTCGACGACCACGGCCACCTGTGGTGGGTGTGGACGTGCCTGGCCGGTGCCGGGCTCGGCCTGATCGGCATCTGGTACGTCCGCAAGCGCGACGCGGCGATCAAGCGGGCGGCGGCAGCGGCCGCCACCGCCGCTCCGGCCGCGGGCGGCGAGAGCGCCACTTAGGGCGGGTCCAGTAGGGCGTACTACCCCGGCACCGGTCGTCCCGTACCCCCACAGGACCATTCCCCCCTGGTCGACGTCCTCCGCCGGTCTGATCTTCGTACCAGCCGGTGGGTGATTCAGGCCATCTGCCCGTACCGTCGAAACCATGACGCAGCGGGCATCGAATCCCTCCGATGAGCACAACCCGGGCATAGCAGGCTCCACCGGCCTGCCCGGCCCGGCGACGATCGACGCCGGGGCGGAACTGGATCCGGTCCACCCGGTGGAGTTGCCCGCCCCGGCGGTCGACCCCCGCGGGCTGACCGCGGCCGAGGTCGCCGAGCGGATCGCCCGCGGCGAGGTCAACGACGTACCGGTCCGGTCCTCCCGCTCGCTGCGCGAGATCGTCCGGGCCAACGTCTTCACCCGGTTCAACCTGATCATCGGCGTGCTCTGGCTGATCATGCTGTTCGTGGCGCCGTTCCAGGACAGCCTCTTCGGGTTCGTGATCATCGCGAACACCGGTATCGGCATCATCCAGGAGTGGCGGGCCAAGAAGACCCTGGACTCCCTGGCGGTCATCGGCGAGGCGAAGCCCACGGTGCGCCGGGACGGGGTGGCCGCCGAGATCTCCACCTCGGAGATCGTCCTCGGCGACCTCATCGAGCTGGGCCCCGGCGACAAGGCGGTGGTGGACGGCACGGTCGCCGAGGCCGACGGGCTGGAGATCGACGAGTCGCTGCTCACCGGCGAGGCCGACCCGGTGCTGAAGCGGCCCGGCGACCCGGTCATGTCCGGCAGCTTCGTGGTCTCCGGCGGTGGCGCGTTCACCGCCACCAAGGTCGGCCGCGAGGCCTACGCCGCCCAGCTCGCCGAGGAGGCGTCCCGCTTCACGCTCGTCCAGTCCGAGCTGCGCACCGGCATCTCCACGATCCTCAAGTACGTCACCTGGATGATGGTGCCGACCGCGCTGGGCCTGGTCATCAGCCAGCTCGTCGTCAAGGACAACAACATCAAGGAGTCGATCGCCCGCACCGTCGGCGGCATCGTCCCGATGATCCCCGAGGGGCTGGTGCTGCTGACCTCCGTCGCCTTCGCGATCGGGGTGGTACGGCTCGGCCGCAAGCAGTGCCTGGTGCAGGAGCTGCCCGCCATCGAGGGGCTGGCCCGGGTGGACGTCGTCTGCCTGGACAAGACCGGCACCCTCACCGAGGGCGGCATGGACGTCACCGAGGTGCGGACGCTGGGCGGCGCCGACGAGAAGTACACGGGCGCCGTGCTCGGCGCCCTCGGCGCCTCCGACCCCCGCCCCAACGCCAGCCTCCAGGCCATCGTGGACGCCTACCCGGACGCCGGGTCCTGGCGGTGCACCGCCACGCTGCCGTTCTCCTCGGCCCGCAAGTACAGCGGCGCCGCCTTCGACGAGGGCGACGGCCGCGACTCCACCTGGCTGCTCGGCGCCCCCGACGTCCTGCTGCCGGAGCAGGACCCGGCGCTCGCCGAGATCGAGCAGCTCAACCAGCAGGGCCTGCGGGTGCTGCTGCTGGCCCGCGCGCAGGGGTCGCTGGACGGCCCGGAGGCGGCCGTCGGCGCCGTACCGAGCGCCCTGGTCGTCCTGGAGCAGCGGCTGCGGCCGGACGCCGAGGAGACCCTGGCCTACTTCGCGGACCAGCGGGTCGCCGCCAAGGTGATCTCCGGCGACAACGCGGTCTCGGTCGGCGCGGTCGCGGCGAAGCTCGGCATGCAGGGCGCCGAGCACACCCTGGACGCGCGCCGGCTGCCCACCGAACCGGACGAGATGGCCACCGCCGTGGAGGAGAACGCGGTCTTCGGCCGGGTCACCCCGCAGCAGAAGCGCGACATGGTCGCCGCCCTCCAGTCCCGCGGCCACACCGTCGCGATGACCGGCGACGGCGTCAACGACGTGCTGGCGCTGAAGGACGCCGACATCGGCGTCTCCATGGGCTCGGGCTCCGAGGCCACCCGGGCCGTCGCCCAGATCGTGCTGCTGAACAACAGCTTCGCGACGCTGCCGTCCGTCGTCGCCGAGGGCCGCCGGGTGATCGGCAACATCACCCGGGTCGCGACCCTGTTCCTGACCAAGACCGTCTACTCGGTGCTGCTGGCGATCCTGGTGGTCTGCTCGCAGGTCGACTACCCGTTCCTGCCGCGCCACCTGACCCTGCTGTCCACGCTGACCATCGGCGTACCGGCGTTCTTCCTGGCCCTCGCGCCCAACACGGAACGGGCCCATCCGCACTTCGTGCGCCGGGTCATGCGGTACGCGATCCCGTCCGGCGTCATCGCGGCCGTCGCGACCTTCGTCACGTATCTGATCGCCCGCCACCACTACACCGGCCCGGACGCCCTCGACGCCGAGACCAGCGCGGCCACGCTCACGCTGTTCCTGGTCTCGATGTGGGTGCTGGCGATCATCGCCCGTCCGTACACCTGGTGGCGGATCGGCCTGGTGCTGGCGATGGGGCTGGCGTTCCTGCTGGTGCTGGTGGTGCCGTGGCTCCAGGAGTTCTTCGCGCTGAAGCTGGTGGGTACGACGATGCCGTGGACGGCGGTGGGGATCGCGGTGGCGGCGTCGGCCCTGCTGGAGTACGCCTGGCGGCTGGTCGGGCGGCGCTTCCCCTCCTGACGCGCGCGGCCCGCGTCCCGGCACGAAGCAGGGCGGTCCCCGATCGGGGGCCGCCCTTTCGTCACTTCACTTCACTTCACGTCGACGAAGTCACCGGCGGCGCTCACGGCCGGGGTGGTGGACGTGCCGGCGAAGCTGTAGCGCCAGTAGCCGTCGACCGAGGCCTTGGCCGTGGTCTTCAGCGTGCCGGTGCTGCTGGTCCTGACGGTCTTGACGGTGGTGTAGGTGCTGCTGTTCTTCTTGCGGAACTGGAGCTTCACCGACTGGCCCGCGTAGCCGTGGTACGCGTGGTCCTCCCAGTTGGCCCGGGAGAGCTTGCCGGTGATGGTGAGGGTCCTGCCCTTCTTCACCGGCTCGGGCGCGGCGTTCACCGTCAGCTTCGAGTAGCGCTGCACCCGGGCGGTCGAGGCGAAGTCGGAGGAGGTGTCGGAGCCGTCCACGGCCCGGGCGCCCGCCAGTACGTGCCAGGTCCCCGCCACCGCGTTCTTCGGCAGGTCCGTCCTGGGGTCGACGGTCAGGGTGAGCGAGCAGGTGCTGGTGGTCGCGTCCACCGCGGCGCAGGTCGCCCGTTCCTCGTTCGGCAGCAGGACGGCGTCCAGTCCCTCCTCCTGGTCCTTGCCGTGCCACAGGAGCAGCCAGCCGGTGGCGATGCCGGAGGGGTGGGAGGCGGTGACCGAGACGGTGACCGTGCGCGGCGCGGTCGTCCCGAGGACGATGTCCCTGCCCCCGTTGACGGTGACCTTCGAGACGACGGGGGCGACCGGAGCGGCGTGCGCCGCCGGGAGGCCGAGGGCGGACAGGACCAGGGCGCCGGAGGCCGCGGCGACGGCGGAACGGGTACGCATGAGGGTCTCTCCGTGGGTGTGGGGCCGGGGTTACCGGCAGGGCACGAAGGCAGGGCATATACGTACGCAGCGGGACCCCCTCGGTGGGGGATTCCGCTGCGTACGGGGACGAACTACTTCACGCGTTGCTTCACGGACTACTTCACGTCGACGAAGTCACCGGCGGCGCTGACGGCCGGGGTGGTGGACGTACCGGCGAAGCTGTAGCGCCAGTAGCCGTCGACCGAGGCCTTGGCCGTGGTCTTCAGCGTGCCGGTGCTGCTGGTCTTGATGGTCTTGACGGTGGTGTAGGTGCTGCTGTTCTTCTTGCGGAACTGAAGCTTCACCGGCTGGGTCGCGTAGCCCTGGTACTTGAAGGTCTCCCAGTTGGCCCGGGAGAGCTTGCCGGTGATGGTGAGGGTCTTGCCCTTCTTCACCGGCTCCGGCGCGGCGTTGACCGTCAGCTTCGACAGCCGCTGGACCCGGGCGGTGCTGTAGTAGTCGGTGTACGAGATGCTCTCGTCGCCGGAGAGCGCGGCCGCCGTGACGTGCCAGGTGCCGGCCAGGGAGTTCTTGTAGAGGTCGTCGCGCGGGTCGATCGTGATCGTCATCTTGCACGTCGAGGTCGTCGCGTTGACCTTGGTGCAGTTGGCCTGCTCGCCGTTCGGCAGCAGGGCGCCGTCGAGGTCCTCCCCGTTGGTGCCGTGCCACAGGTCGACGTAGGCGTCGACGACGCCGGTGGGGTGCGAGGCGGTGACGGAGACGGAGATCGTCTTCTTGGCCGTGGTGCCCAGGACGATGTCCTTGCCGCCGTTGACGACGACCTTCGAGATGACCGGCTCCGTCACGTCGGCGGCGGCGAACGCGGACGCCTTCGCCGCACCCCGGGCGGCGGTGCCGAAGACCTCGGCACCCGACGTCGGCTTGTTCAGGTTCGGGGTGGAGTCGCCCGCCTGAGCGGCCGGGACAACCAGAGCAGACAGGGCCAAGGCGCCGGAGACGGCAGCAACAGTGGCTCGAATTCGCATGTATTTCCCCGTGGAGGAAGGCCCCGCGGGCGCGGGACGCGCCTCGGGCGGGGCTGGTTCGGACGTGAGTCTGCTGACTCGTGAGACCAGACCCGCGAGGCGCGTAAAGGGTTGTACAAGGAAATGGATTTCCTGCGAAGGTCGCGCATATACGTACGTACGGATCGGCCGCCCGGGCCGACCGGAAGCGGGCGGCCCGGCCGGACGGCCCCGACTCAGTCGAACCAGCGGTCCCGGGCCAACTCCTCCGTACGGGACGGGTCCTCCAGCAGCGCCGCGACCTCGAAGCGCCGCGGCCACTGCCCCGCCGCCCAGGCCAGCCCCGCCGCGACGCCCTCCAGCGTGGCGGCGTGCACCGTGCCGTCCGGCGTCCGGCGCCAGTCCAGCTCGACACCGCCCGCGCACAGCTCGCCGTGTTCCACGTACACGTCCGGGGTGCCCGCGCCGAGGAGGGCCCGCACCGACTCGGGTACGCGGTGCTCCTCGCCCTCCGTCGTCACCTCCGCCGCCACGCTCTCGCCGAGCCGCCGGACCTGGAGCAGCTCGGCCAGCTCCGCCGCCCGCGCCGGTGCGACCGGCAGCAGCGGCAGCCCGGAGGTGAGCGGCAGCAGGTCGGGGGCGTCCGCGATCAGGGCGTCCGCCGCGTCCACCACCCGCACCTCGCCGTCGACCACCGCGCGCACCTCGTCCACCAGCGTGACCTGCTCGGGGTCCAGATCGGCCAGCGCCGTGTACAGCGCGTGCAGCTGTACGGGGTCGACCGGGCGGTCCGGGTCCGCGAGCCGGCCGAGGAGTTCGGCGGCGCCGCCCGGCTCGTCGAGCAGCGCGGCCACGGAGGTCCGTACGCCCAGTGCGTGCAGCACCTGCGCGTCGTCGAAGCCGGTCGCGTCGGCCGCGTCGTACAGCCCGGCCAGTCGCGGGTCGCCGCCGGCGGCGCGCAGCCCGGCGGGGCGGCGGCCGTCGAGCACCGGGTGGTCGCGCAGCCACCAGGCGGTGTAGGGGCGGACGGACTGCGTGGTGCCGTCCGGGAGCAGCACCCGCACCGGCTGGGTCAGCGCGTCCCGCAGCGGCGGCCGGGCGAGCAGGGCGAGCGCCTGCGGCCAGGCGTCGTCGGCGACGAGGTCGAGGTCGCGGACGGCGACGATCTCGGTGGCGACCGGCGGTACGGGGCTGTCGGGGAGCCGGTCGAGGACGTCCTCGCACCAGACGTCGACGGCGTCCAGCAGCCCGGCGTCGTCGGGTTCGGCGAAGTCGCCCTCGCGCGGTTCGAGTTCGTCCGGGTCGAGGACGACGTCGGTGGCCCGGACGAGGGCGAAGGTGGCGAGCACCCCGCAGGCGGTGAGCGGCTGCTCGCCCCAGCGGTCGGCCAGTTCCTGGTCGACCAGGGCCAGTTCGTCCTCGCGCATGACGGCGGCGAACGGGCTGTCGGGGAGGACGAGTTCGCCGGCGGGGGCCGGTTCGCCGTCCTCGTCGGGGAGGGCGAGGGCGCCCAGCCAGGGTTCGTCGCCGGGGGCCAGCTCGGCGTCCCGCACCAGGGTGAGGACGGTCTCGGCGAGCTCGTCGGCGTCCAGTCCGTCCTCGTCCCAGATCTCGCCCGCGTCCAGCGATCCGGCGACGGCGGCCCGCACCTGCGGGGTGGTCAGCACGGCGCGCGGGGTGGCGGGCAGGGCGCCCAGCTTCTCCAGGAGGGGGTGGGCGGCGTCAGGGTGGGCGACCTTCAGCCCGAGCCGGGCGAGCCGTTCGAGAACGGGGCCGGTGAGGGCGTCGGGGAGCGGGAGGAGGACCTGGCGCGGCCCGATGGTGGTGCGGGGCAGGACGGGGGCGAGGGGCCCGTCCTCCGGTCCGTCCGTGCCCGGCGTCCCGGCCAGCGGCACGGGCAGGCCGGTGAGGCGGTCCGGGTCGATGCCGGAGAGGCTGTCGTAGAGCCGCCGCCACCAGCCGGGGTCGCGCTCCAGTCCGGCGAGCCGGTCGATCGCCTCGGTGAGCGGCACCCGGGCGACGCCCAGCGTGCGCAGTTCGGCGCGGCGTTCGAGGCCGGCGGGGAGCAGGCACGGCAGCACCTCGGCGAGCACCCGTACGGTCTCGGCGCCGACGCCCTCCACCACCTCGGCCTCGATGGGGCGCAGCGCCCCGGTGGCCTCCTCGGCGGCGGGTGCGCTCGTGGGGCCGTCCGTGGGGCCGTCCTCCCAGTCGTACCGGCCGGCGGTCTCGTCGGTGGTGGTGTCGCGGGGGGCGGCGGGGGCCAGGAACGCGACGCGCGGCAGCCGCTCCAGGATCGCGGCGCGCAGCCTCCCGTCGAGTTCGCCGGTGCCGAGCGGGCCGGGTACCAGGTCGACGGTGGCGGCGGTGACCGGCCGCCAGGCGGCGAGCAGTTCGGCGTACGCGTCGGCGGCGCGCTCCACCAGGAAGTCGGTGAGCGGTCCCGGGGCGAAGTGGCGGCGCGCGGTGTCCAGGGGCAGCGAGGCGATGAGCAGCGCGGGGACGCCGAGGGGTTCGTCGGTGGGGGTCGGGGCGTGGACGACGGGGAGGGTGCGGGGGCGGACCGGGGCGCCCTCCGCGTCCACCGGCACGGCCCAGGTGACCGACCAGTGCGGGCGCAGCCGCTCCTCGCGGGGGCGGTCGGCGAGCAGTTCGGGTCCGACGGGGCCGTGGTGGGTGACGGTGCGCCAGCGGTTGGTGCCGTGCGCGGTGTCCTCGACGTGGGTGTACGGGCCGTGTTCGGTGCGGCGCAGGGTGCGTACGGTCCCGGGGGTCTCGACCACGATCTCTTCGAGGCCGCGCAGGGTGAGCAGCAGGGCGTCGTCGACCGCGGCGAGCAGCCGGTCCACCAGGTCCTCGGCGGTGCCGTCGCGCAGGGGGAGGACGACGACGGTGTCGTAGCCCTCGGGTGCGGTGCCCTCGGCGGGCAGCGGGAGCCGGAGCAGCGGAACGTGGCCGTCGCGGCGGCGCAGTTCGTCGCCGAGTCCGGGGCTGGCGGTGGCGGCCCCGGCGGCGAGGTCGCGGGCCTCGGCGAGGGACCAGCGGACGCCGCCGTGCCGGCCGACCACGGCGGGTTCGTCGCTCACCGCGAGGACCGCGGCGAAGCCGACACCGAACCGGCCGACCGCGCCCTCGTGCCCCTCCCGCTTGGCGGAGGCGCGGAGCGTGGAGAGCGACTCGACGCCGGTGGCGTCCAGCGGTGCCCCGGTGTTGGCGGCGGCGAGGACGGCGGGGCCGTCCGGCCCGGCGGGGCGCAGGGTGAGGCGGAGGCGGCCGGGGACACCGGCGCGGGCGGCGGCGTCGGCGGCGTTCTGGGCCAGCTCGACGACGAGGCGGTCGCGGTAGCCGCCGAGCGCCAGCTCCTCCTCCGCGTTGGCGTCCTCGCGGAACCGGGTGGGGCCGGCGCCCCAGGAGTCGAGCACTCCGCGCCGCAGTCGCGCGGTCCCGAACGGGTCGGCCCCCTCGGTCGCATTCATGCCCACGCTCTGCTCCGCTCTTTCCGGTATCCGGTCACGCACGGCCCATGGGGCCCAGTGTGCGCCCGAAGGTACCGGGTCCTCGCGCGGGGCGTGGCCACGGGACGGGGCATCGACCGGTTCGGGCGCTGCCCACCTGCGGAATGCGGCGGCCCGGGGGCGTGCCCGTACGCGGGCGGCGCCGGAACCGGCCGGGGCCGGGGGCCGGTACGCGCCCCCGGACCGCGCCGCACCGACGCGTGACCGGGATCCCCCGGAGGCGCGGACCGTACGCGCCCCGGGCCGTGCGGCCGCCCGGGACGGGGACGGGGACGGGCCCTACGAGTGGCCGAGGTCCTCCGTCGGCCCGTCCGCCTCCGCCGGGACCGACCCGGAGTCGCGGGCCGGACGGAGCGGGTACTCGTCGACCCGCATCGTGTCCAGGGCGTGCGGCGCGGGCTTCGGCGTCTTCGGCATGACGGCCGCCTCGGAGTGGCCGCCGCAGCCGTACGCGAGCGAGACGACCCGCCCGTCGGCCGGGCCGAACTCGTTGGCGCAGACCCCGAACGCCTGCCGGAGCGACCCGGCCAGCGGCACCAGGAAGGCGCAGGAGGAGCAGGTGGCCGGGGCCGCCTGCGCCATCGGCGTCCGGGCGCCGAACTCCTCGTCCCACCGGTCGGCCGCCATGCGCAGCCCGTACCGGGACAGCACCCGGGCCCGCCGCATGCCCAGCTCGTCCGCGACCGCCGCGATCGATCCCCGGGTCGTCGTCGCGGGCCGGGTGGTCAGCTCGGCGTCCTCCGCGTCGGCCCGCTCGGCCAGCTCGTGGGAGACCTCGGGGACCACCGAGTTCGGCGGCGGCTCGTCCTCGCCGGTGTAGCCGGGCTCCAGACGGATGTCGTCCGCCTCGGTGGGCAGCAGGTCGCCGGGGCCCATGTCGCCGGGGCGCAGCCGCTCGCTCCACGGCACCCACTCCGGGGCGAGGAGGGCGTCACTGCCCGGCAGCAGCACCGTTTCGTCGATGGTCACGTACCGGGCGCGGGAGGCCCGGGCCACGGTCACCGCCCAGCGCCAGCCCCGGTAGCCCGGCTCCTTGCACTCGAAGAAGTGGGTGACGACCCGGTCCCCCTCGGAGACCACGGCCACATGCTCGCCCACGATCCCCGGGGCGGCGGCCTCCTCGGCGGCCGACCGGGCCAGGTCTACCGCCTCGGCGCACAGGCGGTCGGGAACGGGGGTACGGGCCGCACGGGCCGTACGGCTTCGCGTCGTCGCAGCACTCACAGGTCTCGCTTCTCTCCTACGCCAGTCTCACGAGCGCCGCCAGCACATCCATCGGTTTCGGCCATGACGGACGCGGGCGGAGCGGACCTGGGGGCCGCGTCGACGTCCACACCCGTTGTTGCCTGCCTCGGGCACACCTTTCGCTTCCCATTCTGCGGGATCGCCGAGAGGCGCGCGGCCGAGAACAATCGCCGGTGGCGCGCTACGCACGCTACCCTCTCCGCCGCGCCCCGCCCACCTGCCCGTCCCAAACGAGGCCGTATCCGGTGTCGTGTCCGGGACCCTCCGTCCGCGAACGGGCCGCCGGGCACGTCCGCCGGGACGCGGTGCCGGACCGCTGACCGTACGGGGCGCGCCGTGCGCCGAAGCCCGTACGTCCCGACCGCCTCTGGGGCAGTATGGCGACGTGGCTGCCGCCAGGTCGCACCAGGACCCCGGGCCGGTCCGCAGGACGGGCCGGGCGGTCGGCCGCGCCCTGCGCGCCCCGTTCACCGGCACCGCCCGCGCCGTCCGGCGGGCGACGCACGCGCACGGCGCCGGGGAGTCCGGCCTCGGCAAGCTGATCGAGCTGCACGCCGTGAACGGCGCGGGCGACGTGATGATCACGGTCGCGCTCGCCTCGACGGTCTTCTTCTCCGTGCCGACCGACGAGGCCCGCGGCCGGGTCGCCCTCTACCTGGCCGTGACGATGGCGCCGTTCGTCCTCCTCGCCCCGGTGATCGGCCCGCTCCTGGACCGGCTGCCGCACGGCCGCCGCGCCGCGATGGCGGCGTCGATGCTGGCCCGTGCGGTGCTCGCGGTCGCCCTCTCGGGTGCGGTGGCCACCGGCGGGCTGGAGCTGTATCCGGCCGCGCTGGGCGTCCTGGTCTGCTCGAAGGCGTACGGGGTGGTGCGCAGCGCCGTGGTGCCGAGGCTGCTGCCGCCGCGCTTCTCGCTGGTGAAGGCGAACTCCCGGGTGACCCTGGCCGGGCTGCTGGCGACCGGGATCGCCGCGCCGATCGGGGCCGGGCTCCAGCTCGTCGGGTCCGCCTGGCCGCTGTACGGGGCGTGCGTGGTCTTCCTCGGCGGGACCGTGCTGGCCTTCACGCTGCCGGGCAAGGTCGACTCCGCGAAGGGCGAGCGGCGGGCCCGGCTGGTCCCGCCGCACGAGGCGGTCTCCCGGTCCGGCACGGGGCGGGGCGGCCGGAAGGACAACGGGGAGAGGCGCCCCGGACTGCGTTCGGTGGGCCCGTCCGTACTGAACGGTCTCCAGGCCAACGCCGCGCACCGCGCGCTCTCCGGCTTCCTGATCTTCTTCCTGGCCTTCCTGCTGCGCGAGCACCCGTTCCCCGGGCAGAGCGCCGTCGTCTCGCTCGGCGTCGTCGGCGTCGCCGCCGGGGCGGGGAACGCGATCGGTACGGCGGTCGGCTCCTGGCTCCGGGCCCGCGCCCCCGAGGCGATCGTCGTGGCGGTGCTGGCCCTGGCCCTGGCCACCGCGGTGCTCGCCGCGCTGTTCTTCGGCACGGTGACGGTCGCCGCGCTGAGCGCCGTCGCGGGTTCCACCCTGGCCCTGTCGAAGCTGTCGCTGGACGCGATGATCCAGCGGGACGTACCGGAGGAGGTGCGGGCCTCCGCGTTCGCCCGGTCCGAGACGGCGCTCCAGATGGCGTGGGTGGTCGGGGGCGGTATCGGCATCGCCCTGCCCCTCAACGGCGTACTGGGCATGGCGGTCGCGGCGGGCCTCCTCGCCCTCGGCGCCGCAACGTCCGTACGGGGTCTGGTGGGCGCCGCACGACGCGGCTCGCCGCACCCCCGCGTGGCGTGAACCGGAGCGCCCGATAGCCTTCGGCCCATGACCGTTGCGTTCTTCTCCGGTAAGGGCCGTCGAATCGGCGTCGCTCTTGGTGCCGTGTCCGCGGGACTCCTCGTCCTCTCCGCCTGCGACAAGCCGACGCCGCTCGCGACCGTAACGGTCGGTGGCAACTCGGTGAGCACCGAGGCGTCCTGCTACAACGACGGCAAGGCCCTCAAGAAGTCCGAGTACCAGAGCTGCCTCAACAAGAAGGCGGAGAAGTCCGTCGAGGTCGCGATGGACGACAAGGTCCGCTTCGGCGTCGACCCCGAGATCGCGGACAACGGCTGGACCCTGTTCATCAACGGCCAGCAGGCCGAGCAGGAGCCGTACACGAAGACCTACCGGTCCATCCCGGGCTCCGCGTTCTTCTCCAGCCAGACCGGTGAGACGGCGGACAAGACGCAGATCTCCATCGTGGAGACCAAGGACAAGCAGCTCGTCGGCGTCTGGCACTTCGAGCTGAAGAAGTCCTCCTGACCGTCTTCCGACCGTCGCCCGGCCGGTTTCCGGCCTCTTCCCGACTCCGGAGAGTTCTTCCGTGCGTGTGCTCGTCGTGACCGCTGTCCCGGTGGAACGGGACGCGGTCACGCGCATGTTCGGGGAGCCTTCCGTGCGCCGGGTGCCCGGTGCGGAGATCCACCGCGCGGGCCCCTTCGACGTGCTGGCGGGCGGTGTGGGCCCGGCCGCCGCGGCGGCGTCGACGGCCTTCGCACTGGCCGCCGGCGGCCCGGCCGGGGACGGTTACGGCCTGGTGGTGTCGGCCGGGATCGGCGGCGGTTTCGCCCCGCTCGCCCCGGTCGGCTCCCTCGTGGTGGCCGGCCGTCTCGTCGCCGCCGACCTGGGCGCCGAGACGCCCGAGGGCTTCGTGCCCGTCACCGGCCTGGGCTTCGGGCGCGACCAGCACCTCCCGCCCCGGTCGCTGGTCCGGGCCGTGGCCGACGCCACCGGCGCGGCCACCGGTGACGTGCTCACCGTCTCCACCGTGACCGGCAGCGCCGAGCGCGCCGCCGCCCTGCGTGCCGCGCACCCGGCGGCCGCCGCCGAGGCGATGGAGGGCTTCGGGGTCGCGGAGGCCGCCGGGCTCGCCGGCGTGCCCGTCCTGGAGATCAGGGCCGTGTCGAACGCGGTCGGCCCGCGCGACCGGGACGCCTGGCGCATCGGCGACGCCCTGACCGCCCTCGCCACCGCGTTCGGGAAGCTCGCCCCCGTACTGGAAGGTTGGACCAGCCATGACCACCACGACGCCTGACCAGGTGCCCGCCCCGGCGGCCCCGCTCCGGATCGCCTACTCGCCCTGCCCGAACGACACCTTCGTCTTCGATGCCTGGGCGCACGGCCGGATCCCGGACGCGCCCGCCCTCGATGTCACCTTCGCGGACATCGACATCACCAACGGCCTGGCCGAGCGCGGTGAGCTGGACGTCCTGAAGGTCTCGTACGCGGTGCTGCCGTGGGTCCTCGACGAGTACGCGCTGCTGCCGTGCGGCGGGGCGCTGGGCCGGGGCTGCGGCCCGCTCGTCCTCACCCGGGAGCCGGGTACGGACCTGACGGGCCGGACCGTCGCCGTGCCGAGCGAGCGCTCCACCGCCTATCTGCTGTTCCGCCTCTGGGCGGCCGAGATGGTGCCGGGCGGGGTCGGCGAGATCGTCGTCATGCCGTTCGACGAGATCATGCCCGCGGTGCGGGACGGGAAGGTGGACGCCGGTCTCGTGATCCACGAGGCCCGGTTCACGTACCAGAACTACGGGCTGCACAACCTCGCCGACATGGGCCGCCACTGGGAGGACACGACCGGGCTGCCGATCCCGCTGGGCGCGATCATCGCCAAGCGCTCGCTGGGTACGGAGACCCTGAAGCTGCTCGCCGAGTCGGTGCGCGCCTCGGTGCGGGCGGCCTGGGACGACCCGGAGGCGTCCCGCCCCTATGTGCTGGAGCACGCCCAGGAGATGGATCCCGCCGTGGCGGACCAGCACATCGGGCTGTACGTCAACGAGTTCACCGCCGACCTCGGCGAGGCCGGCTACGCGGCGATCCGGGGTCTGCTGACCCGCGCGGCGGCCGAGGGACTCGTACCGCCCCTCGCCCCGGACGCACTGGCGTTCGTCTGATCCCGGCCACCGTTCGGGGGCCGGGTCGGACGTGAGACGTCGAGCCGGTCGGACGTCGAGCCGGGCAGCCGGCCGGAGGTCGATCCGGTCAGACGTCGAGCTGATCGGCCACCGCGCGCAGCAGACCGCCGATCTTCTTGCCGGCCGCCTTGTCGGGGTACCGGCCGCGCTCCAGCATCGGGGTGATGTTCTCCAGCAGGGTGGTCAGGTCCTGCACGATGGACGCGAGCTCGTCCGGCTTGCGGCGCTGTGCGGCCGCGACGGAGGGGGTCGGGTCCAAAACCGTCACCGAGAGCGCCTGGTCCCCACGCTGACCTGCGACGACGCCGAATTCGACGCGCTGTCCCGGCTTGAGGGCGTCCACGCCGTCGGGCAGCACGGAGGAGTGCACGAAGACATCTCCGCCGTCGTCGCGGGAAAGGAAACCGAAGCCCTTCTCGCTGTTGAACCACTTGACCTTGCCAGTCGGCAAAGCACGCACCCCATCTCAACCCGTATGCCCGTATGCCGGAACAAAGCCTCAGCAGGTCAGGCTATCCAGTGGTGGTGCTGTCCCCTGCTGGCAGCAGCCTCCCCAGGGGGGGTACCCGCCGTCAAGCCTGATCATCCGGACTCTGTCCGGAAACGACACCCCTCGGGGACCCCGGTGGCCGAACAGCGGTTCGTCGCCGCCGGGACATACCCTGGCGGGGTGAGTACTACACCTTCTGGCGCGGGCGACCGGCTGGTCCGGATCGGCGCGATCGTCTTCTTCGTCGGCGCGCTGTCCACCCTGGCCACCATGGCCCCGCTCTTCCTCGGCACCCATCCCCTGCCGTCCATCGCCTGGTCGCTCTGCATGCTGATGGGCGTCGGCTTCCTGATCGCCGCGGCGGGCGTGATCCGCTCCGCCCGGGCGAACTCGGCCAAACGCTGACGGCCGACCCCAGGACCTCGGGCCCCTGCCGGACACCCGCACCGTCACGGCGGCCCGGCCGGCCGCGACCCAGCACGTCGGCGCGCAGGCCCTCGCCCAGAGCCTTGCCGTGCCCAAGGCGGCGGGCCTGGTCCACCGCGAGCCGGATCCGCGGGACGGCCGCAAGAAGCTGATGAGTGCCGACGGCTCCGCGACCGCGCTGATCGACAGGCTGCTCGCGGGCCGCGCCGCCTTCCTGGCCCGCGCCGTCGACCGGGTCGTGGCGGCGGACGGACACACGGACGTGGGCAGGGCGATCGAGCTCCTGGAGCGGCTGGCCGACATCGACCTGGGCGAAGGCTCCCGGTGAGAGCGGCCTCCGCCGGGGCCGAGCCCGCGATACCCGGGCGCCCGCCCGCAAGCCCTTCGGCCGGACCTTCACCGCACCGCCGTACGCGGGCCCCGGCCCCGTTTCCCGCCGCCCCGATTCCCGTAACCCCGCAAGGAGAGACCCGCGATGACCACCCCCGCCGCTCCCGCCCTCGTCGCCGGGCGGACCGCGCTGCTGTCGATGGACTTCCAGAACGGGATCGTCCCGCTCGCCCCCGAACCCGACGCGCTCCTCGCCCGGGTGGCGGGCGCGATCGCCGATGTCCGGGCCGCCGGGGGCACCGTCGGACACGTCCGGGTCGCCTTCACGGAAGACGACTGGGACGCCGTCCCCGACCGCAATGTGTCCTTCGGCGCGGCCGCCGCCGCGAAGGCGATGCACCACGAGGACGGGACCACCCGGTTCCACCCGGCGGTCGCCCCGCAGGACGGCGACATCGTCGTCCGCAAGGTCCGCTATGGCGCCGCCTCCACCACCGACCTGTACGCCCGACTGGCCGAGCGCGGCATCGACACGTTGGTCCTCGCCGGGATCAGCACCAGCGGCGTCGTCCTGTCGACGGTGATGGACGCCGCCGACCGTGACTTCCGCCTCTACGTCCTGTCCGACTGTGTCGCCGACCGCGACCCGGAGGTCCACCGGGTCCTCGTCGAGAAGGTCTTCCCGTCCCGGGCCCGCGTCATCGACACCGCCGGGCTCCGCGAACTCCTGGGCTGAACGGGTGCCCATCCGGCAGCGGCCCGGAGGGGCGGGCGTCCAGCCGGTGCGCCGCGGTCGACGGACTGCCCGGCACCGGCCCCTGGGTCACTCGGCCGGTGCGCGGGCCGAAGGGCCCGGTCGCTCAGGTTCCGCCGGGTTTGCCCGTCGAGACCAGCAGGAGGACGGACGAGCCCGGTGCCACCGGTTCTGCGCCGCCCCTGGGCTGACTGCTGATCACCTGCCCGGCGGGAGCGTTCCAGTCCGTGTGCCGCATGATCGTGCAGCTCAGTCCGAGTCCGCGCAGCAGGCTTCCGGCCTGTTCGACCGGCATGCCGGCCAGGTCCGGCAGCTCGATGCCCGCTCCTGCGGTCTGCTCCTGCTCCTGTGTCGGAGTCGCATCGGCGCTTCCGCTCTTGGGGGTGCCGGTGGCGAGCGGGGTGCACGCCCCGTTCGCCGGTGAGGACAGGGACGGGGAGGCACCAGGCGCGGGCGGCACGGGCTTCAGCGCGAAGAACCCCACCGTGGCGCACGCCAGCACGCAGCACGCCGCAGCGGTGCCGAGGAGCGCCCGGCGGGTGCGGCTGCGGCTGACGGCTCGCTCGATCGCGGCCGCATCGACGACCGGCGCCGTCGGCCCGTCGGCGAAGGAGGCCACCGCGGCACGCAGCTCGGCTTCGAGGCCCGGCTCGAACGGGGCCGGTCCGGACGACGTGTTCGTCACTTCGTACCTCCGAAAGCGGCCGACGGTGTGTGCGGCGCCTGGGCGCCCGATACGGAATCGCGCAGCTTGGCCAGGCCGCGGGCGAGCTGGGACCTCACCGCACTCGAAGAGATGTCCAGGACATCGGCGATCTGCCGGACGTCCAGATCGTGCAGGTAGTACAGGACCACCACGCTGCGCATGCCCATCGGCAGCCCGAGCAGTGCCTCGATCAGTTCCGCGCGCAGATCCACCTGCCCGAACCGGTCCCGGGGGTCGGCCGTCTCGGGCACCCCCGACAGCCCGGGGCGCTCGCCCCGGCGCGACAGCCGCCGCCAGCGGTCGTTGGCCAGGTTGACCAGCACTTTGCGCACGTACGCCTCCGGCGAGTCCGCCACCGAGACCTTCCGCCACTGTCGGCACGCCCGCTCCAGCGCCTCCTGCACCAGATCCTCGGCCACGTGCACGTCACCGGTCAGCGCATACGCGGCGCGGAACAACGCTCCCGACCGCTGTGCGACGAACTCCGTGAATCCGATGCCCGGACCGCTCCTGCGAAACCTCACCCGCCGACCTCCTCTCCTCGTCCCGTCCCGATCACTGCCCCCATGACGGCGGAACGGGGCCAGGTGCTGCACCGAGCCGCCGGCAGTGACGTGAATCACAGCCGGGACGGAAGGGTGTCCCAGGACCTCGCGCCGCTGCCGCCCGGGGTGCGGGCGGGGCCCGGCGAAGCGGAGGGCCGCGGGGCGGGCGGCCCGCAGTCGCGGTCCGGCCGAAGGGCTGCGCGAGGTGGCCGACGTCGCCGGGCACGGAGTCCGGGTCCGGCTCGGCCATGTCCAGCTGCTCGGACAGGTAGCCCGCGACCTCCACCGGCACGTCGGTCGGGGCGTCCAGGAGCACCCCGAGGTAGCGCACCGTCGTCAGCTGAGCGGCGAAGCCCAGCCGGTTGTGCGAGCGCCGCTTCGACTCCACCAGCTCCCGGTCCGCGTCGTCCAGGAAGAAGAACCGCTCCAGCTCGGGCCTCGTCGGCTCCTCGGCGAACGTCCCGTACGCCTCGGCCTGCTCATCGCTCAGAAATTCCACTGGCACGAGCCGGACCGTGGCCAGCTTCGCACCAGGCCAGAGGCGTTTCACCGAACCCCAGCGGCGCAGTGGATCACTGTGCTGGACGGCCCCGTGATCGTTCTCACCGATAACCGCTGCACCGATGTTCCCCGAGGCCGGTTCTCCAGCCGTACGGAGGTGATCTTCCCGCACAGCGTGCTGGTGTCCTCCGCCTTCTCCCCATGACCAGACCGCACCCGGCAAGTCCGGCGACCGCGAGCGCGGCCGCCTTCGAGGGACGGCCATGGGGAAACCCCCGGTTCGACGGAGGGGCAACCACATCGCGATCATGTCACGGACATGCCACAACGACGTCCGGATACGGGGACTTCCACCCCCTCTGACCTCGCGGTTCCCTCATAGTGATCAAGCGGGCGGCGCGGGGCCGACGGAGCTTCGCGGCAGGCCGCAGATCAGCACGTCATCGATCAGCAAGGGGTTTTCTCATGTCCGGCAACCGGCGCAAGGCCTTTCTCGTATCCGCTGTGCTCGTGGGCGGCGCGATGCTGATGACGGCCTGCGAGGACCCGGGTGGCGACGGGGGCGCGGACAGCGCCGCCCCGCAGAACTCCGCCTCCGCCGCCGCCTCGTCCGGCTCCTCCGGCGCGGACAGCGGCCAGGGCTCGGACAAGGGGAGCGACCAGGCCGGCGGCTCGGGCACCGACGGCGGCACCGGCCGGGGACAGGTCGGCCAGGTCTGCGGCGCGAACGACCTCACCTGGGGCACCAGGACCGAGAGCCAGGCGGGCGGCTACCTCCTCATCACCGCGAAGGCGAAGCCGGGCATCACCTGCTTCCTCCCCGCCAACCCCCCGACCGTGGCCTTCGGCTCCGACGGCACCGAGGCGAAGCCGTTCGACCAGACCCCGGCCAAGGAAATCAAGCTGAGCGGCGCCACCACCGCCTACGCCGGGATGACTCCGAAGACCACCAACACGAACGGCGGCCTGGAGATCGGCATCATGGTCGTGGCCACCGGCGAGAGCGACGCGAATCCGGAGACGCTGAACATCGACACCATCACGGTCGACTCCCCCGCCGTGACCAACTGGCACACCTCCGCCGAGGAGGCCGTCCCGGTCGGCGGCTGATCCACCCCGGCCCGCCCCGTCACCGGGCGGGCCGCCCCCGCCCCGGGCGGGGGTTTTCCGTACCCCGGGGTGGCCTGCTGCCCGGATGGGCCGCCGGGGCCGGAACGCCGAGGCTGAATACGCAAGGATCCACCGAGCAAGAAGGACCCCTCCGTGTTCAGCCTCTCCGCGTTCCGCACCCCCTCACCCGACCCTGCCGCGTCCCCCTCCGCCGCGACCCGCCCCTCCCCGGCCCGTACCCGTTCCCGTCGCCCCCGTCGCCGTGCCGTCCGGGCCGCAGCTGTCGGACTGCTCGCCGCCACGGTCGGCGCGACCGCCCTGGCGGGCAACGCCTCGGCGATCGTCAACGGGTCGGATTCGAGCGAGAGTTACCCGTTCATGGCGACCATCCCCATGTCGGCCCCCACCCAGGGCCTGGAGGACGGCAACTGCGGGGCGTCGCTCATCGACCGGCAGTGGGTGCTGACGGCGGCCCACTGCGTGCGGGGCGACGGGCTCGAACTGGACGGCATCGTGCGCGTCGGCAGCGCGGACCGGAAGTCCGGCGGCACCGTACGCGGGATCGACCGGACCTTCGTCCACCCCGGTTACGTGAACGGCGACAACGCGTTCGCCAACAAGGACGACGTCGCCCTCGTACGCCTGGACCGCCCCGTGACCCAGCGGCCCATCCGGATCGCCGGACAGCCCGGGAAGCCCGGCACCCCGACCAGGCTGCTCGGTTTCGGCACCACCGTGGACACCGAGTTCGCCTTCCCCGACCGGCTCCAGGAACTGGACACCCGCAGGGGCGCGGAGTCCGAATGCGCCCCCGGTTACGCGGACCGCACCCGGCTCTGCACCATCACCACCAAGCCCGGCTCCATGGCCTGCTTCGGGGACTCCGGCGGCCCGCAGATCACCAGGGGCCGCAACGGGCGCTGGGAGTTGATCGGCGTCACCTCGGGCCCCGGCGCCCCGGGCGTGCCCTGCTCGCAGGGGCCCGGCCTCTACAGCAGCGCCCCCGCCTACGCGGACTGGATCCACCACACCATGAAGACCAACCGCCCCATGCCCGGAAAGCCGGTCCACACGTCGGCCCGTTAACCGGATCGTGGATCGCCGGGTCGCGGCGAACCGGGGCCCGGTCAACCGGGTCTCGGCGAGCCGGGACCCGGCGATCCACGACGTAAAAAGCTTTTAAGGCCTTTGTCTTGAGGACGTTGAAAAAACCCAACCCACCCCGTCTGTAACCTGCGGGCCCCTACGTCACCCACTTGGGTGACTTTGGCCAACTGGGCTGGATATTGGTGCGGCTTGCGGGCATATGCTCACGCCAACACCACCCCACACCACATACGTCGGCCCCCGACCGGGACTTCCACTCCCAACCGAGGGCCTGACCACCGAGGAAGAAGAGAGCTTCCCCAATGGGTACCCAGCAGGCTAGCGCGCCCGCGCGCCCCGTGTCCGCCGTACGCGGCGTCGAACACGTCAACACCCGGCACACCAGCCGGTTCACCGTCATCGGCAACCACCTCGCCCAGCACCGCGAACTGACCCTGCTGGCGATCGGGCTCGCCACCCACATCCAGTCGCTCCCCGACGGCGCCCGCATCACCATCAAGCACCTCGCCGAACGCTTCCCCGAAGGCGAAACCCGCATCGCCAAGGCGTTACGCGAACTCGAAACCCACGGCTACCTCAGCCGCGAAACCGAGCACCTCGCCAACGGCCAGATCGTCACCCGCACCCGCTCCTACAACCAGCCCCGGGCAACCGTGTCCCGGGCAACCGCCTCCCGAGCAACCGCCTCCCGGGCAAAGGAAGCGGAGACCGGTCACCGACGCCCGGACCCCCGTCCCGCACGTCACCAACCGGCCCCCGCCCCAGTCCCTGTGTCCGCACCTGCGCCGGTGCCTGTGCCCGCGCCTCTGTCTGTATCTGTGCCTGCGCCGGTTCCTGTGTCTGTTCCTGCGCCTGTTCCTGCGCCTGTGTCTGTTCCTGCGCCTGTTCCTGCGCCTGCGCCTATGCCTTCACCTGCGGCCAAGGCGGCCCCCATGGCCCGGCTCCCCCACCCCCGCGAGCCTCACCCCCACGAGCCCCACCCCAAGTACACACTCGCCGCCACCTCTCTCCTCTCCGACCTCCACCGCCACGCCCCCGAGATCACCCTCACCGGGAACGACGTCGCACTCCTCGCACCTCTCGCCGCCACCTGGTTCGAGCGCGACACCACCCCCAGCGCCCTCCGCCACGCCCTCACCAACGATCTCCCGCGCCCGCTCAAGCACCCCGTCAAACTCCTCCGTTACCGCCTCACGACCTACCTCCCCTCGCCGCCCCGGGCCGTCGTACTCACCGACCCCCTCCAGAACTGCGACACCTGCGACCGTGCCTACCGGGCCCCCGTTCCCGGCCACTGCCCCGCCTGCGACAGGCTCGACTAGACGTGCCTGACGTTGAAATCCCTTCCGAATCAGTGGAGTTGTCTCCCGTACCGCGCCGCTCCCTTGGAGTCTGCGAGGGACCGGGACCGGGGCGCGCGTCCTTTTGTCTCCGGCGAAAGCGTGCGGCCGGGCGGCCGTGTCGCGGAGGGCGTCCGCGCAGTTAGCCAGGAAGCCCCCGCCGGGCACCCCTTCCTCATGGCGCCCAACTCGCCCCGCATGCAACCGGATCAAGGAGAAAAGACCATGGCCTCGACGTCCATCACCCGCACGGTCCCCGCCTCGCCCGCCAAGGTGTGGGACCTCGTCGGCGGCTTCCACGGCCTGCCCGAGTGGCTTCCGTACGTCCCGCAGAGCACGATGCTCGAAGGCGGGCGGGTCCGCCGGCTGGAGGACCCGTCGAACCCGGAGAGCATCGTCATCGTCGAGCGGCTGGTGAGCTTCAACGACGCCGAACGCTCTCTGAGTTACGTCATCGTCGAGTCCCCGTTTCCCGTCGACGACTACATCGCGACTCTCCGGGTCCACGCGGTGCCCGGCCAGGAGGACATGGCCGAGGTCCAGTGGTCCGGGCGCTTCAACCCGCTCAACGCCACCGACGAAGAGGCGGTCGACGTGTTCGAGAAGATCTACAGCGACGGCCTCGAAGCCCTCCACCAGGTCCTCTCCGCCTGACCGCCACAGCCCGCCCGCGCGACGCTCCCGGCCGGGACACGCCTCTCCGGGAGCACCGTTCCACCGTTCCTGACCTGGGGATTCACGAAATCCGACGGCCTTTCATGGAACCGATCCAGTGAGACAGAACACGGACAATCGCGCGATCGTTTGAGGATCGACCCAGCCCTAAGGTCTTCGGTGTCAGCAGGAAACGCCCTCACCCGAAGCCACTGGAGATCACGATGCGCTCGCGTCTCGCCGCCCGTTCCGCCCGCCTCCTCCTGGCCGCCACGGCCGTGACGGCCCTCGCCGTCACCACGACCGCCTGCGACCCCGAGGACAACGCGGAGGCCATCGGGGCCGGCGCCTCCGCCGGGGCTTCGGCCGGAGCGTCCGCCGGGGCCTCCGCCGGTTCCTCGGCCGACAAGGGCGGGAGCAACGGCTCCGGCGACAAGGGCGGCACCAGCGGCAGCGGCAGCGGCAGCGGCAGCGGCTCCGACTCGGGCTCCGGCTCCGGCTCCGGCTCCGGCTCCGGCGACAAGAGCGGTTACGGACAGTCCTGCGGCACCAACGACCTGGACCTCACGGTCACCTGGGAAGCCCAGCCCATCAGCCACTACCGCCTCACCGCCAAGGCCAAGCCCGGGATCACCTGCTACCTGGACGTGAACACCCCGAGCGTCTCCTTCGGCTCCAAGGCCGAGGGCGTCGCCTCCCCGGTCGGGCAGGGCGGCGAGGACCCCATCAAGCTCTCGGGCACGGCCGTCGCGTACGCCGGTATCAACCCCAAGACCACCGACGGCGAATACGGCGTGCAGTTCGACCACGTCATCGTCGCCACCACCGAGGACGACCCCAACCCGGCCGACCTCGAACTCCCCGACATGGCCACCGTCGACAAGCCGGTCGTCACCAACTGGTCCACCAAGGTCAACGAGACCATCCCGCGCGTCGCCTGACCCCCGGGGCGGTCAGCAGCCCTGGAGGACGCGGCGGCCCAGCGGGGTCGCCGTATGACGGACCCGCTTGCCGTCGCGGCGGCTGGTCACCAGACCGCCCTCCCGGAGCACGGCGAGCTGCTGGCTGACGCTGGGCAGGGAGAGACCGGTCGCCTCGGCCAGTTCGGAGGTGGAGGCGGACGGGCGTACGGCGGCCTCGTACAGGAGCGAAGCGCGGGCCGGGCCCAGCAGCCGTCCCAGCGAGGCGGACGTGGACACGGGCGCGTCGGCCGTACGGTCGATCGGGTAGATGAGCACGGGCATCATCCCGTCGTCCACCAGCGTGATCGGATCGCGCCAGCAGAAGTACGACGGGATCAGGAGCAGTCCCCGGCCCCCGAGGTGGAGATCGCGGTCGACCGGATAGCGCGCGGTCAGCACCGGCGGCTCCCAGACGGCCATCGGCCGCAGCCCCGCCAGCAGCGCGCGCGTCCCGCCGTGGGCCAGGGAGCGGGTGCGTCGGGCGGTGTCGGCGGCTATCTCGGCATCCATCCGGTTCCAGGCGGGCTCGATGAACTCCCGGTGGTAGGTGTGGAACTGGTTCCCCAGCACGGCCAGGGCACCGGTGTCGCCCCGGGCCAGCTCCGTACCGGCCCACGGGCTTCCGCTGCTCGCCGCCAGCAGGGACAGCTCATGGCGGAGTTGCCGTTTCGGGGTCGAGAGCACCCGATCGACACCGGAGCGCAGACCGTAGGCACCGAGGTCGTCGGAGTCCTCCTCGACGGGCGGGGTGAGGAAGTCCGGGAAGTAGGCGGCGCGCGGCATCAGGCTGCGTAAGACGGCGGCCGCCTCGCGGGCCGGGCCGCCCCGGCGCAGCAGCTCCCGTGCCGTGCGGCGCCATTCGCCGAAGGCGAGCGTGCCTTCGCGGTGCTGGAGGCAGCAGATGCTGCAGAGGATCTCCCAGAGCGGATCCGGTCGACGCGCGATACGCACGTTCTCCAGGTCTCCGCTGGTGAAGTGGATACGCAGCATGGGTTCCCCCCGAGGTCGCCATCGCTTGGCAAAAGTCGATAAACAAGCCTGGCATTCACCGCACGGCGGACAAGTCGGCGCGACGAGAGCGGGCGCGGAGTGCCCGGAAGGGCAACGGAAACCGCCCCCGGAGGGCAGTCCCCGGGGGCGGTCGGTGCGGCGGTGGTTCCGTCCGTCAGCGGGCGACCGCCTTGGTGGCCGCGCTGGTGGCCGTCCCGTTGGCGTGGCCGGTGCGGCGGGCGGTCACCTTGACCGTGATCTTCTTGCCGCGCTGGGCCGACTTGAGGGTCAGCGAGGACTTGGTGGCCTTGGAGATCGCCTTGCCGTTGGCGTACCACTGGTAGGTGTACGACGTCGGGGCGGGCGTCCAGGTGCCGTGGGCGGCCTTGAGGACGCGGCCGACCTTCGCGGTGCCCGAGATCGTGGGCTTCTTGGTGGCCTTGGGCGCGCTGCCGGTGGCGACCTTCACGCCGACCGTGTTGGCCTGGCCGTCCCCGAAACCGTTGAGGCGGGCGGTGACCGTGAGGCTGAGCCGCTTGCCGAGCAGGGAGGCCGGGACGGTGTAGCCGGCGGAGGTGGCGCCGGAGATCGCCTTGCCGTCCGCCTTCCACTGGTAGGCGACGGAGCTGGGGGTCCAGTTCCAGGTGCCGCTCGTGGCCGTGAGCTTGGCGCCCACCTTCACCGTGCCCTTGACCTCCGGGCAGACCACACAGCCGAGGGGGTAGCCCTTGGCGGCGGTGAGCGTCGCCGAGGAGGCGGTGGCGTCCGGCGCGGTGTCCCGGTGGGCGGTGACGGTGACGCCGACCTTCTTCCCCATCAGGGAGGCCGGGATGGTGAACACGGACCGGGTGGCCCCGCTGATCGGCTTCCCGTCGCCGTACCACTGGTACGAGTACGACGTCGGCTTCGGCGACCAGGTGCCGGTCGTCGCGGTGAGGTACTCGCCGACGCGGGCCTCCCCGCTGAGGGTGGGCGGGGCCGTGCTGGTGAGCGGGGCCGAAGTGACGGTGAAGGAGAGCTTGCCGTACTCGCCGTTCCCCCGGCCGAGGAGGATCGCCGACCAGGCGCCCTCGGGCGCGCCGGTCAGGTCCACCTCGGCGGTGAGGGTGCGGCGGTCGGGCGAGACGGCGAGGGTGGTGCCGGTGATCTCGCGGTCGCCGTTGCGCAGAAGGAGACGGGACTGCTCGTGCAGGGCGGAGCCGGTGACCGTGACGGTGGTCTTCCCCCCGGCGGGCGCGGTGTTCGGGGACACCTTCGTGAGGGTGACCCGCTCGCCGCCGCAGAGCCCGGAGCAGACAGCCTCGGCCTTGTACGAGGTCGTCGACGCCTTCTCCGGCAGGGAGAGGACGAGGATGCTCGGGGTGAGCTCACGGGAGTAGCTCTCGATCACCCGGCACTCGTAGCTCTTGGTGAGGGTGGAGTACGAGCAGCCGTTGTCGAGGCTGGGGTCGTGGAGTGCGGGCACGGCCGTCTCGGTGGCGCCGGTCGTGTCGCTGATCTCCATCGGGAAGCGGTCGCTGTACACGGTGGGCAGCGCGGCGCACACGGTGGCGTGCTGCTCGTCCAGGGTGCCGGTGATCGGGCCGTACCCGTACGCGATGCTCTTCACCTGGTCGCACTCGGCGGCCGGGCCGTCCGCGCCGGCGATGCGGATCGCGTCGAAGCGGTAGGTGTCGGCGGCCTTCTTCGCGGCCGGGACGTGGACGACCGCCTGGTAGTGCGTGGAACCGGTGACGGCGCACGCCCGGTCGACCGTGCAGCGGGGGCCGCTGCTGACGGCGCCGCTGCCCTGGCCCTGGTCGCCGAAGAGCGCGACGGTGGCGGTGCCCTGGGCGTCGCGGGCGTCGATGTGGAGGACGTCCTCGGTGTCGCCGGTGGTGACCTGGCGGCAGCGCAGTTCGCCGGGGGCGCCGAGGGTGCCCTCGGTGGAGGCGCCGCCGGGCCTGGTCGCCGGGTTCGCGGCGCAGCCCTTGGCGGTCGCGGTGACGTCCCGGCGGGTCACGACGTACTCGGAGGCGGCGTCGCGGCCGATGACGAGGACGGTGTGGGCGACGCCGGGGGTGAGGGCGCAGGAGATCCAGGTGGAGGTGGTCGGGGTGTAGGTCCGGCAGCTCTCCTTGCCCTGGGTGTCCACGACGAGGAGGTGGGCGAGGGATCCGGTGCCGGGGGCGGCCTGGAGCTGGACGACCTCCATGACGCTGTGGTCGGAGGCCGGGATGGTCAGGCAGTCCACTACGGAGCCGTTGCCGGTGGTGGCGCGGGCGGAGGGCGAGGCGGCGGTGAAGTCGCCGGCCGGGAGGACCTGGCAGTCGGCCGCCGCGTCGGTGCGGTGCAGCGAGAGGGCGTACGGGCCGGTCGGCTTCGCGGTGCCGTCGTTGACGGTCAGCACCCGGAAGGGGGCCTTGCCGGTGAGCACGCAGGTGCCGCTGCCGGGGTTGGCCGGGTAGGGGCAGGCGTCCTCGCCGGCCGCGTCGACGACCGTCACGGCCGGGTGCGGGGCGCCGGAGCTCGTGGGCTCCACGGCGGCGATCTGCGCACCGGCGGGCAGCGGGAGGGACAGGCAGTCCGTCTCACCGGCGGCGGTGAACTCACCCTTGTACAGGCCGAGTCCGACCGGTTCGCAGCCGGTGGTGGCGGAGCGGTCGATGATCAGGCTCGCGGACTCGGTGCGGACGGTGTACTCGCCTGCGGCCGGGAGCGTGCAGCTGATCCAGTACTCGCAGACGGCCGCACCGGTCGCGTCCTCGACGCGGAGCGGGGTGCGGTAGCCGTCGTCGCGGATGGCGTACGCGTCGTAGAGCCCGGCGGCCGGGGCGGTGAAGGTGCGGCAACCGCTGACCGGATCGGCGGCGGTGGGGGCCGAGTTGTACCCGTTGAGTGGGGGGTGGGCGCAATCGGCTCCGGCGGCGGTGTTCCGCGTGGTGGCGGATTCCTGGCCTGTGGCGGCGGTGGCGGCGGTGGCGGGCAGGAGCAGCGAGAGCAGTACGGAGAGTACGAGCAGCGGCGCTGTACGGACGGCGCGCCGCCCGGATCTCGCGCGGGTGCGCGTGTGCGTACGTGGGCGAGTGAGCAAGGCCGTTCCCCCCGGAGCGGTGACACACCGGCGACTTCCAGCCTGGTGTGAATAATTCATAAAGACGAGTACACATGATGATCGCACAAGTGTTGTGGCTGGTCATCGGAGTATCGGCGCCGGATTTCCCGTACCGGGGTCTTCAGAGGCGTTGCAGGCTCCCCGTCTTTCAGACCTTTCAGGCCACGACCGGTCTCGGGCTCAGGCCACGATCAGGCGCAGGCCGAGCTCCGCCGCGTCGAGGGCGACGAGGTCCCGGTTGCGCTCCGCCCACCGGCCCGATCCGAGATCCTCGCGGAGCCGGTCCACCGCGCGCGTCTCCGCCTCGGCCCCGACCCTGGTCCACACCGAGACCGCGCGGCGCACCTCCTCCTCCAGGTATGCCTCGGGACGGCGCCAGTGGGCCTCGAAGAACCCGTCGGCGCAGTCCCACGGGACGAGCACCGGCTCCGCACGGCCCCCGACCGCACGGGTCAGATCGGCCAGCGAGGGCCAGTCGTCGAGCAGACCGGCGAACTCGGGCAGGTAGTCGCGGGTGAGCCAGAACCGGTGGCGCCAGCCGGGCGGGCCGGCGTCGTACGTGAACACCACCACCCGGCGGGCCACCCGGCGCATCTCGCGCAGCCCGGCGATCGGGTCGTCCCAGTGGTGCACGGTGCTGAAGGCCATCGCCGCGTCGAAGGACTGGTCCTCGAACGGCAGGCTCTCCGCCGCGGCCGCCACGCACCGCGCCGCGCCCCGGGGGCGCTGGGCCCGCATCACCGCCGACGGCTCCACCGCCGTCACCTCCCGGTCCGGCGGCTCGTAGGAGCCGGTGCCCGCGCCCACGTTCAGCACCGTGCGCGCGTCGCCGAGCGCCTCCCAGACCCGGGCGGCGATGCGCGGCTCGGTGCGCCGGGTCGCCGGGTAGTCGGCGCCGATGGTCTCGTACAGCCGCGCCCCGAACATCTTGAGCTGGTCCTCCGACGTCGTCCTGATCCCCATGGCCCGTCCCCTCAACTCCGTGTCGATGGCGGCGACCGCGGCGGAGGCCCGGTCGCGCTGCTCCAGCAGCAGGCCGCGCAGCCGGTGCAGGCGGGCGACCGTGTCGGTGGCCGGGTCGTCGACGAGGTCGGCGATCTCGCGCAGCCCGAAGCCCAGCCGCCGGTAGCCGAGCACCTCCCGCAGCCGCTCCACGTCGTCGGGCGAGTAGGCCCGGTAACCGGCCGCCGTCCGCGCCGAGGCCCTGACGAGACCGATCCCGTCGTAGTGATGCAGCGTGCGGACGCTCACTCCGGCCAGCTCGGCCACGCGCCCCACGGTCAGGTGCTCCGCCATGTCGTCCACCCTGGGGTCTCACGCCGCGTGAGGGTCAAGCGCGGGGCCTATCCTGGCCGCATGATCGCTCCTCCCGCTCCCGAACTCGTCATATTCGACTGCGACGGTGTGCTCGTCGACAGCGAACCCCTCGCGGTCCGCGTCCAGGTACAGGTGGGGGCCGAGCTCGGGTGGCCGCTCACTGCGCAGGAGGTCGTCGAGCAGTTCGTCGGCCGGTCCGAGAAATCGATCGGTGAGCTGATCGAGGCCCGCCTGCCGGGCAGGGCCGCCGACTGGCATCAGCGTTTCCAGGAACTGCACCGCGCCGCCGTCGACGCCGAGCTGGTGGCGGTGGACGGCATCCACGAGGCGCTGGCCGGGATCACGCTCCCCACCTGCGTCGCGTCGAGCGGCAGCCACGAGAAGATGCGCCACACCCTCGGCCGTACGGGGCTCCACGACCACTTCGAGGGCCGGATCTACTCCGCCACCGAGGTCGCCCACGGCAAACCCGCCCCCGACCTCTTCCTGCACGCGGCCGCACGGATGGGCGTCCCGCCGGCCGCGTGTGTCGTCGTCGAGGACAGCAAGTACGGCGTGCAGGCGGCCCGTTCGGCGGGAATGCGGTCCTTCGGCTACGCGGGCGGCCTGACCCCGGCACACTGGCTGGAAGGACCGGACACCATCGTCTTCGACGACATGCGCAAGCTTCCGCAGCTGGTCGCCGGGGTGCGCTGAGCGACGCAAGCACCGCGAGGGCCCGCGATGCCGTCCACGGCGGAAAGAGGGGAATTCCACGTGCGACCGACCAGCCGATTCACCGCATGGGTCACGACCCTGGCCACCACCGCGGGAGCCGCCGTCGCCCTTGCGGGGAGCCCGGCCTCCGCCGCCGACGGCGGCGGGTTCTGGGCCCCGACCTGCGAGTACGGGCGGGCCTGTATCAAGCTCTCGCAAGGCCGCTCCGGACCGGGCGGTCCGTACTGGAACGTGAACGGCTGCGGCTACCACCAGGTTCGGGACCGCTACGCCGGCGCCACCGCCCACGGCAACGCCTTCCAGGTCGTCTACCTGGACGGCCGGTGGGACGAGGTGCGGCCCTGGACCAGTCGCGGCCTGGACGAGAACAACCTCGTCACCGTCGTCAACGTGATCTGCTGAACCGTCCGCACCCGCCTCCCGCTCCGCCCGCGTCAACGTGACTCCTCACCGCGCGACTTCGGCCGACAGGCCGAAACCGGCCCGTCGCCGAATGCGGGCCGGCACCCATACACCCCGCGCTTATACCAAATCCCTTATATCCATTCCACAGTTGATGTGGTCGGGAATTGCTAGGCTGCACGGATGGATATGCCGCCGGATGCCCGGCTCGGACTGGACATCAAACGGGCCGAGCAGGCGCTGACAGCCGCCAAGGGAAACGCCGTACGCGGGGCCGACCTGACGGTCGCGCAGTACGCCACGCTCCTCGCCCTCTCCCGGTACCCGGGCATGTCCGCCGCCGCGCTGGCCCGCGTCTGCATGGTCACGCCGCAGGCCATGACGGCGATGCTCAAGACCTTGCAGACGCGGGGCCTGATCGGGCGGACGGCGCACCCCTGGCACCAGAGGGTCCTGGAGACCAGGCTGACCGAGCCCGGCCAACGTGCCCTCGCCGCCGCCGACAAGGAGGCGGTCCGCATCGAACGCCGTATCGCGGACGAGTTCACCGCCGAGGAGCGGGAAACCCTCCGCACCCTGCTGGCCCGCTGCGTCCAGGCGATCGAGCGCGACGACGACTGAGCGGGCCCACGCGGCAGGAACGGCCCCACGCGGCGGGAACGGCCTCGCCTACGGCTTCCGAGCCGGTACGAAGAAGGGGGCCCTCTGTCCGGTCAGTACCTGTCCGCCGATGTCGTCCGGGCCGGGGTCGAGTATCCGCCGACCCTCGCGCGGGGTCTCGGAGATGCCACTGTGACCGATCTCCGGGCCGAGACCGAAGTAGTGGCGGAAGTTGTAGATCAGCGGGCTCCACGCGGCGGGGTCGATGTGCTGGGTCCCCGGAACCACCAGGCGCTCATCGGCGTGCACCTTCGCCACCCGGGCCTCGACGATCAGGAACTCCCCCGCGACGTCGGGGGCGACCCGGACGGCCCGCGCCTCCAACTGGATCGGGCACTCCGCCACCCGGGGCGGGCGCACCCTCCGCGAGGGCTGTGCCCGGAAGCCGGTCGCCGAGAACTTGTCCGGCTCGTACCGCGCCGCCCGGTTCCCGGGCCCGGTCTCCGGAGGCCGTCCCGTCAGACCGCCCAACCGCTCGACGGCCGCCCACTGACCGGGCTCCGGCAGGCTGATGACCAGCTCCGGCCGCTCCTCCAGGTTCGCCCCGGTCCACCCCTCCCGCGAAAGCCCCAGCACGACCACCTGCCCGAGGGCCCACGCGGACGAGATCGGAGCGAGGTTGAAGGTGCCGTCGGGATTCTCGGTGGTCAGCAGCACGACGGGCGTGCCGAAGTAGAGGATGCTCGGAGTTATGGCCAGATGGCTGCCTGAGGCTGTGACCTGGTGCTGTGGTGCGGTTCGCATGCGCCGACCGTAGGACCCGGACGCTTCGGCAGACGCCGAACAATCCGCCCGCGCGGGGGTGACACGTCGATGACGTCACCTGACTCAAGAGCCGGAGTACCACCCCCGCATGTGCGGGGACGACCGCGCAGGATTCCCCGGGCTGGTACTCGGGGCACGGACCACCCCCGCACGCGCGGGGACGACGATCTCCGCCACAACAAGGGCGGCCACAACATCCACAACCACGGACCACCCCCGCACACGCGGGGACGACACTTGTTGAGCTGGGGCTTCTCTGAGCGAGGTGGCTGTTTTCATTCAGTTGGTTCTGGTGGGCCAACGCCTCGGCTCACCCTGAGCGTTCCCGGCGGCAGCGGCACGTCAGAGGAACTTCGCGTACGCGTCCAGCGTGCGCAGGACCTCCGGTTCGGTGGCTGGGGGGAGTTGGAGGACAACCTCTTCGATGCCCAGGTCCGCGTAGTGGGAGAGTTTGCCGGGCGTCGGGAGGACGGCGTAAGGGACGACCTGGAGGTGGTTCGGGTCGCGGTTGGCGGCGGTCCAGGCGGTGCGGAGCTTCGGAAGGGATTCGGCCAGGCCCGCGCCGCCGATCGGGAGCCAGCCGTCGGTATGTTCCGCGATGTGCGCGAAGAGTTTCGGGCCCGCCGCGCCGCCGATCAGGGTGCGGGGGCCGGTCACCGGGCCGCGTGGGCGTTGGGTCGGCTTCGGGTGGGCGTGGCTTGCCCGTACGGACCCGAACTCGCCTGCGTACGCGGTGGGTTCGTCCGCCCACAGGGCCTGCATCAGGGCGAGGCGGTCGCGGACCAGGGCGCGGCGGGCGGGCCAGTCGACTCCGTGGTCGGCGGCCTCCTCGACGTTCCAGCCGTAGCCCACGCCCAGGGTGAAGCGGCCGCCGGAGAGGTGGTCGAGGGTGGCGATCTGCTTGGCCAGATCGATCGGGTCGTGCTGGGCGACGAGGGTGATGCCGGTGCCCAGCGTGAGGCGTTCGGTGACGGCGGCGGCCTGGGCCAGTGCGACGAAGGGGTCCAGGGTGCGGCCGTATTCGGGCGGGAGTTCGCCGCCCATCGGGTACGGGGTGTCCCGGCTCACCGGGATGTGGGTGTGCTCGGGCAGGTAGAGGCCGTCGAAGCCGCGCTGTTCGAGCTCGCGGGCGAGCCGCAGTGGGGTGATCGTCCGGTCGGTGAGGAAGATGGTCGTGCCGATCCGCATATGAGGACACCTCCGTCGTGAGCAGATGCTCCAGTGGGCCGGTGGGCCGGTGGGCCGGTGGGGCGATGGGGCGATGGGGCGATGGGTGCCGGCGCTCCGGAGACCCTGTGGCCCCAACGTATGCCGTGCGGTGCGGAAAAGGGGCGGATGTCGGCAGGGTGGCTGTGGAAGGGTCGCCGGATGGATTCTTCGCGAGTCGGCGTACTGCGTGGACAGTTCGACCTGACCTGGGCACTCTTCGAGTACCACCTGGAGCGGCTGCACCCCGACGATGTCCTGTGGGAGCCTGCCGCGCACTGCTGGACCGTGCGCCGCCAGGACGACGGACGGTGGGTGGCGGACTGGGCGGACGCCGAGCCCGAGCCCGTGCCCGTTCCGACGATCGGCTGGTTGAGCTGGCACATCGGCTGGTGGTGGGAGGCCGCGGTCGCGCATGCGCGGGGCCGGCGGCCGCGCGAGCGGGAGGACGTGACGTGGCCCGGTGACGCCGCCGGTGCCGTCGCATGGCTGCGGACGCTGCGCGGTAGCTGGCTCGGCGTACTGGACGAGCTGACGGAGGCCGACCTCGACGCCACCGCCCCGTTCCCCTGGCCGAAGGACGCGGGGCGCACGGTCGCGGACATGGTGGCGTGGGTGAACGCCGAGCTGATGAAGAACGTGGCCGAGATCGGACAGCTCCGACTCCTGCGCGCCGCCACCACCACCCCCACGGCCACCACCGAGCAGTAGCGGCGGTGCCCGGTCCCGTGCGCCGCCACCGTCCGACGTGGTGGTGGCGGCGCACGGGCCGTACGGGAATCCGCTCAGCGCTTCAGCGTGAAGGTGAAGTCGCCGGATACCTTGCCGGTCAGACGGATCGCCGCGACGAGCCCGCCCGACTCGATCAGCCGTTCCGCCTCCGCGCGGGCCAGTCCGCAGCCCTCGGCGATCAGCCGGAGCGGCCGGACCGGTATCCGCGCCGCGAACCGGACCGACACGTCGATGACCTCGCGGTCCGTGTCGACCGGTCCGCCGGTGTCCAGCCGCCAGGCTCCGGCCCAGTCGAGGGCGACACGGTTACGACGCAAAAGGGCCGGTTCCTCAAGTAGTTGGGCTGCCAGGGAGGGGTCGTTGCCGTGCATCCGGTCCAGCAGCTCGGGCCGTACGGAGCGCACGTTCGTCCGTTCCAGGACCGTGAGCTTCGTGGTCTGCCCGCAGGTGGTGCAGAGCGCGAGGAGCCAGGCGTCGATGAGCTTGTGGTGGGCGTTGATCCGGAACTTGCCGCGCGTCCGGAAGAGTTCGGCCGCGCAGACATGGCAGCGGCGGCGGACGAGCGGCAGGCGGGTGGGGGTGACCACCCAGGTTTCGAGCGTGCTTTCGAGCACAGATATACACCGGTTCCAGTGTGAGAAATCCGCAGCGAAAGGAGCGCGGCGCAGAAGCGCGACGCGCGACAGATCAGCTCTCGGGAGGTCTCACACGGTGTACAACGGAACGCCCTTTGCCTGGACAACTGCAGTCGGCAGCAGGGTACTTACGGGCGCGTCGCCGCTCCATCGAATTCCGGGGCGGCAACGGGGGCCCGCACCCCGGACCGCGTCCGCCGGGGCGTCGGGGTGGTCAGTACGGCGAGGCAGGCGAGGACGAGGGCGACGCCCGCCCAGCCGAGGGCGGGCAGCTCCTCCCCCACGACCAACACCGCGAGCACCGCCGCCACGGCGGGCTCCAGCAGGGACAGGGTCGTCGCGGCGCTCACCGGGATACGGGCGAGGCCGAAGCCGAAGAGGACGTAGCCGGTGAACATCGGGACGAGGGCCATGTAGAGCCCGACGCCCGCGTTGGTCCAGGAGGCGACCAAGGGTGCCCCGGTGGCCGCCAGGACCGGGAGCAGCATCAGCCCGCCGAGCCCGAACACCGCCCCCATCGCCGCCCGCGCGGGGACGTCCCGGGTGATCAGGCGGTGCGCGGCCCAGGCGTATCCGGCGTACGTGACGCCCGCGACCAGCCCGAGGCCCACGCCCAGGACGGTGCGTCCGGCGGAGGCGGTGCCGGTGGCCCCGCCGCCGGTGGCCTCGGCGGCGCAGAGCAGGGCCGTTCCGGCCAGGCCGAGGGCGGCGCCCGCCAGCCAGCGCCGGGACAGCCGACGGCCGTCGGCCAGCCGCTCGATCAGCGCCGAGGCAGGTGGGGCCGAGCCGATGGAGACCACCGTGCCGACCGCGACCCCGGCCAGGTGCATCGAGGTGTAGAACGCCAGCGGGTACAGGGCCACGCCCGCGCCGCCGACGAGGACGGTCGGCCACCGCGCCGCCAGCCGGTGCCGGGACCGTACGATGCGGCGCCCCGCCACCGCGGCCTGGAGCAGTCCGCCCAGGCCCATCGCGGCGGCCCCGATCGCCAGCGGGCCCACGCCGGGCGCGAAGGTGGCCGCGGTGCCGGTGGTGCCCCAGAGGACGGAGGCCAGCAGCACGGCGAGCGCCCCGGCCCCGGCAGCCGTACCCCTCGCAGCCACCGCGCCGCCGGTCACAGGGCTGCCGGCCACAGGGTCGCCGGTCACAGGGTCGCCGGTCACAGGGCTGCCACCAGGGACGATGCCAGTTCCCTGGCGTGCCGGACGCGGGTGGAGTCGCCCTCCAGGCCCGCGCGCACCACGGCGCCCTCCAGCAGGAACGCCAGGTGTTCCGCCAGGCCCGCGGCCCGCTCCTCCTGACCGGGCAGCAGCTCCCGCAGGTGGGCGGCGAGCAGGGACTCCACCTCTTCCTTGTGTGCGCGGACGACGGCGCGGCCCGGGTGCCCGGCGGGCAGTTCGGCGGCGGCGTTGAGCAGTCCGCAGCCCCGGAAGCCGTGCTCGTAGGCCAGCTCGGCGTGGTCGGCGTACGCGTCGAAGACCGCCAGCACGGCCGCGGCCGGACCGGGGGCGGCCGCGGTCAACCGGTGCTCGTAGAGGCCGAGCCACTCCTCGTGCCGGGCCATGAGGTACGCGCGTACGAGGTCGGCCTTGGAATCGAAGTTGTTGTACAGGCTCATCTTCGCGACCCCGGCCTCGGCGGTGATCGTGTCGATCCCCGTCGCCGTCACCCCGTCCGCGTAGAAGCGGCGCGCGGCGGCGTCGAGGATCCGGCCACGCGCCGCCCCGCGCCGCCGCTTCACCGGCCGCTGGTCACCCGTCGTCGGCTCGCCCGCCACATTCACCGCGCCCGTCCCTCTCGCCACGCCCATGCCGACCGCCTCCACCATTAATTAGGTAGGCCAGTCTACCTAACGGGGAAGACAGGGGCGTACAAGCCGGACGGGCCGACGCCGAGTCGGCGGGCGCAGCCCCGGTTCTGGGCCACCGCCAGGCCCGCGACCGCCGCCCCGAGCACCAGCCAGCCCACCGGACCCGCGGCCATCACCACCCCGGTGATCAGCGGCGGGCCGGCGGACTTCTGGATGGACTGCGACATCCCCGCCACCCCCAGGTACGCGGCGCGGGCGTCCTCCGGCGCGAGCAGCACCGCCAACTCCCAGGAGCTCACCGAGCGCATCAGCTCCGCCAGCGTCACCAGCAGCGCCGCCGCGAGCAGCACCGCCGCCGCCACCCACGCCCCGCCCCGGGTGGCCAGGGCCATGAAGAGGCAGGTGACCAGCATGAGGACCCCGTAGAGCAGTACCGCGCGGGCCGCCCCGCGCGGACCCTCGGCGCGCCGGGACACGCTCAGCTGGCAGACCACGACCAGCACGGTGTTGAGGACGAGGAACGCCGGGACCAGGGCGTGCGGGGCGGAGGTGAAGCTCACCAGCCACAGCGGGAGGCCGACGCCGAGGACGGAGTCGTCGAGGTTCATCGGGATGTCCAGGAGGACGAAGCGGAGGTAGCCCCGGTCCCGCCAGGGACTCCGGCCCGCCACCGGACGGACCCCCGGCGCCACGCCCGCCGGCGCCGCACCTGCCGACGCCCCACCCGCGGGCGCCCCGGGCACCGGCGCCCCGGGCACCGGCCCCCGCGCCGGTTCGACGGTGCGCCACACCAGCGCCGCCGCGACGACGAAGGAGAGCGCGTTGCCCAGGATCAGCGCACGGTAGGCGTCGAGGATGCCCACCGCCAGGCCGAGGGCGGCGATCCCGGCGCCGACGCCGTAGCCCGCGTTGGCGGCGCTGCGCGACAGGGCCTGGTAGGCCACGCGCCGCTCACCGGCGGCCCGGGTGGCGAAGAGCATCTCCAGGGTCTTGGCGGCCCTGTCCCCCAGATACGTCAGGGCGACGACCGGCAGCAGCGCGCCGAAGCCCGCACAGACCAGGATCAGAGCGAGGGTCACCAGCCGGAGCAGATGGCAGCCGATCAGCAGCGTACGGACCGGGAGGCGGCCGGCCAGCCACCCGGCCAGGGGCGATCCGGCGATGCCCGCGACCCCGGCGGCGCCCAGCAGGACGCCGATCTGCTGGGCGCTCAGTTGCGTGACGAACGTGAAGTACAGGACCGAGGACGCGGCCCACAGCCCCGAACCGGTCCGGTCCACAGCCAGGGCGAGCAGCATGATCCGGGCGTCGCGGCCGCCCGGCGGATCACGTAGCTGGGCCAGCAGCCCCGCCCCACGGCCACCACCGCGCACCGCTCCACCGTCCCGTCGCATCCCACACTCCCCCGAGGACCTCGGACCCAGACCCGACTCCGACCCCGGGCCCGGGGAAGCCTCTCCGACAATTACTCTCGATGTCAAGATAGTCGACACCGAGATAGTCGATAACGAGATACTTGATGGCGAGATACCTGCGGTGCGGGAGACGGGCAGCTGCGGGAGAGTGGAAAAGAACCACCGGGCGGGGGCGGCCGGAGGAGGTGTCGGATGAACGGGACCGGCAACGGCGGACCGGCGGGCCCAGCCCCCTGTTTCGTCGTTCAGATCCACCAGGCGCGGCGCATGCACTTCGACTTCCGGCTGGAGGTCGGGGGTGTGCTGAAGTCCTGGGCCGTACCGCGCGGGCCCTCGGAGAACCCCCGGGTGCGACGGCTGGCCGTACCGACCCAGGACCACCCGCTGGAGTACCGCACCTTCGAGGGCGTCATCGCCCGGGGCGAGTACGGCGGCGGCACCGTCATCGTCTGGGACCAGGGCACCTACCGGCCGCTCAGCCACGACCGGTGGGGCGCGCCCGTGCCGTTCGAACAGTCCCTGGCGGACGGGCACGCGACGTTCTGGCTCGACGGGACCAAGCTGCACGGCGAGTTCGCCCTCACCCGTTTCAAGGGCGGCGACGGGACCTCCGTCCCCGGCGAGGAGGTGTGGCTGCTGATCAAGGCCAAGGACGGCCGGGCCACCCACGCCGGGCCGGACGCCCCCGACCCGTACCGCGCCCGCTCCGCCCGTACGGGGCGGACGCTGGCCCAGGTCGCGGCCGAGGAGGGCGGCGGCGCACCCTCCTGACCACGACCCGGACCAGCGAACCGGACCGGCAGACCTGTTCAGGCCAACCGGCTCAAGCCACCGCTCAGGCCATCAGCCCGGCCGACCCGCGTCACCCCCGGTCGAGCATCTCCTCGATCAGGTCGGCGGCCCGCTGCGTGCCGCCCTCGGCCCGCGCGTCGGCCCGCAGCCGCGCCGAGCGGCGGGCCACCTCCGGGTCGGCGGTGAGCTCCAGCAGGGCCGTGCGCAGCGCCTCGGCGGTGGCGTCCTCGGTGTCGATGCGGCGGGCCACGCCCAGCTCGACCAGCCGGTCGGCGTTGGTGGGCTGGTCGGCCGACTGGGGTACCGCGATCATCGGCACGCCGGCGTAGAGCCCCTCGCTGCTGCCGCCCATGCCCGCGTGGGTGACGAAGGCGTCGGCCTGCTCCAGGATCGCGAGTTGCGGCACCCAGGAGTGCACCTCGACGTTGGCCGGGATCTCACCGAGTTCCGCCGGGTCGGTGTACTTCCCGATCTGGAGCACCACGTGCCAGCCCGGCAGGTCACCGAAGGCGGCCAGGCACTGGCGGTAGAACTCGGGCAGCCGGGTGAGCGCGGAGCCCATCGAGACGAGCAGCACCTTCTCCGCCCCGGCCGGACGCGTCCAGTCGCCGTCCTGCACCCGGGTACCGAAGCAGGGGCCGACGAAGGTGACGGTGCTGGTGTCGACCCGGTCGGCGTGCGGCTGCATGGCCCTCGGGACCGTCGCCACGGTGTTCTGGGGCCGACCGCAGAAGACCTCCATCTTCGTGGTCGTCGCCCCGCACCCGGCCAGCCAGCGGTCGAACCGGGCGCGGTACTCGTCGGCGCCGGGCAGCGCCCAGATGTGGGCCGCGACGTCCTCCTCGTAGCCGTCCCAGGCCACGTACGTCGGGGACAGCTGCAGGAAGGGGCGGCGCTGCCCCTCGGCGAGGGCGCGCGCGGCGAAGGCACCGATGTCGTACAGGTACAGGTCGGCGGGGTCGGGGTCGTATACGGCCCGCAGTTGCGGAAGGGCCTGGACGGAGTCGTCGAGGAAGACGCCCATCGCGCCGATGGGGTCCTCGGGCCAGTCGTTGTCGGCGACCGGGAGGAGGGAGTCGCAGTGGACGAACTCCGCGCCGGTGGCCTCGATCAGCTCGGCGACCGCCGGGGAGTTGGCGTACGTCACCCGGTGGCCCCGGGCGACCAGCTCACGGATGACTTCCAGGCTGGGCAGGACGTGGCTGACGGCCGGAATGCCGATCATCGCGATGTGGGCACGGCGACGGGACGTACGGGGCGTGCGTGACATGGGAGATCACTCGTTTCAGATCCGTGGCGGATATCCGTGGTGGATGAAGACACGACAGCCCGATGCACCGGCCGCGCGGGGACGAAACACCGCGGGGGCGCGATCGGGCCGGGCGGGGAGCGTGCCCCGCCCCGTGTCAGCCGTAGATCTGGAACATGAAGAACATGCCGCGAACCGTAACCCGGCCCAGGGCCGCGCGCACCGGATTAATTCCGGCCACGCACGGCCCGTACAGGCAGGAGACGGGCTCAGTCCTCGACGACCAGCGAGGGCGTCTCGCGGGTCAGGACCTCGCCGCGGAAGAACGCCGGGCTGCGCCGCTGCATCACCAGCATCAGCACCACCCCGAGCACCAGCAGCCCGACCCCGATGACGAAGACCGAGCCGACCCCGAAGACCGAGGAGCCGGAGCCGTACGCCGGGTTCCACATGTCGTAGAGGGTCTTGCCGAACACGGCGGTGAGCAGGAGGCCTCCGACGCCCGGGAAGAGGCCCTTGAAGACCAGGTCGCGGAAGGAGCGGGTCAGGTCGGCGCGGAAGAACCAGACGCAGCCGAAGGCGGTCAGCGCGTAGTAGAAGCAGATCATGAGGCCGAGCGCGTAGATCGTGTCGACCAGGACGTGCTCGCTGACCAGGGTCATCACCGTGTAGAAGACGCCGGTCGCGACACCCGCCGTGATGGTGGCCTTCCCCGGGGTGCGGAACCGCGGGTGGACACGGGCGTACGAGGCGGGCAGGGCCTCGTACGTGGACATCGCGAGGACCGTGCGGGCCACCGGGATGAAGGTGGTCTGGAGGCTGGCGGCGGCCGAGGCGAGCACCGCGACGAAGAGCAGGACGCCCAGGCCCGGCCCCATGATCGGGCCCGCGAGGTTGGCGAAGACGTTGTCCGAGGTGTCGGAGTTGGCCAGGCCCAGGCCGGTGGTGCCCGAGCCGACGGCCATCTGCGCGGCGACCGCGGTCGCCAGGTAGGAGCCGACGAGCACGACCATCGCGATCAGCGCGGCCCGGCCCGGGGTCTTCTCGCTGCCGACGGTCTCCTCGTTGGCGGTCAGACAGGCGTCCCAGCCCCAGAACATGAAGATCGACAGGGAGAGGCCGGCGGTGAACGTGGCGAAGGACTTCACGGCGAACGGATTGAGCCAGGACCAGGAGAAGTCCATCGAGGTGGCGAACGCCCCGCTCTTCGCCTTCTGCACCGCCATCACCACGAACAGCGCCAACACCACGAGTTGCAGTGCCACCAGGCCGTACTGGAGCCCCTTGGTGGCCGTCATCCCCCGGTAGCTGATCGCCGTGGCGACCGCGATCAGGGCGAGGCAGGTCACGATGTGGACGGCCTTGTTGTGGTCGAGCGCGGCGATCGCGTCGCTGTTGGTGACCTCGCCGGCGAGGAGCCAGAAGAACGAGGTGGCGACGCCCGCCAGGTTGGACAGCACGATGATCGTCGCGATCACCAGGCCCCAGCCGCACATCCAGCCGAGCTTGGGCCCGAACGCCTTGACCGTCCAGGTGAAGGAGGTGCCGCAGTCCGGCATCGCCTTGTTCAGCTCGCGGTACGCGAAGGCGACGAGCAGCATCGGGAGGAAGCCCGCGAGGAAGACGGCGGGCATCTGGAGCCCGACCTCACCGGCGGTGGAGCCGAGGGTGGAGGTGAGGCAGTAGACCGGGGCGACGGTGGAGATGCCGATCACCGCACTGCCCATCAGCCCGACGGAGTTCCCGCCGAGCCCCTTCCCCCGCACGCCCCCGTCGGCCGGAGCGGTGCTCCGTGCCGAGTCTCCGGCCCGTGGCCGCACGTCCAGCTCAGTCATGAAAAGGACGATAAACCCTGCGATTTCCACATTTCGGGGGTGAGACTCGGCCGTCTCATCCTTGAATTTTGGGCGACGATTCGGCGCCGCAGGATTTAATTGAAGGGTACATGCGTTTCCGGCCTTCTGATGCAAGGCCAAGTCGAGATCGCAGCGCCGTACGGTTCCCGCAGCCATGCCCGTTTTGCACGGTTCCAAAGTTTCCCGTGACGTCCGGCACTCCCCTCCTCCGGCCCGGCCGGACACCACCGCTGTCCGGCCGGACGACACCGGACCCGGCCGGACAGCACGGAAGCGGGGGGCTCAGCCGGGCCAGACGATCGACTGGAGTTCGCTGTAGGCGTGCAGGGCGTACGAGCCGACGTCGCGGCCCACGCCGCTCCGCTTGAACCCGCCGAACGGGGCCTCCATGTTCCGTCCGATGGTGTTGATCCCGACCCCTCCGGCGCGCAGCCGACGGGCGACCCGGAAAGCGCGGGCCACGTCCGAGGACCAGACGTAGTCGATCAGCCCGTAGTCGCTGTCGTTGGCGAGGGCGACGGCCTCGTCCTCGTCGTCGAAGGGGACGACCACGACGACCGGGCCGAAGATCTCCTCGCGGACCACCCGCATGTCGTTGGTGCAGTCGGCGAGGAGGGTGGGGGCGACGTAGAAGCCGCGCCCGTCGGGCCCGGCCGGGCGCTCGCCGCCGGTGACGACCCGCGCACCTTCCTTCCGGCCCAGTTCGACGTAGGACTCGACGCGGTCGCGGTGGGCGGCGGAGATGACCGGGCCGACCACCGTTCCCCGGACCGCCGGGTCCCCCACCTTGAGGTGTCCGGCGTAGGCGGCGAGCCTGGCGAGCAGGGCGTCGTGGACGCCGCGCTGGACGAGCACCCGGGTCGGGGCGGTGCAGATCTGGCCGCTGTAGAAGGAGAACGTGGTGCCGATGCCGGACGCCGCCGCGTCCAGGTCGGCGTCCTCCAGCACGACGGCGGCGCCCTTGCCGCCCAGCTCCATCAACTGCCGCTTCATGGACCGCCCGCACACCTCGGCGATCTTCTGCCCGACCGAGGTGGAGCCGGTGAAGCTGACCATGTCGACGTCCGCGGAGTCGACGGCGGCCTCGCCCGCCTCCGGGCCGGAGGCGGTGACGACGTTGACGACGCCGGGCGGGGCGCCCGCCTCCTGGAGCGCCTCGGCCATCCGGTAGACGGAGAGCGGGTCCTGCGGGGCGGGCTTCACCACGACCGTGTTGCCCATGGCCAGCGCGGGGGCCACCTTGCCGGCCGGGTTGGCCCAGGGGTTGTTGTACGAGGTGATGCAGGAGACGACGCCGACCGGCTGGCGCACCGCGATCGCCCCGAAGACGCCCGCCCGGCCCATCGGCCCGGCCTCGTTGATCTGCGGGGCCACCGCCTCCTCGACCGGTTCCAACGCCCCCTTCGCGTACCGGCGGAACCGGGCGGCGCCCACCGCGACCTGCATGCCCCGGGCGGTCCCGGTGGTGGCGCCGCTCTCGGCGCGGGCCAGCGCGGTGTTGCCGTCCAGGTCGCGCAGGATCAGCCCGGCCGCGCGGTCCAGGATCGCGGCCCGCTCCTCGGGGCGGGTGCGGGACCAGGTGGTGAACGCCTCCCGGGCGGCGGCCGCCGCCGCGTACACCTGGGCGCGGCTCGCCTCGGGGGCGAGGCCGACGACCTGCTCGGTGGCCGGGTCGATCACCTCGTAGTGGCCGTGCTCGGGCTCGACCCAGCTTCCGCCGATGAGGAGCCGCCGCTTGCTGCCGCCCGTACCGCTCACGGCGCCCGTCCCGTCGCTCATGCGGTGCTCACCGTCCGGGTGTCGCGGCCGGAGCGGAGCACCGTACCGGGCACCGCGCCGGTCACCTTGTCGTCGCGGAGGGTCTCCACGCCGTTGACCCGGACCGAGACGATCCCGATCGCCTTGGAGTCCAGGCGCGGGGAGTCGCCGGGCAGGTCGTGGACGAGGGTGGCGGGCCCGGCGTCGATGCGCTCCGGATCGAAGAGGACGAGGTCGGCGTGGAAGCCCTCCTCGATCCGGCCCCGGTCGCGGAGCCCGAAGAGCTGGGCGGGGTCGTCGGTGAGCATCCGCACGGCCCGCTCCAGCGGGACCAGCTTCCGCCCGCGCAGACAGTCGCCGAGGAACCGGGTGGTGTACGGGGCGCCGCACATGCGGTCCAGGTGGGCGCCCGCGTCGGAGCCGCCGAGCAGGACGTCCTCGTGTTCCCAGGTCTCGCGGCGCAGCGCCCAGGAGGCCGGGTCGTTGTCGGTGGGCATCGGCCACAGCACCGTGCGCAGGTCGTCGGCGGCGCAGATCTCGACCAGGCAGTGGAAGGGGTCCTGGCCGCGTTCGGCGGCGATGTCGCGGACGACGCGGCCGGTCAGTCCCTCGTTGGCGGCGCTGTAGGTGTCGCCGATGACGTACCGGGCGAAGTCGGCGAGGCGGCGGAAGACGCCGGCCTCCTTGCTCTGGGCGTGGCGCAGCATCTCGGCCCGGGTCTCCGCGTCACGCAGCCGCTCGATGCGCTCGGGGACGGGCAGGGCCAGGATCTCGCCCCAGCCGGGTATCAGGTTCAGTGCGCAGAAGGTGCCGAGCGACATGTTCATCGGGGTGAGGATCGGCATGGTGAGCGCGACGATCCGGCCGCCGGCCCGGCGGGCCCGTTCGCTGGGCACGAGCTGGCGCGGTACGCGTTCGGGGACGGCGGCGTCGATGGTGAGGACGTTCCAGTTCAGCGGGCGTCCGGCGGTGGCGGTCATGTCGACCAGCAGCTCGATCTCCTCGTCGGAGAACTGGTCGAGGCAGCCCGCGACGATCGCCTCGATCTGGGTGCCCTCGTGCTCGCCGACCGCCCTGCACAGGGCGAGGAGTTCCTCCGGCCCGGCGTGCCGGGAGGCGACGGGCTGACCGTCGCCGTCGGCGTGGGTGGAGGACTGGGTGGTGGACAGGCCCCAGGCGCCCGCGTCCATCGCGTCGTGGAAGAGGGCGAGCATCGCGTGGAGCTGGGCGGGGGTGGGCTGGCCGCCGATCGCGTCGGCGCCCATGACGTGCCGGCGCAGCGCGCAGTGCCCGACCATGAACCCGGCGTTGACCGCGATCCGCCCCTCCAGCGCGTCGAGGTACTCGCGGAAGCTGGACCAGCTCCACTCGACGCCCTCCTCCAGCGCCTTGAGGGCCATCCCCTCCACCCGGGCCATCATCCGGCGGGTGTAGTCGGCGTCCTCGGGGCGGTCCGGGTGGAGCGGGGCGAGGGTGAAGCCGCAGTTGCCCCCGGCGACGGTGGTGACGCCGTGGTTCATCGAGGGGGTGGCGTACGGGTCCCAGAAGAGCTGGGCGTCGTAGTGGGTGTGCGGGTCGACGAAGCCGGGCGCCAGGACGAGACCGGTGGCGTCCTCGCTGGTCACGGCGGTCTCGGCGACCGTTCCGGGCTCGGCTACGACGGCGATGCGGCCGTCCCGGATGCCGACGTCGGCGCGGTACGAGGGCCCGCCGGTGCCGTCCACGACGGTCGCTCCGCGGATGAGGTGGTCGAGCATGGACGGGCTTCCCTTCTGCTTCTGCGGTCTTCCGGAACGCGTCTGGCGCGGCGGGGTGTTGCGGCCGGGGTGCGCACGGCCGCGGTGCGCACCCCGGCCCCACGGAGCGGCGGTCCGGGAAGACGCCGCTGGTCATGGACGTACGGCTGCCGTACGACTGCCGCGCGGCCGGGCCGTGCGTGGCCCCGGGCGGGCGCGGCGGCCGCGTACGGTTACGCCGCGTTGCGGAACCGGGTCGTGCGGTGCACCGGGTCCGTGTCGATCTTCGGGATGACGTGCTCACCGATCAGCCGGATCGAGTTGAGGGTGTCCTCCCGGCCGATCCCGATCGGCATCCCGAAGCTCAGCTGGTCCGCGCCCGCCTGCTCCCACCGCTTGCACTGGCGCAGCACCTCGTCCGGGTCGCCGCAGATCATCAGCTCCTCGGCGATCAGCAGCTCGATGATCTCCTCGGTGTACTCCGGGAGCAGTTCGGGCCACTCGGGGATGCCCTCGGGGCGGGGGAAGGTGTCGTGGTAACGGAAGAGCAGCGACTGGAGGTAGTTCAGCCCGCCGCCCACCGCGATCTCGACGGCCTTGGCGTGCGTCTCGGCGCAGATCGCCGTGGAGGTGACCATGACGTTGTCGTTGACGAAGCCCCCGACGGGTTCGGCGTCCTTCACCGCGTTCTTGTAGGACTCGACGACCCACTCCATGTCGGAGACCTTCTGCACGCTGAAGCCCAGCACGCCGAGCCCCTTCTTCCCCGCCATCGCGTACGAGGACGGCGAGCCGGCCGCGTACCACATCGCCGGGTGCGACTTCCCGTACGGCTTGGGCAGGATCTTGCGCGGGGGCAGCGACCAGTGCTTGCCCTGGAAGCCCACGTACTCGTCCTGGAGCCACATCTTCGGGAACTCGGCGATGGTCTCCTCCCACAGCTCCTTCGTGTGGTTCATGTCGGTGATGCCCGGCATGAACCCGAGGATCTCGTGGCTCCCGGCCCCGCGCCCGGAGCCGAACTCGAAGCGGCCCTCGGAGAGGTGGTCGAGCATGGCGACCTTCTCGGCCACCTTCACCGGGTGGTTGACCGGGGCGAGCGGGTTGAAGATGCCCGAGCCGAGGTGGATGCGGTCGGTGGCGTGGGCGAGGTAGCCCAGGTACACGTCGTTGGCCGAGATGTGCGAGTACTCCTCCAGGAAGTGGTGCTCGGAGGCCCAGGCGTACTTGAAGCCGGACTTGTCCGCCTGGATGACGTACTCGGTCTCCTCGATCAGCGCCTTGTGCTCCGCCTCCGGGTCGACCCTGGCCCGCGCGGCAGGCACGTACCCCTGTACAAAGAGTCCGAATTCCAAGGGAGTTCACCGTCCTCAATCGTTTCTGACGCTCCGTCAGATCGTGATGCGTCCGACTGTTCCACCGGCACCCGTACCCGTCAATACCTGACACTGCGTCAGATACGCTGCCGGGCGGTCAGAACAGGCTGACCCCCGCCAGCCAGCCGCCGTCGATGACGAAGGGCTGTCCGGTGATGTACGAGGAGTCCTCCGAGGTCAGGAAGAGGGCCAGGGTCGCCACCTCCTCCGGCCGCCCGATCCGGCCCAGCGGCACGAGCTTGCGGTACAGCTCGGCCACCGCCTCCTTCGACGCCTCCGGGTCGGCGGACGGGTCCAGCGCCGCCGGGTTGGTCATCGCGGTGTCCACCGCCCCGGGGCAGACGGCGTTGACCCGGATCCCCTTCGGCGCCAGCTCCATCGCCGCCACCCGGGTCAGCCCGAGCACGGCGTGCTTGGTGGCGGCGTACGCGCCCACGTAGGCCATGCCGGTCAGCCCGGTGTACGAGGCGGTGTTGACGATGGTCCCGCCGCCGGCTGCCGCGATCTCGGGCGCCACGTTCCGGATCCCGAGGAACGCTCCCACCTGGTTGACCTGCACCACCTGCTGGAACTCCGCCAGCGGCGTGTCCACCAGTTCGTTGAAGCGCAGGATGCCCGCGTTGTTGACCAGCCCGTCGATCCTCCCGTACGCGTCCTTCGCGACGGCCACCGCGGACTGCCAGTCCTCCTCCCGGCTCACGTCCAGGTGGACGAAGCGGGCGGCGTCCTTGCCCAGCTCGCCCCGCAGCTCCTCGGCCAGCGCCTCGCCCTGCTCGTCGAGCACGTCGGCGATCACCACCCTGGCCCCCTCGGCGGCGAACAGCCGCGCCTCCTGCTCGCCCTGCCCGCGCGCCGCGCCGCTGATGACCACGGTCCGCCCGTCCAGCTTGCCCATGACCGGCCCTCCTGCTTGTCGAGATGTCGAGATGGGGGGTGCGACTCCTCGTCGGGACGGAGTGCGTCCATGTGTCGGATGAAGCGCGACGACGCGACGAGCCGGGCCGGGTCGCGGCCGCTCACCGGGTCGCCGCGCGCCTACTTGTCGAGGTGGGGTGCCACCTCGGCGGCGAACGCCGCCATCTGGTCGGTGAGTTCGGCACTGCTCCGGCTGCGGAACCGCACCTGGATCTGGTGGACACCCATCGCGGCGTACGCGCGCAGCGACTCGGCGAGGGCCTCCGGCTCGCCGGTGAGGGTGCGCCGCCCGACGGACCAGCCCGGCTCACCGACGTACAGCGGCTCGGTGATCGCGCCGACGACGATCGGCTCCTCGACCCCGGCGGCCTCGCGCAGCTCCTTCAGCCGGGCGATCTGGGCGGGCAGCTTCTCCCTCGGGTCGCCCTGCGGCAGCCAGCCGTCGCCCCGTACGGCCGCCCGGCGCACGGCGGCCGGCGAGGAACCGCCCACCCAGACCGGCACCCGCCCCTGCGCCGGGCGCGGCAACTGGCCGAGCCCGGAGAAGGCGAACCGCTCCCCCGCGAACTCCGGGTACTCCTCGGGCCCGAGCGCCGCCTTCAGCGCGTCGACCGCCTCGTCGAGCACCCGGCCCCGCCCCTCGAAGTCCGCCCCGAGCACCTCGAACTCCTCCTTCACGTGCCCGGCCCCGACCCCGAGGACCAGCCGGCCACCACTGAGGTGGTCGAGGGTGGCGTACTGCTTCGCGGTGGCCAGCGGATGCCGCAGCCCGACCACCGCGACATGGCTCATCAGCAGCACCCGCTCGGTGACCCCGGCGAGGAAGGCGAGCGTGGCGACCGGGTCGTACCAGACGGTGCCCATCACCCCGGCGAGCCGCCGGGGGATCGCGACGTGGTCGCAGCTCGCCAGATAGGCGAAGCCGGTACGGTCGGCGGTCCGGGCGATCTCGACGAGATCGGCCACTGTGGCCGCCGCCTCCCACCCCTCGGCGTAGATGGTGCTCTGCGACTGGATCGGCAGCTGCATCCCGTACGACAGCGGCCCGGCGGTCGATATCGGCACCGTACGGCCTCCTCCCGAGCGAATCTGACACACCGTCACATGACGGGGCGCGGGGCCATCGTCGTACCTGACGCTGCATCAGACAAGGGGTGGGACGGGGAAGCCCGGTCACGCCGGGCCGAGGGCGCGCGGCCTGCCTTCAGGCGCGGGACGCCGAGGCGGGTCGGGTGCGTCGGGCCGATCAGGGGCGTGGCGGGCGGCGGGCGCCCCCGGAGGTCGGGCCCGGGAGCGGCCGGCGCCACGGCAAGGGCCCCGCCGGACGCGGGGGACGGTCGAGAACACGGGGACGGCCGGACGCGCGGGGCCGTCAGCGGTCGGACGCGCGGGACGGTCAGGCGTGGGGGCAGTCGGGCGTGGGGGCAGTCGGGCGTGGGGACGATCAGGTACGCCGGACGATCACGCGGGATCCACCTGGCGGGCGACGGCGGCGACGGCCTCGTCCACGGGCGTACGGCCGGAGATGAGCTCCAGCGTCAGTCCCGCGGTGTCGGGGGCGGCGAGCAGGGCCGCGAGGACGGCGGCCGCGTCGGCCCGGCTCACCTCGCCGACCCCGGTGGACTCGGCGAGCTGGACGAGGCCGGTGGCCGGGCTGTCGCGGAACCATGCGGGCCGCAGCACGGTGCAGTGCAGGAAGGGCCGGGAGAGCAGGTCGTCGTCCGCCTCGCCCTTGGCCCTGAGATAGGTCTCGACGAGCGGGTTCTGCGGGTACCGGGCGTCCCGGGCGGCCCCCATGGACGAGAGCATGACGTAGCGCCGGACGCCGACCGACTGTGCGGCGTCCGCGAGGGCCAGGGCGGCGTCACGATCGACGGGGTTCGCCCGGCCGGGCGCGTCCCCCAGCCCCGCACCGGCCGCGTAGAGCACCGCGTCCGCGCCCTCGATCCGTTCCGCGAACGCCTCCGCCGGCGCCGTGGCCAGGTCCAGGAGCACCGGGGCCGCTCCGGCGGCACGAACGTCGTCGGCCTGCTCCGGACGGCGGATGAGCCCGGTGACCCGCCACCCCCGAGCCGCGAGCAGACGGGTTGCGGCGCGAGCGACTTGGCCATGACCACCAGCGATAACCACATGCACGGCACGTACAGTAACGATCTCAGCACTCTATGTCCAAGCCGGTGCGGTGGTGCTGGTGCGCGGGCGCGGGCCCGGCGTCTCCCTCCCGCGCCGCCTCCGACTCGTCCCCCGGCCCCCGCCACACCCGCCCGTAGCCATACCGCCCGGCCGCACGGCCCGACGCCCGCCGCACCCGTTCGCAGCGGGGGAACCGGAACGCCGCCGCCCCGGCGTCACGCGTCACCACCTGTCGAGGAGGATCATGACCGTCGACGAGAAGCCCCTCCCCCTGCACCGGCTGCCGTTCGACACCCCCGGCCCGCCCCGGCGCACGACCCTGCCCGACTCCAGCCCCGCCTGGCACTTCACCCGGTACGACGACGTCCGCGCGGTACTGGCCGACGACCGGTTCGTCCGCCCCGTGCTGCCCGCCGCGGCCGCCTCGCCCCTCTCCGACACCACCGACGCCATGGCCAAGCAGGACGGCTCCCCGCACACCCGACTGCGCCACGCCGCCAAGGGGGTCTTCACCCCTCGCGCGGTCGACCACCTCGCACCGGCCATCGCCGGGATCGCCGACCGGTTGGTCGAGGACCTCGTCCGCCACGGCCCGCCCGTCGACCTCGTCGACCACTACACCCGGCCCCTCCCCATCGCCGTCATGAACAAGCTGCTGGGAATCCACGACCTGGACGACACCCGGCTGCTGCACTGGACCGAACGCGCCTTCCCCGACGCCTCCGTGACGGAGGACGAAACGGCGCAGGCCGCCCGGGAGTTCACCGATTTCACCACCCGCCTCATGGCCGACCGCCGCCGCACCCCCGGGCCGGACCTGATCAGCACCCTCGTGCAGGCCGCCGACCGCGAGGGCGACATCCCCGAGACGCACCTCGCCAACCTCGTGACCACCCTCGTCGTGGCCGGCTACGACACCACCATGACCATGCTGGGCAACAGCCTCCTCTGCCTCCTGGGCGAACGGCGGCAGGACTGGGCCCGCCTGGGCTCCGACGAGGCGGCCGCGGACCGGCTGACCGAGCGCCTGATCCACCTGCTCCCGCTCAACGACCCCGGCAAACACACCAACCCGCTGCGCGCCACGGAGGACGTGGAGATCGCCGGAGCAGCCGTACGGGCCGGGGACCTCGTCACCCTCGACCGCGGCGCGGCCAACCGGGACCCCGCGGCCTTCCCCGGCGACCCCTTCGCCGACCTGTTCGCCCCGTTGGAGCACCCCACCCTCGCCTTCGGCGGCGGACACCACTACTGCCTGGGCGCCTCCCTGGCCCGCGCGGAAGTCCGCCTCGCCCTGCACCGACTGGCCGCCCGGCTGCCCGCCCTGCGCCTGACCGTGCCGGTCGACGCCGTCGAATGGCGCGGCAGCGCCCTCACCCGGAGCCCTCTGCACCTTCCCGCGGCCTGGTAGGGGCGGCCGGGTCCCGGGAGTCCCGGTAGAGGAAGACGCCCTCGATCTCGATCCGGGTCGGAGGCTTGCTCCCGTCGTAGAAGTTCACGTCGTCGCACTCCGCCGTCCAGCGCAGCCGCAGACGGTCGCCGTCGCGCGCGACCACGGTGATCCGGTTGTCGCGCAGCGGCTCGTGCTCGAAGTAGTAGAGGAGGGACGACGCGGAATCCTCGCCCTCGGGCACGCCGGGCATGAGGAACGTACGCCCGACCAGCCGGTCGATGTCCGCCTCGGCCTCCGTCATCCCGACGCCCACCTCGGCGGACGGCACCATGCCCGCCTCCGCCGTGTCGGCGCAGCGCCGGGCGCCCTCCGAAGCGGCCAGCGCCTCGAACCACACGGTCACGCCGTCGCCCCCGCCTCCGTACCCGCTTCCGTCCCCGTCCCCGCCCCCGTCGTACGACCGGATCACGCACACCGTGGCCTCGGCGAGGCCGTACGCCTCGTCCCCGTTGAACCGCCGCAGCACGAACCGCCCACCGGCCTCCGCCGCCCCGCCCCGCACACCCACGTCCGCCCTCCCGCCTCCAGGCCCGTCCCGGCCCGCCGATAACCTGCGGCACCATGATGCGCGTATGGACCCTGCCGACCCTCCTCGCCCTCTGCGGCGCGCTCGCCGCGGCCGGGCCCGCGTCCAAGGGGAGCCCCGTCACGGCCGCCGTGGTCCTGCTGGTCTTCCTGGCGCTCGCGGCCATGAACTCGCCGCTGGTCTTCCCCGGATCGATCGGCGCGCAGGAGGCGGAACGCCGCGCCGAGGCAGACGGCCGCCCGATCGTCTTCTGGCGCCCCGGCTGCACGTACTGCATGCGCCTGCGCCTCCGGCTCGGCCGCAGCGCCCACCGCATGCACTGGGTCAACATCTGGCACGACCCGGCCGGAGCCGCCACGGTACGGGCCGCCAACAACGGCAACGAGACCGTCCCCACGGTCGTCGTCCTCGGCACGAACGGCGAACGGTCGACCCTGACCAACCCACCGCCCGCCGAGGTCAAGAAGGCCCTGGAGCGCTGACCGCTGACCGCTGACCGCTGACTGCCGCCCAACGACCCCCGTCAGAGCCTCAGTTACGCGACGTATCGATGACGCAGAACCGGTTGCCGTCAGGGTCGGCGAGTACGACGAAGTCGGGGTCGTCCGGGTACAGCTCCCAGTCGACGTGCCGGGCGCCCAGAGAGACCAGCCGCTCGACCTCGGCGGCCTGGTCGGCCGCGTCCGCGGCGTACAGGTCCAGGTGGACGCGCGGGTGTTCCTGGGCCGGCGACTCGCTGAGCCCGAGTGCCACCTGCACCCCGGGCCCGTCCGCCGGGACCAGCACCACCCAGTCGTCCGTCACCTCCCCGCGCGGGACGTACCCCAGGGCCTCCGTCCAGAACGCCACCGCACGCCGCACATCCGAAACACCCAGCACAACCGAACCGACTCTCAACATGCGCCGATTCTGACGGATCACCGGCCGCCATGGCCGGTCCTGCGGGCGAAATAGGCTGTCTGACCCGGTCGGTAGGATCCGAGGGCCCGCACCCGCGGCCCGTGAGGCGAACAGCTTCACGACCGGTGGTGCGGGGCTGTGGATTCACTTGCGAGAGCCCATAAGACGGTCCGCGGTCGCGGGCCGTCCGTGACCAGTGGAGTTCGAACAACATGAGACCTGTACGTCTGCGCCCCTCCGTGTGCATAGGAACCCTCCTCGCCGTCGGCCTCCTGGCCGGCTGCTCCTCGTCGGACGGGTCGGCCGAGCCGACGCGTTCGGAATCGTCGTCCGACCAGCCCGGGGGCGGGAGCGAGAGCCCGAAGGCGTCGGCACCGGCCTTCGCCACCCCGTCCGAGTGCGACGGCCTCCAGCTCAAGGGCGGTACGACCCTGGCCGGTTCGGCCCTGTCGAAGTGTCTGGTGGCCGCCCTGAAGGCGTACGGATCGGGGACGGAGGCCGTGCAGTCGGGGGACGAGTCGGGGACGTCGCGGTTCCTCTTCGGGGACGAGTCCGCGCTGGCCGGGTCGATGACGGGGCCGGAGGGGGAGAAGTCGTACGTCTTCAAGGGCGAGGAGGAGTGGATCAAAACGCCGGGGCTCGGCAAGTGGGTCAAGGGGGACAAGAACAGCAGTGACCCGCAGGAGCAGATCGTGGCCGCCACGGGGAAGCTCTACCGCGCGCTCGCCGATCCGCAGATGACGGCCCAGATGATCGCGTCGGCGCCGGAGTGGACCGTCGAGCAGGAGCGGCCCGTACTCTCCCTGGAGAACGGGGAGGACGTCACGGCGTGGCGGATCGTGAACAAGAAGCCGTACACGTTCATGGGCGCGGCCGTACGGGAGCACATCCTCTGGTTCGGGGACGACTTCACGCCCTACGGCGGGCAGGCCGAGTCCGAGGCGGGCGGCGTGATGAGCACGTCCACCCAGCACTTCTACGACCTGGGCAAGCCGGTGACGATCGAGGCGCCCGAGTAGACCGCGTTCCGGGGCGCGGGCGATCGGCTACAAGGCGACGATGACGAGGGCCGTGTCGTCGTCGGCGCCCGCCCCCGGCAGCAGCTCCGCCAGCAGGACGTCGGCCAGCGCCTCGGCCCCGCCGCCGCCCCCGGCCCCGTGGTGGCGGGTCAGGGCGGCGGCGAGCCGGGCGAGGCCGGCGTCGATGTCCTCGTTCCGGCGCTCGACCAGGCCGTCGGTGTACAGCACGAGGAAGGCGCCCTCGGTGAAGAGCACCGTCGCCTGCGGCCAGGGCCCCAGGTCACAGCGGGCGCCGAGCGGCGGATCGGTGGCCCGGTCCAGGAACTCCACGGTGCCGTCGCCCCGCAGCAGCGCCGGCGGCAGATGACCGGCGACGCTGTACGTGATGCGGCGGGCGTCCCAGTCGACGACCGCGCTGGCCACCGTCGTGCCGCGTTGAGATGGTTCGGCCGGTCGGCGTAGTCGTCGGGCATGTAGTGGCCGATGACGTCCCCACGGCTGCGGTTGATCACGCGCAGCCACTCCTCGTTGACGTCCGCGAAGTACAGCTCCGGGGTCAGGAGGGCCACCGCCCCCGGAAGCGCCTGGAACACCGCCCGGTAATCGATCTCTGGTTGCTTCATGACTGTCCCGCCTGGACACGGTCAGATCCCACCTACACCATGTCGGATTTACGCGGCCTCCGCCTCCGGATGCCGTCGACCCACACCGGTCGCAGCGTGTGACGGTGTACGGCAGTGGGGTGTCGCCCCGGCCTGGGCGGACAGCGCTGGACCCCTCCTCGGCGGCCGATCGACGGTGGCAAGCAGGCAGTGATGCCTCTTGGGGCCGCCCAGGAAGGAGCCGAAGCCGCCGGAACTGCCGCAGCAGAACGCTGCTCAGCGGCTGCGCGTCGCGGCTTCCCCGCCCGCTCACCCCCCGATGAAGCGCACCGTCTCCGCCAGGTCCGCCCGGTCGGTACGCAGCGGGGGCACGCTCTCGTCCTCGTACCCGACCGAGACCCCGCAGAACAGCATCTGCCCGTCGTCGGCCCCGACCGCCTCACCGACGGTCGTCCGGTACATCGACCACATGATCTGCGGGCAGCTGTGCAGCCCCTCCGCCCTCAGCAGCAGCATGACCGTCTGGAGGTACATCCCCAGGTCCGACCACTGCGCGGACCCCATCGCCCGGTCGAGGTAGCAGAACAGCACGACCGGCGCACCGAACGCCCCCGCGTTCAAGGTGGCGATCTTCCGGGGGCGGTCGGGGTCGCCGCGCTCGATCCCCAGTGCGGCGTACCGCTGGGCGGCAGCGGCGGCGAACCGGTCCGCGTAGGGGGAGGCCATGTCGGCCGGGTACATCGGGTACTCCCGGTCGTCCCCCAGGTCCCCCGCCTCCGCCCTGGCAGTCGCGCGGCGCTTCAGCTCGGCCAGGGGCTCGCCGGTCACGACGTACAGGTGCCACGGCTGGAGGTTCCCGCTCGACGGGGCCCGCGTCGCGGCGGCCAGCACGCGCCGGAGCACGTCCACCGGCACCGGCTTGTCACTGAACGCCCGGACGGCCCGCCGGCTGTCCACGGCCTCGTACACGTCCATGAATCCGTTCCCCCTACCAGCCGGCCCGCGCCCGCCTCAGATCGCGCCCTCGCGCACGGCGGCGACGAACGCCTGCCACGAAACGGCCCCGAACACCTGGGCTCCCCGACCCCGGTCCTTCGTGTCCCGCACGGCCTGACGACCGGAGGCCAGAACGGCATGCTCCACGCAGTTGTTGTTCACACCGCTGTAGCTGCTCGTGTGCCAGCTCGCGGTCGCCAGCTCGCCAGCCGGATGGTTCAGGTTCTCGTTCATGTGCTGCTTTCCTCGATGAGGTCGCGGATGTAGCGGCGGGAAGCGCTCGGGGAAAGTGCGGCAGCGGTCAACTCGTCCCATGCCTTCGCATACCTCTGGACGTCCCCGCGCTGCTCAAGCAACGTACCACCGGTCAGATGCTCCAACCACACCACTTCGACCGGGGGTTCGGGCATCAGACTCAAGGCCGCGAAGGACATGTACTGCTCCATGGGCAGCACGGAATCCAGCGGAAGAACCTGGATGGTGACATTCGGACGGGATCCCTCCGTCAGCAGGTGCTGCAACTGCTCGCGCACGACATTGGGGCCGCCGCTGATCCGATGCAGAGCCGGTGCGTCGACGACGGCACGAAGCAGAAACCCTTCCGTGTTGTTGAGGAGTTCCTTTCGCTTCATGCGTGTCTGCACCAGGCTCTCGGCCTTCTCCGCAGACGGCACGACTCCGAACACCTGACGCGCGTACGCCTCGGTCTGCAGAAGCCCGGGCACAAGCATGGGCTCGAACGTGCGGACCGCCTGGGAGTCGGCTTCCAGCGTCAGGTAGTCCTTGAGCGCGTCGTAGAGAAGCGGGCCGTGTCCGCTCCACCAGTCGACCTTGTGGATCTCCTTCGCCAGACGCCGCAGGTTCGCCCGGTGCCGATCGTCCTCGACTCCGTAGAGGTTGAACAGCGTCGTCAGGTCCAGCGGCCGGATGCCGCGCTTGCCGTTTTCGATCTGACTGATCTTGGGCTGCCCGCATTCCAGGGCATCCGAGGCGTCCTGAACCTTGAGGCCGGCTTCCAGTCTGAGCCGACGAAGTTCCCCGCCGAGTCGGCGGCTGCGCATGGTGGGCATATCGCTCTGAGCCATGGCCACATGATGGTCACGCCCTTCCAAGGCCGACAACTGCCTTCAACAAGACACACCCGAACGAATGAACACGACAAGGAATACTTGCCTACGGGATCGTTCTCACGGCACGATCCATCGCACTGCCGAGAGCAATCGGCCCATCGCTGTGCGTTGATCCACTGGCGCGCTCTCACTCCATGCAGGAGGAGCCATGACCGTGACGACGGAGATCGAACCGCCGCACTACCGACACGAGTTGTTCGTCCACCCGCAGTCGCTCGCCCATATGCGGCGCATCGTCAGCTGTCTGGTGGACCTGTGGGACTTCCAGGAGTTGACGCACACCGCCGCACTCTGCGCGCACGAACTCCTGACCAACGTCGATCGCCACACCCCCTCCCCCCGCTGCACGTTGACGCTGCAACGCCGTACGGACGGCGTACGGATCACGGTCGGCGACTCCAGCCCGACGCCTCCCACCCCGCGCACCCCGGACTGGGTGGCCGAGAGCGGGCGGGGGCTGGCGCTCATCGGCGGGCTGGCCTTCGACTGGGGCTCCGAACCCGCGCCGTGCGGCAAGAACGTCTGGGCCGACCTGCGCAGTTCGCGGCAGAGGAGCATCACGTGAGGCGGCCCGACGCCCTCGCGCCCCGGCACGCGGCGGCCGAGCTGGCCTCGGCGCTCCGGGAGGCGGGCATCCGCGTCCCGGTCCAGAGGGGCGGGCCCGAACCGCGTTCCGGTGTGGTCGGGTTGGGGTCACTGTCCCCCGCCGAGGCGCGCCGGTTGGCCCAGCTGCTCCGTACGGGCACGAAGCGCACGCTCAAGGCCGCGCGGGTCCTGCGCGACGTGCTCGACGCCTACCGCCTCGACCTCTCGGGCATCCAGGTCCGGGCCGGGCGCATCGCGCTCGGCACCGCCTCGCCGGCCACCGCCGAACGCCTGGCCCGGCTGCTCGGCGCCGCCCGCCCCGATCCGGACACCCCGCCCGCCCCGCTCGACGCGGCCCGGGTCGCCGAGCGGCTGCGCGACGCTGTCGCCGCCACCACGGGCGGGGACGCGCTCGACGTCCACGTACGGGAAACGGTGGACGGGGAAACGGAGTTGGCTCTCGGCTCCATCGATGCGACGGCGGCACAGCGCCTGGTCACGGCCCTCCGGTTCTGAACCCGGCCCTCGGCCTACCTCTCGACCGTGACGGCCCAGCGGACGCCCGCCGGGGCCGTGATCCGCACGGCGCCCTCGCCACGCGCCTTCTTCAGGTGGACCTCGTTGTAGGCGCTGCTGACCTCGCCCTTCACACAGTCCAGGGGAAACGAGAGCGCGACGCCCGTGACCGTGACGTCGAGGGTGCCCTCGCCCTGGCAGTTGACCTGGACGGCCAGCGTTCCGGTGCCGATCCGCCCGGCCAGTGGAAGCTCCGCGTTCCCCTGCCTGGATGCCACGGACAGCAGGACCGGGCCGTCGCCGACCGGCCGAGGCGGCCGCCACCGACCCCTCCCGACCACTGTCGCACCCGGTCAACGCGACCAGCGCGGCTGCGGCAGCGACCCCGGCGAGACGTGCGACGGAAGCCGTAGGGGCAGAGGGACGAACGCTCGGCATTCCCACCATCACCGCCCCACCCTCTTCTCCCGACGGACGACAGGGCAGGAATCGCAGACGTGGCCGTCGATCTCCCTCACCAGGCCACGGGCAGCCGCCCGCACGACAGCGTCCTCGTCACGGATCAGAACTTCCGCCACGCCCCTGCCGTCGAGCACAGCCCGGTGGGCCGCCCGCTGCACCTCGATCCTGGGAGGGTTGGCGTGTTCGAGGATCGTCCGCAGCAACTCGATCACACCGGGTCGGCTGGTGACCGAGTCGGTCGCGGCGAGTTCCCAGAGATACGGAACCGCCTCCACCGTCGCGTCGAAGACAGCCAGCTCACCGAGCCACAGACCCAGATCGCTCAAGGCCGAACCGCCGGTACGGGCGTCACCCCACGCCACGCGCGACAGTCGCCCCGGAACCTCCGCCGCCGATCCGTACGCATGTGTCAGCTCATGCCACCGGACGCGGTCCATGCCCTTGAGGATCGTCCCCACCCCACACCCCAGTCCTGTTGCCCGCCCGTGACGCCGAACTCCACCATCACCGCCCGGGATTCCCCGGACGGTCCGGCGTCCACGGCAGTACGGGGCCCACCCGCCCGACCGGCGTCACCGGTCGGGCGGGCCGCATTCGATCGCCGCATGGACGAAGCGCGCTTAATGGACCTCCTTGAGGGTGTGGGCCACCGTCCCGCCATGTTCACCGGCGCGCCCACGGTGGATTCCGTCGCCGTCCTCCTGACCGGCTCCGTCCTCGGCGTGGCGCACGGCGACGAGCGCACGCACACCACAGACCCGGGCTGAGTCCGGACCTCAGTGCTCAGGGGTCAGGGGTTCAGGCGAGCGGCCGGGCGCCAGTGTCGTGGTCGGCGTCGCCCTCCGGGTCGTCGCCGCCGGTCGCCGCGGACTCCGCCGGTGCGGGCGGCGGGAGCGGGGCGTCCTCCTCCTCGTCGTCCTCGTCGGCCTGTTCGTCCGGGGCCGCCTGGACGCCCACCGCCTGGGACGACGAGACGTGCTGGTCGATCGCGCCGCCACCGCCGTCGTGGTCGCTGCCCGCCGTGCCCTTGCTGAAGGGGCCCAATACGTTCAGGGTGCGGTCCACCTCCAGCCAGGAGTCGGCGTTGGAGTTGTCGATGGTGATCAGGGACGGTCCGTGGTGCGTCTCCATCCCGCCGTCCGGGGCGTCCGCCCACGCCGTGCCGGTGACGGCGGCCTGACAGAGGGCGCCGAGGGTGATCAGGAGGGCGGCACGCGAGGCTGCGGAAGGGAGGGGGATTCGTGGTGCTCGTGGTGTTCGTGGCACGAGTGGCTCCGGTCTCTCGAGGTGGGGCTCGGGGGTCGAGGGCGCGCTTCTGCCGTCCGTACGGTCCCCGCCGATGCGCGGAGCGGGGACCGTACGGAGCTTGTGGGCGCGCCCTGGTGCGTACGGGTCAGGCGGACGCGGGGACCGGGTGGTGGCGGCTGATGTTGCGTTCCAGCAGTTCGGTCGAGCGCTGCACCCCGATTCCCTCCGAGGCCACGAACTCCGGGAGCCGGCCGTCCGACGCCTTCAGCTCCGACAGCGCGGAGTCGATCGCGGCGTGCGCGGCGAACAGGCACGGGGTGCTGTAGATCGCCACCTGGCAGCCCAGATCGTCCAGTTCGGAGAGCGAGAGCCGGGGCGACTTGCCGCCCGCGATCTGGTTGAAGAGCAGCGGCTTGTCCCCGGTCACCTCACGGACGCGGCGGATCCACTCGACGCTGCGCACCCCGTCGACCAGCACCACGTCCGCCTCCGTCGCCGCCAGCGCCTCGGCCCGGCGCAGGATGTCGGCCTCCTCCGTGGCGTCCGTGCGGGCCACGACGAGCAGGTCGCGCCGACTCTTCAGTACCAGGTCCAGCTTCTCCAGGTACTCCTCCAGCGGCAGCACCTGCTTGCCGTCCGCATGCCCGCAGCGGCGCGGGCGCTTCTGGTCCTCCAGGATGATCCCGGAGGCGCCGATCCGCTCCAGCCGCTGAACCACGTGGCAGGCGACCTCGGGGTCCACGTAACCGTCGTCGATGTCGACCAGCAGGTGGTGCGCCGGGAAGGCCAGCCGCAGCCGCTCCACGAAGGCCACCATGTCCGGCCAGGCGATGAATCCGATGTCCGGCAGCCCGTAGTGGGAGGCCGCGAAGCCGAATCCGGACACGAAGAACCCGTCGTAATGACGGGCCACGACCGAGGCCGAGTACATGTCGTAGATACCGATGAGAGGGGTCGTTCCCGGGGCCCGGACTTCTTCCCTCAGCGCAGTTCCGTAACGCATGGCGTCTCCTTACCGATGAGTCGTCGATCCACCGGACCGATGGCCCGGCGAATTCGTTGGACATGAAAGGCAGTTGAGAAGTTTTCCGCCGCCCTGGATGCCATTGACGTGGGCTCCTGCGGCGCGCTGACGCGTGGGGGGAACGGCGGTGTTCCCGCGCCATACCGGCACGGGGCCGTCCTCCTGCGAAGACGAGAATACCTATACCCACGTGACTCTCCCTTTACCTTCGGACACGCCGCTTTTGACCTTGCGTACGAAACCACCGGGCGCACGCCGGAGCGTTCACGGAGCATCCGCAGAACACTTGCGGGGCAAGGGAGTTGCGGGAGGAAAATTCTTCCGATCATCCGCTGCAATGGCACTCCGAAAGGCGCCGGAGCGAGGCCGTACCGTCGAACTGTTCGACTACCGCGCCGCGCGCCTTCGGCCGTCCGATGAAAGCCCCGGGTCAACCTCGGCGACCGTCTTTCACACGATGGGCGACCCTCGGAACGGGTCCGGGCCGGGCAGGATCGCCGCAGCCGAAAGCCTCGAAGCCTCGGCCGACCTTCCGAAGGATCTCCGAAGGATGGACAAGGAGTGCCTCACATGACACGACGTATCGGTCCGCTCTCCGCCCGCGCGGTCGTCGCCGCCCTCGCCGCCGCGTCGGCCCTGATGGCGGCCGGGGCCGCGCAGGCCGTCGTCCCGGCCGCCGCCCCGGCGAAGTACGCCAAGCACGAGGACGCCGCCGCCGTGCTCACGAAGGCGGGGGTGACCTGGACGTCCAGCGGCAAGTGCTCCGACCGGAGCAAAAAGACGTGCACGTCGTTCACCGGGATCAACAAGGCGTCCGTCGACGGTGTCATCGCGTTCAAGAAGGCCAGCGGCTGCAAGGTGGTCATCACCGGCGGCACCGAGGCGGGCCACTCCCCCGGCACGTACAGCCACAGCAACGGCTACAAGACCGACATCTCCACCAAGGTCGCCTGCGTCAACACCTACATCAAGGGCAAGCTCGCCAAGGCGGGCAAGCGCGGCGACGGGGCCGTGCTGTACAAGTCCGCCGCGGGGAACGTCTACGCCAACGAGGGCAGCCACTGGGACATCACGCACTACAACGGCAAGGTGTAGGAACGGCGGTGCCCCGGCCAGCCCGGGGCACCGACCGCCTCCGCCCGCCCGCGTTCACTTCCGGTACAGCGCCTCGATCTCCGCCTCGAAGTCACGGGCGATCGCGGCGCGTTTCAGCTTCAGGGACGGGGTCAACTGCCCGGCCTCCTCGGTGAAGTCGACCGTCAGGACGGTGAACCTGCGGATCGACTCCGCCCGCGAGACCAGTTGGTTGGCCTCGTCGACGGCGCGTTGCAGGGCGGTGCGCAGCTCGTCGTCGTCGACCAGTTCCCGGATCGGGACGTCCTGCTTCTTCGTCATCCTGCGCCAGTGCGCGAGCCCCTCCGGGTCCAGGGTGATCAGCGCGGCGACGAAGGAGCGGTTGTCGCCGACCACCATGCACTGGCTGATCAGGGGGTGGGCGCGCAGCCGGTCCTCCAGCGGGGCCGGGGTGACGTTCTTGCCGCCGGAGGTGATGATGATGTCCTTCTTGCGGCCGGTGATCGTGAGGTAGCCCTCGTCGTCGAGCGCGCCGAGGTCGCCGGTGGCGAACCAGCCGCCCTGCCCGGCGGGCGTCACCTGTCCCCGCTCCCCGTTCCAGTACCCCTGGAACACCTGGCCGCCGCCGAGCAGCACCTCGCCGTCGTCCGCGATCCGTACGGCGGTGCCGGGCAGCGGCCAGCCGACGGTGCCCAGGCGGGGTTTGAGCGGCGGGGTGACGGTGGCGGCGGCGGTGGTCTCGGTGAGGCCGTAGCCCTCGTAGATCTCGACGCCGGCGCCCGCGTAGAACGCGGCGAGGCGGCGGCCCAGCGGGGAGCCGCCGCAGATCACGTGCCGGACGTGGCCGCCGAGCGCGGCCCGGATGCGGCGGTAGACCAGCGGTTCGTACAGGGCGCGGGCGGCCCTGAGGCCGACCCCCGGTCCGGGGCCGGTGCCGTGTTCGGCGGCCTCGACGGCCTCCCCGTAGCGCTGGGCGATCCGGGCGGCCCGGTCGAAGGAGGCGGCGCGGCCCATCTTCTCGGCGGTGGCCCGGCCGGTGTTGTACACCTTCTCCAGCACGTACGGAATGGCCAGCAGGAACGACGGCCGGAAGCCGGCCAGGTCGTCGAGGAGGTCCTCCGTCCTGATCGACGGGGCGTGGCCGAGCCTGACCCGGGCGCGCAGGCAGCCGATCGCGACCATCCGCCCGAAGACGTGCGAGAGCGGCAGGAAGAGCAGGGTGGAGGCGGGGTACTTGCTGACCGACTTGAAGACCGGGTGGAGCAGTTCGATCGCGTTGTCCACCTCGGCGAAGAAGTTGCCGTGGCTGAGCACGCAGCCCTTGGGGCGGCCGGTGGTGCCGGAGGTGTAGATGAGGGTGGCGGGGGTCTGCGGGGTCAGGGCGGCGCGGCGGGCGGTGACGGCGTCGTCGGGGACGTCGCGGCCCGCCTCCCTCAGCCGGTCGAGGGCGCCGGTGTCGAACTGCCAGAGGTGGACGAGGCCGCCGAGCCCCTTGCGTTCCTGGCTGATCAGCCGGGCCTGTTCCGTGGTCTCGACGGCGCAGGCGGCGGCGCCGGAGTCCTGGAGGATCCAGCGGGCCTGGAGGGCGGAGGAGGTCGGGTAGACGGGGACGGTGACGAGCCCGGCGGCCCAGGCCGCGAAGTCCAGCAGGGTCCACTCGTACGTCGTACGCGCCATGATCGCGATCCGGTCGCCGGGGCCGAGCCCTTCCGCGATCAGCCCCTTGGCGACGGCCAGGACCTCCTCGGCGAACTTCGCCGCCGTCACGTCCCGCCACCCGCCGCCGCCGTCGTCGTCGCTGTCCTTGCCGCTGCCGCGGGGCTGTTTGCGGCTGAGGACGGCCTCGGTGGGGGCCTCGCGGGCGTTGTCGAACGGGATCTCGGCGAGCGAGCCGCGGCGCACCTGCGGGGCGGCGGGCGGTACGGCGGCCTGCCGGACGGTGCCGTCCGCGCCCCGGGTGAGGGTCGGTTCGACCAGCACGGGGGCGGACGCGGTGGATGGCGTGGGTGGCGTGGACACGTGCGGCTCCTCGGCGTGGTGGCGGGCGGTGGCGCCGGGTCCGTCCGGCGTCCGGTGCGGTGCTGAACGTGCTCTACGTGCTCTACGTGCTGTTCCGCTACGAATGGCCGCGTCATGACTCCAGGGCCTTCACACGGACCCGGAGCGCTCAGGGACGTTCGAGGATGGCCGTGACGCCCTGGCCGCCCGCCGCGCAGATCGAGATGAGCCCCCGCGACGGCCCGTCCCGCTCCGCCAGCAGCTTCGCCAGCGTCGCGACGATCCTGGCGCCGGTCGCGGCGAACGGGTGGCCGGTGGCGAGCGAGGAGCCGGCGACGTTGAGCCGGTCCCGGTCCACCGGGGCCAGCCCCTGCTTCTCCCAGGCCGCCAGGGTGGCCAGCACCTGCGAGGCGAACGCCTCGTGGATCTCGAACAGGTCGAAGTCCTTGATGGTCAGCCCGGCCCGCTCCAGCATGCGCGGCACGGCGTACGCCGGGGCCATCAGCAGACCGTCCTCGCCGTGCACATGGTCGACGGCGGCCGTCTCGTACAGGGAGAGGTAGGCGAGCGGTTCCAGTCCGCGCTCGCGGGCCCACTCCTCGCTCGCCAGCAGCACGGCCGCGGCGCCGTCGGTGAGCGGGGTCGAATTGCCCGCGGTCATCGTGGCGTCGGGGTGGTCGGTGCCGAACACCGGCTTCAGCGTGGCGAGTTTCTCCACCGTGGAACCGGGGCGCAGGTTCTGGTCGCGCTCCAGCCCCTGGAACGGCACCACCAGGTCGTCCAGGAAGCCGCGTTCGTACGCCGCCGCGAGCCGCTGGTGGCTGGTGGCGGCTAGCAGGTCCTGCTCCTCTCGGCCGATCCCCCAGCGGCGGGCGGTGATCGCCGCGTGCTCCCCCATCGAGAGGCCGGTGCGGGGCTCCGCGTTGCGCGGGATCTCCGGGACGAGGTGGCGGGGGCGCACCCCGGCGAGCGCCTTGAGCCGGCCGCCCGTCGACTTCGCCCGGCGGGCGGCCAGCAGGATGCGCCGCAGTTCGTCGTTGACGCCGAGCGGTGCGTCGCTGGCCGTGTCCGTGCCGCCCGCGATCGCCGAGTCGACCGCCCCGAGCATGATCTTGTTCGCGGCGGCGACGACCGCCTGGAGCCCGGTGCCGCACGCCTGCTGGATGTCGTACGCGGGGGTGCGCGGGTCGAGGGCCGAGCCGAGCACGGTCTCCCGGGCGAGGTTGAAGTCGCGGCTGTGCTTGAGCACCGCGCCCGCGACGAACTCGCCGACCCGCTGCCCCTGGAGCCCGAACCGCTCGACCAGACCGTCCAGCGCGGCCGTCAGCAGCCGCTGGTTGGAGACTCGCGCGTACGGGCCGTCGGAGCGCGCGAACGGAACGCGGCTGCCGCCGACGACCGCGACCCTGCGGGGCTGCGGGAGTGCGAGGGGGATCATCTCGACCAGCTCCTGACTCTTGAGTAACCTTACTCTGGAGTAAATCTACGACCGAGCAGGGAGTCTGGACAATGGCCGACCGCTATCTGCGCTTCACCGGCACCGCACCCGGCCGTTTCCTGACCCGGCGGCTCGGGCTGCCGCAGCCCGCCGCGCTGCGCCGGTGGTCGCCCGGGACGCCGACGCTGGACGGCCCGCTGCTCCACCTCACCGCCGGGGACTCCGCGGTGACCGACCGGCTCGGGGCGCTCCTCGCGTCGACCGGACTCGACGTCACCGGCCCCGGCGGCACCGCGGAGCGCCCCGCCGGGATCGTGCTGGACGCGACGGGGGTCGTCACCCCGGGCGGGCTCGCCGAGGTCCACGCGGCGCTGCATCCGGTGATCCGCTCCCTCGCCCCGGGCGGGCGCGTCGTGGTGCTGGGGGTGCGCCCGTCCGCCGACGACCACCACCAGGCCGCCGCCCAGCAGGCGCTGGAGGGGTTCGTGCGCTCCCTGGGCAAGGAGGTCGGCCGGGGCGCCACCGTACAGCTGCTCCGGATCGTCCCGGAAGGCGTCGGGGCGGCCGGCTCCACCCTGCGTTTCCTGCTCTCGCCCCGGTCCGCGTACGTCAGCGGCCAGGTGATCGAGCTGACCGCCGCCGAGCCCGGCCCCGTCGCCGATCCGGCGGCCCCGCTCGCCGGGCGCACCGCCCTGGTCACCGGCGCGGCGCGCGGCATCGGCGCCTCGGTCGCCGAGGTGCTGGTCCGGGACGGCGCCCGGGTGCTCGTCCTGGACGTGCCGGCCGTCCGCGACGAACTGGCCGCCACCGCCGAGCGGCTCGGCGCCACCGCGCTGCCGCTGGACATCACCGCCGACGAAGCCGCCGAGCGGATCGCCGACGCGGTCCCGGACGGCCTCGACGTACTCGTCCACAACGCGGGCATCACCCGGGACCGCCGCCTCGCCAACATGCCCGCCGAACGCTGGGCATCGGTCGTCGACGTGAACCTGGACTCGGTGCTGCGCACCACGGACGCCCTGCTGAAGGCGGGCACCCTCAACCACGGCGGCCGGATCGTCGCCACCGCGTCCATCGCCGGGATCGCGGGCAACAACGGCCAGACCAACTACGCGGCGAGCAAGGCGGGCATCATCGGGCTGGTCCGCTCGCTGGCCCCGCGCGCCGCCGCCGAGCACGGCATCACGGTCAACGCGGTGGCGCCCGGCTTCATCGAGACGAGGATGACCGCGGCCGTGCCGCTGTTCATCCGGGAGGCGGGCCGCCGGATGAACTCCCTGGCACAGGGCGGACTCCCGGTCGACGTCGCCGAGACGGCCGCCTGGTTCGCCCAGCCCGGATCGGCGGCCGTCAACGGCCAGGTCGTGCGGGTCTGCGGCCAGAGCCTGCTGGGAGCGTGACCCCCATGGCGAAGATGAACGTGACACTCGCCCGAGCGACTGTCACCTCTTTCTTCAAGAGGGCGGGTGCCCCCGGCGCCGTGCTCCCCGCCGAACGGGCCGTCCGCCCGGCCGCGCCGCCCCCGCCCGGCCCGCTCGCCGCGTACCGCGAGGTGTGCGGCTTCACCGGGCCGGACACCGCGCTGCCGCTCACCTATCCGCAGGTGCTGGGCTTCCCGCTCACCATGGGGCTGATGGCGGACCGGGCCTTCCCACTGCCGGTGCTCGGCCTCGTCCACACCTGGATCGAGATCACCCGCCACCAGCCCGTGCACCCCGCCGACGCGCTCGAACTCACCGTGTACGCAGAGGAGTTGACCCCGCACCGGCGCGGGACCGAGGTCACGATGGTCACCGAGGCGCGGCGTGCGGACACCCTGGTCTGGGAGTCCCGCAGCGGCTACCTGTCCCGGCACGACCGGGACACCCCCGTCCCCGGGACACCCCGGGCTCCCGCCACCGCCGAGGAGCTTCCCGCCGTCGCCGAATGGCGGCTCCCCGGCGACCTGGGACGGCGGTACGGCGCCGCCTCCGGCGACCGGAACCCCATCCACCTGTACCCGCTGACCGCCCGGCTCTTCGGCTTCCCCCGGGCCATCGCCCACGGCATGTGGACCGTCGCCCACTGCCTGGCCGAGATCCCGCGCCCGGACGAGGTCCACCACGTACGGGCCGACTTCAGGGCCCCGGTCCTGCTGCCCGCCACCGTCACCTACGCGGCCGACGACACCGGATTCCAGCTCCGCTCCGCCACCGGCCGCGTCCACCTCACCGGGCGGACGCGGCGTGCTCCCGGTCCGGGGCAGGAGGCTGCCAGGGGCGGCCGTTCATAAGGTTCTCCAGCCCCGCCCAGGAGAAGTTCATCAGGGTGGCCGCGGCCTCCTTCGCCGAGACGCCCGGGGTCTCGTTGGCCCAGCCGGCGAGCGACTCCGCGGCCCCCACCAGCGCCTGCGCGAGCCCGGCCACATCGCGGTCGGGCAGCTCCGGGTCGCGGTGCGCCTCGCGGGCCGCGGCCCCGATCAGCTCCGTCACGAACGCGACGATCTCGTCGCGCATCACCGCCACCTCGTCGGCGAACGGCTCCCCGTGCGTACGCGCCTGGCGGTGCAGCACCGCCCAGCCGTCCGGGTTCTCGGCCGTGTGCGTGAAGAACGCCCGCAGCCCGGACCAGAGCTGCCGGTCCGCCGGAAGCCCCGGTTCCGCCCCGGCCCGTACCGCGTCGACCAGCGCCTTCGCCTCACGCCTGATGCAGGCGGTGAACAGCTCCTCCTTGGAGTGGAGGTACAGGTAGACGAGCGGCTTGGAGACCCCCGCCAGCTCGGCGATCTCGTCCATCGAGGCGGCCCGGTACCCCCGCTGCCCGAAGGTCCGCACGGCGGCCTCCATCATCTGCCGCTCGCGCACGGCACGCGGCATCCGTTTGTTCTTCACCGCACCCACGTCGAATCCCTTCCGCCCCCGGTCGCACCGCTCTCCCCCGGTAAGGGTACGAGGACGCCCCCGGTCCGCGCTCGCGGACCGGGGGCGTCCCGTGCTGTCGTACGCGCACCGGCTACGCGGTGGCCGGAACCCGCTCCGGCTCGGCGTCGCGCACCTCGGCGTCACCGGCCGCGCCGGCCGGCGCCTCGGTCTCACGCGGCGTGTCGTCGACCGGCGAGGAGGAGGCCGAGTTGTACGCGTCGTGGTCGAGGATCTTCTCGCGGGCCGCGACGATCACCGGGACCAGCGCCTGGCCCGCCACGTTGGTGGCCGTACGCATCATGTCGAGGATCGGGTCGATCGCCATCAGCAGGCCGACGCCCTCCAGCGGGAGGCCCAGCGTCGACAGCGTGAGGGTCAGCATGACCGTCGCACCGGTGAGACCGGCGGTGGCCGCCGAACCGATCACCGAGACGAAGGCGATCAGGATGTAGTCGCCGACACCGAGCTGCACATCGAAGATCTGCGCGATGAAGATCGCCGCCAGCGCCGGGTAGATCGCGGCGCAGCCGTCCATCTTGGTGGTGGCGCCGAACGGGACCGAGAAGGAGGCGTACTCCTTCGGGACGCCGAGGCGCTCGGTGACCTTCTGGGTGACCGGCATGGTGCCGACCGAGGAGCGGGAGACGAAGGCCAGCTGGATGGCCGGCCAGGCACCCTTGTAGAACTGGACCGGGCTGAGCTTGGCGGCCGTCGCGAGGAGCAGCGGGTACACGCCGAACAGCACCAGGGCGCAGCCGATGTAGATGTCGGCGGTGAACGTGGCGTACTTGCCGATCAGGTCCCAGCCGTAGTCGGCGATGGCGTAGCCGATGAGGCCGACGGTGCCGATCGGGGCGAGGCGGATGACCCACCACAGGGCCTTCTGGAGCAGCTCCAGGACGGACTCGCTGAGGGTGAGGATCGGTTGGGCCTTCTCGCCGAGCTGGAGGGCGGCGATACCGGCGACGGCGGCCATGAAGACGATCTGGAGCACGTTCAGCTCGGTGAACGGCGTGATCACGTTGTCCGGGATGATCCCGGTCAGGAAGTCGAGCCAGGAGCCGGCGTGCTCCGGCAGCTTGCCGTCCTTCGGCGTGAGTCCGGTGCCCGCGCCCGGGTTGGTGATCAGACCGATCGCGAGGCCGATGGCGACCGCGATCAGTGAGGTGATCATGAACCAGAGCAGGGTGCGGGTGGCCAGCCGGGCGGCGTTGTTGACCTTCCGCAGGTTGGTGATCGACACCAGGATCGCGAAGAAGACGAGCGGCGCGACGGCCAGCTTCAGCAGCTGGACGAAGATGTGGCCGACCTTGTCGAGCGTGGTGTACAGCCAGCCGATGTCGTAGCTGCGGGCCAGCCAGCCCAGGACGACACCGAGGACGAGACCGGCGACTATCTGGGCCCAGAACGGGACCTTGGGAAGCCGGAAACCGGAGCCGGACGGGGTCTCGGCAGCGGTGGACGCGGGATTCGCGGACACGGACACACTCCAGATGTGACGCATCGGGGCGCACAGGGGCAGGGATTCGTGGGACGGGGGTGGGTGCGGCGCCCGCGTCAGGGGTGGCGCCGCTGCATGGTGCCGTTCAGACTGCGCGGCAACAGACCGCGGACATACAGCGGCAGAGATCGACATGCAGGCGCACCACGAGCGGGATGCTCATGGCGTGTCGAGGGCGCACTGCTGTCTTCATGCCCAACACGTTAACACTTGAACTTTGGGAACCTCAAAGGCCTTCTTTGACTCTTCCCTCTTCGCGCATCCGCCATGCCTGGGCCCGTTCCACCCCGGCCCGTCCCGTTCCGCCCGGGAACGACAGAAACCCCGGCGTCACGGAGCGGGGTGCTCCGGGGCCGGGGTTTCGTGAAGTACGCGTGCGCGCCGCGGGGGTGTGAGGAAACTTACCCGTCCCTCACGCCGTTCCGGGGGCCTTCGTTCACGAGGTGACGTGGTCCTCGCGGGTGCGGTTCGACTCCAGGCGCCGCTTGGCGCGGTCGACCTTGCCGACGATCTGCTCGGACATCTCGTCGCGCTGCTTGCGCAGCAGCACGTAGCTGAGCGGCGCGGACAGGACCAGGGCGAGCAGAATCACCCAGACGACGTTCGAACCGTTCGTCCCGGAGGGCAGCAGACCGAAGTGGACGGCGACGGCCGCGACGAGGAAGCAGCCGACGAAGATGCTGAGGCGCATCGCGGTGTACCGAATTGTCGCGCTCGGCTTGGCAGCGGACACAGTTGGCCTCTCTCTCAGCGTATGACGTCCTTCGGTCCTGCCCGACCAGTGAAGCATGCCCCGGAATCGATCAGTTCGGAGGGCTCCGCCAAAGGAGGCCCCGCGTCGCACCGCCCGGACGGTCCCCGCCGGTCAGACGGTTCCCAGCGGCAGCAGCATGATGATGTCGTCCCGGTCGTCCCCCTCGGCCACCCGGATCGCGTCGGGCACCCGACCGACCTCCTTGTAGCCGCAGGATCCGTAGAAGCGGTCGACGCCGGTGCCGCCCCGGCAGGTGAGCCGGATCGCCTCGATGCCGTCGAGGGAACGGGCGGCATCGGCCGCGGCGGCCATCAGGTCGCGCCCGTACCCCTTGCCCTGGTGGCGGGGGTGGACCATCACCGTGTAGAGCCAGAGCCAGTGGGTCATCAGCCGGTGGGTGTTGAGGGCGAGGAAGGCGGTGGCGGCGACCGCCCCGTCCGCGTCCCGGCCGACCAGCAGACGGGTGTGCCCCTCCCCCATCGCGGCCAGGTGCTTGGCCATCTCGGGCCGGATCTCGTCGGCCGTCACGGGCGGTACGAAGCCCACCGCGCCGCCCGCGTTGGAGACATCGGTCCACAGCGCGACAACGCCCTCGCGGAGCGCGCGGTCGACCTTCGGGTCCAGTTCGAACGTAAGAGCCATAGCGGCAGAGTAACCCTTACCCACCATCGCGCTCAAAGTCTGTCCGGAACGCGAGAAAGCCCTGGCCACAGGGGTCAGGGCTTTCTCGCGTGCGGGGCGGTCGGCGGGTCAGACGCGCATCGGCTGCGGCGACTCGCGCCGGTCGGCGTCCGGGCCCGGGTACTCGCGGATGATCTCGTAGCGCGTGTTGCGCTCGACCGGCCGGAAGCCCGCGTCGCGGATCAGATCCAGCAGGTCGTCGCGGCCGAGCTTGTTCGGCGTGCCGAAGTTGTCCGCGTCATGGGTGATCTTGTACTCGACGACCGAGCCGTCCATGTCGTCCGCGCCGTGCTGGAGCGCGAGCTGGGCGGTCTGCACCCCGTGCATCACCCAGAAGACCTTGACGTGCGGGACGTTGTCGAAGAGCAGCCGGGAGACCGCGAAGGTCTTCAGCGCCTCGGCGCCGGTCGCCATCGTCGTCCGCGCCTGGAGCTTGTTGCGGATCTTGCCGTCCTGCATGTCCACGAAGTCGTGCTGGTAGCGCAGCGGGATGAAGACCTGGAAACCGCCGGTCTCGTCCTGGAGCTCACGCAGCCGCAGCACGTGGTCGACGCGGTGCCGGGGCTCCTCGATGTGCCCGTACAGCATGGTCGCCGGGGTCTTGAGCCCCTTCTCGTGGGCCAGCCGGTGGATGCGCGACCAGTCCTCCCAGTGGGTGTTGTGGTCCACGATGTGCTGGCGGACCTCCCAGTCGAAGATCTCCGCGCCGCCGCCGGTCAGCGACTCCAGACCGGCCTCGATCAGCTCGTCGAGGATCTCGGAGGCGGAGAGCCCGGAGATCGTCTCGAAGTGGTGGATCTCGGTGGCGGTGAACGCCTTGAGGGAGACCTGCGGCAGGGCTTCCTTCAGCGCGCTGAGCGAGCGCGGGTAGTAGCGCCACGGCAGGGTGGGGTGGAGGCCGTTGACGATGTGCAGCTCGGTGAGGTTCTCGCCCTCCATGGCCTTCGCCAGGCGGACGGCCTCCTCGATGCGCATGGTGTACGCGTCCTTCTCGCCCGGCTTGCGCTGGAACGAGCAGTAGGCGCACGACGCCGTGCACACATTGGTCATGTTGAGGTGGCGGTTGACGTTGAAGTGCACGACATCGCCGTTCAGCCGGGTGCGCACCTGGTGCGCGAGGCCGCCGAGCCAGGCCAGGTCGTCCGACTCGTAGAGCGCGATGCCGTCCTCACGGGTCAGGCGCTCACCCGCGCGGACCTTCTCCTCCAGCTCGCGCTTGAGCCCGACGTCCATGCGGCTGCCTCCCAGTTGTCGATGTGCGGTGCGTGTCCCGGCGATGGCTGATACCGGGCGAAACCCCCGGCCGTCCGGGGGTTCCACCACGGTACGCCTACGGCTGCTCGGGCAGTTCGCCGACCCGGTTCTCCCACTTGGTGGAGAGCACGATCGTGGTACGGGTGCGCGAGACGCCCTTCGTCCCACTGAGCCGGCGGATGGTGCGCTCCAGCCCGTCCACGTCGCCGACCCGCACCTTGAGCATGTACGAGTCGTCGCCCGCGATGAACCAGGCGTCCTCGATCTCCGCCAGGTCCTTCAGCCGCCGCGCGACGTCCTCGTGGTCGGCCGCGTCGGAGAGCGAGATGCCGATCAGGGCCGTGACGCCGAGCCCGAGGGACGCGGAGTCGACGGTGGCGCGGTAGCCGGTGATGACACCGGCGGATTCCAGCCGGTTGATGCGGTCGGTGACGCTGGGCCCGGAGAGCCCGACGAGCCGTCCCAGCTCGGCGTACGAGGCCCTGCCGTTCTCCCGGAGTGCCTGGATGAGCTGCCTGTCCACCGCGTCCATATGACTGAAACCTTCCATTGTTCAGCAGTATCGCGAGTTTACGTGTAGAATCTAAGGCATGCAGGCTTCATTGCCTGCAAATCTTCCCGAGCATCCGCATAAATACTTTCGAATCTTCAGGAGTGAGACCGTGTACACGATCGAGATGGCCTACGCCCGGATGCGCGAGCTTCAGGACCTGGCCAACCGCTCGCGTGCCCACCAGCCCGCCGCCGCGCACCGGGTCGACCGGACCCGTAAGCCGCGCGCCATGAAGAAGCGCTGACCACAGGCCCTTCCGGGTCAGCCACGGGAGTCACGGGAGCCGCCACCGAGCTCTCCCTCCCACCGGCGGTACAGGCCGTGCGGCACCCCTGCCGCGTCCAGTACCCGACCGGCGACGAAGTCCACCAGATCCTGGATGTGCGTCGCCCCCGCGTAGAACGCCGGAGAGGCGGGCAGCACCACGGCGCCCGCCTCGTCCAGGCTCACCAGATGTTTCAGCGTCTGCCCGTTCAGCGGCGTCTCGCGCACCGCGACGACCAGCGTCCGCCGCTCCTTGAGCGTCACGCTCGCCGCCCGCTGGAGCAGATCCTTCGAGAGCCCGAGCGCCACCCCGGCCACACAGGCCGTCGAGGCCGGAACGATCAGCATCCCCTTCGCCGGGTACGAGCCCGAGGACGGCCCGGCCGCGAGATCACCGGCCGCCCAGTACCGCACGCCCTCGACGTCCACGTCGAAGGTGTGCGGTTTGCCGTCCGCACCGCGCGCCAGCCAGCTGCGCAGGTCCTCCTGCCAGTGCGCGTCGCGGAACGCGATCCCCGTCTCGTCCAGCAGCGTCAGCCGGGAGGCCCGGCTCACCACCAGATCGACGCTCTCCCCCGCGGCCAGCAGACCGCGCAGCACCGAGGCGGCGAATGGGGTGCCCGAGGCGCCCGAAACCCCGACAATCCAAGGCCGGCGCTGCTGTTGGCTCACTGAAGTCCCGGATTCCACACGCATGAGCCTATCCGGCCGCACCGGAACGGAACCGTCGACGGTGCCCCGGCGTTCCCGGTGGGGGAACGGGAACGGCGCGGCCGCCCCCAAGGACACGGAACGAGCAGGGGGCCACGATGAGCGCACTCACCGGGTACACGGCACCGGAGCGGCCCGCCGGCGACCGGGCGCGGGCCGCGGCCAAGCTCATGGCGGGCTGGGTGGCGCTCCTCTGGCTGCTCGAAATCGTCGACACGGCGACCGGCCACGCGCTGGACGGCTTCGGGATCGAGCCGCGCCGGGCCGCCGAGCTGGTGGACGTCGTGCCCGCGTCCTTCATCCACTTCGGCTTCGGCCATGTCGCGTCCAACAGCGTGCCGCTGCTGGTCTTCGGCTTCCTCGCCGCGCTCGGCGGCATCCGCCGGTTCCTCGCCGTGGCCGCCACGATCATGGTGGTCGACGGACTGGGCGTCTGGCTGGTCGCGCCGGAGTACTCCAACACGGCGGGCGCGTCCGGGCTGGTCTTCGGGCTCTTCGGCTATCTGCTCGTCCGCGGATTCGTGGACCGCAGAGTGCTCGACATGGTCGTCGGGCTGGTCGTCGGCGCGATCTGGGGCTCGACGATCCTGCTGGGGCTCTCCCCGGCCAACACCTCGGTGAGCTGGCAGGGGCATCTGTTCGGCCTGGTGGCGGGGGTGGCGGCGGCGTTCGTCTTCCGCCGCCGTCCCTGAGAACCGTCGAACGGCCGGCCCGGCACGGTCAGACCACCAGGCCCCGCACCACCAGGTCCAGCAGCGCGCAGGCGAAGAGCGCGATCCCGATGAAACCGTTGACCGAGAAGAACGCCCGGTTCAGCCGGGACAGATCGTGCGGGCGCACCACCCGGTGCTCGTAGACGAAGGCGACGGCCACGACCGCCATGCCGATCCAGTAGAACAGCCCGGCCCCGCTGGCCAGCCCGAACCAGACCAGCAGCCCGGTCGTGATCACATGGCAGACCCGGGCGCCCCACAGCGCCGCCGGGACGCCGAACCGGGCCGGCACCGAGAGCACCCCGTGCGCCCGGTCGGCCTGGACGTCCTGGCAGGCGAAGATCAGGTCGAAGCCGCCGATCCAGACACCGACCGCGAGCCCGAGGATCACCGCCTCCCACGACCAACTGCCGGTCACCGCCAGCCAGGCACCGATCGGCCCCATCGCTTGCGCGATCCCGAGGATGGCGTGCGGGTAGTGGGTGAACCGCTTCCCGTACGGATAGACCACCATCGGCACCACCGCGACCGGCGCCAGCGCCAGACAGAGCGGGTTGAGCAGCGCCGCCGCGCCCAGGAAGAAGACGACGGCGACGAGCGCCCCCGTCCACGCCGACCGGACCGAGACCGCGCCGGTGACCAGCTCCCGGCCGGCCGTGCGCGGGTTGCGCGCGTCGATCTCCCGGTCGATGATCCGGTTGGCGGCCATCGCGAAGGTCCGCAGCCCCACCATCGCGACGGTGACCAGGAGCAGCGTCACCCAGTGGATCGACCCGTCGTCCAGGAACATCGCGGTCAGCGCGGCGATGTACGCGAAGGGCAGCGCGAAGACCGAGTGCTCGATCATCACCAGCCGCAGGAACGCCTTGACCTTGCTGTTCGGCCGTACGGGCCCGGTGCCCAGTGCTGCTTCGGCGGCGCTCACAGTCCGTATTCCTTCCACCGGCGGTCGACCTTCGCCGCCGTCTCCGGGTCGGACTCGACCATCTCCGGCCAGCCCCCGTCCCGGGTGTAGCCCTCCTCGGGCCACTTGCGCGTCGCGTCGATGCCCGCCTTGCCGCCCCAGAACTGCTGGTAGGAGGCGTGGTCGAGGTGGTCGACGGGGCCCTCGGTGACCGTGAGGTCGCGCGCGTAGTCCGTGTTGCCCAGCGCCCGCCAGGCCACCTCGTGCAGGTCGTGGACGTCGCAGTCGGAGTCCACCACCACGATCAGCTTGGTCAGCGACATCATGTGCGCGCCCCAGATCGCGCTCATCACCTTCTGGGCGTGCTTCGGGTACTTCTTGTCGATCGAGACGATCGCGCAGTTGTGGAAGCCGCCCGCCTCCGGCAGGTGGTAGTCCACGATGTCCGGCACGATGATCTTGAGGAGCGGCAGGAAGAACCGCTCGGTGGCCCGCCCCAGCGGCCCGTCCTCGGTCGGCGGCCGGCCCACCACGATCGACTGGAGCAGCGGGCGCCGCCGCATGGTCACGCAGTCGATGGTCAGCGCGGGGAACGGCTCCTGCGGGGTGTAGAAGCCGGTGTGGTCGCCGAACGGCCCCTCGGGCAGCGTCTTCCCGGGCTCCAGCCACCCCTCCAGGACGACCTCCGCCTGCGCGGGCACCTGGAGCGGCACGGTCTTGCAGTCGACCATCTCGATCCGCTTGCCCTGGACGAACCCGGCGAAGAGGTACTCGTCGATGTCCCCGGGCAGCGGCGCGGTGGAGGCGTACGTCACCGAGGGCGGCGCCCCGAAGGCGATGGCGACCGGCAGCCGCTCCCCGCGCCGGGCGGCGACCTGGTAGTGGTTGCGGCTGTCCTTGTGGATCTGCCAGTGCATGCCGATCGTGCGGCGGTCGTGGCGCTGGAGCCGGTACAGCCCCAGGTTGCGGATCCCGGTCTCCGGGTCCTTGGTGTGGGTGAGGCCCAGGTTGAAGAAGGAGCCGCCGTCCCCGGGCCAGGTGAAGAGCGCGGGCAGCTGGTCCAGGTCCACGTCGTCGCCGGTCAGGACCACCTCCTGGACCGGGGCGCTCTCCTGCTTCACCTTCTTCGGCGGCACGTGGACCATCGAGCCGAGCTTGCCGAAGGCCTCGCGGACGCCGACGAAGCCGTGCGGCAGCTCCGGCCTGAGCAGCCCGCCGATCTTGTCGCTGATGTCGGCGTAGGACTTCAGCCCGAGCGCCTTCAGCAGCCGCCGGTCGGTCCCGAAGACGTTCATGGCCAGGGGCATCGAGGACCCCTTGACGTTCTCGAAGAGCAGGGCGGGTCCGCCCGCCTTGTTGACCCGGTCGACGATCTCGCCGACCTCCAGGTAGGGGTCGACCTCGGCCTTGATGCGCTTGAGATCGCCCTCGCGCTCCAGGGCCCGGAGGAGGGAACGAAGATCGTCGTAAGCCATGCCGTCCAGTCTGTCACCACCCCCGACGATCACACGGGGCACCCCGTCCGACACCGGGGCGGGTAGCCCTCGCGGGCGGGGCCGGGCGCGTCACCGAACGGTTCCACTCCGTTCGCCGCTGCATGTCAGAGGTACCGGCTACCCTGGCCCCACACCGGGGCGGGACATGCCCCGCCAAATCTCCGCAGGGGGACCTCCACCATGCTCCGGGCCCTGATCTATCTCCTGCCGCTGGCGCTGACGATCTACGCCTTCATCGACTGCCTCAACACCCCCGAGGACGAGGCCAAGCACCTGCCGAAGATCGCGTGGGTCTTCATCATCCTGCTGTTCTGGATCGTCGGCCCGATCGTCTGGCTGGCCGCCGGCAAGATGCGCACCGCGCCCGCCGGGGGCCGTACGCCCTCCGAGTGGCACCGCAACCACCGCTCGCAGTGGGTCGCACCGGACGACAACCCCGAGTTCCTCCAGACGCTGCGCGAGGAGAACAAGAAGGACGAGTCGCTCCTCAAGGACTGGGAGGCGGACCTGCGCCGCCGCGAGGAGGAGCTGAAGCGCCGGGAGAACGGCGGCAGCCCGAGCCCGTCCGCCGAGTAGTCACCGCCGGGCGGCGGCCCCGGTCGCGTACTCCTCGCGGAGGCCGGCCCAGCGCACCGGGGTCCATTTCGACCAGTCGGCCGGGGAGCCGTCCAGGGCGTCGGCCAGGTAGCGGAAGTGGTCGTGCCAGCTCGCCAGCCGGTCCAGGACGAGTTCGTCGTCGCCGGCGAACTCGTGGGTGAAGCGGAGCAGGACGTGGTCGCCGCGCGGCGGCTCCAGATGGAAGCGGATGCGGCCCGGCCGCCCCTCGAAGGTGTACTCGGCGACGCGCTCGACGTCCCAGGCGGTGACCGTGCCGGAGACGGCCGGGGCCCGGCCTGGGACGTCGGGGGTGAGCCGGTGGAGCGTGATCGCGCCGCCCACCCGGGGCTCGAAGGGGTCGGCGGCGGCCAGCCAGCCCGGCAGCCCCTCGGAACTGGCAACGGCTGCCCACACCCGGGGAACGGGGTGGGGCAGCCGGAGCGTGAACCTCAGGACGTGCTGGTCGTCGCCGCAGGTCTCGCTGGTACCGGGCTCGATGACGGGGGTGGCATCGGTCATGGTTCCAGCGTGACCCGGCGGTGCCCGATCCGCACCCGTGCGGATCGGGGCCGTACGGATCGGGCCGTGCGGCGGGTCAGACCCCGGCGTAGGAGTGCTTGCCGGTGACGAAGATGTTCACGCCGTAGTAGTTGAAGAGCCAGCAGCCGAAGGCGATCAGCGCCAGGTAGGCGGCCTTGCGGCCCTTCCAGCCGGCGGTGGCGCGGGCGTGCAGGTAGCAGGCGTACGCGACCCAGGTGATGAAGGACCAGACCTCCTTGGGGTCCCAGCCCCAGTAGCGGCCCCAGGCGTCACCGGCCCAGATGGCGCCCGCGATGATCGTGAACGTCCAGAGCGGGAAGACGGCCGCGTTGATCCGGTACGAGAACTTGTCGAGCGAGGAGGCGGCGGGCAGCCGGGACAGCACCGAATGGGCGAAGGAGCCGGGCTCCTCGCCGCGCGCGAGCTTGCTCTCGTAGCTGTCGCGGAACAGGTAGAGCAGGGTGCCGACCGCGCCGATGTAGAAGACGGCACCGCAGAGGATGGCGGTGGAGACGTGGATCCACAGCCAGTACGAGTGCAGCGCGGGCACCAGCTGGTCGCTGGCAGTGTAGAGCACCGTGGTCGCGATGCCGAGGTCCAGCAGGACGGTGGTGACCAGCGCCAGCCCCATCCAGCGGACGTTCTTCTTCAGCGCGAGCAGGACCAGGTACGTGCCGACCGCCACCGTGGAGAAGGTGATGGAGAACTCGTACATGTTGCCCCAGGGGGCCCGCTGGACGGAGAGCGCGCGGGTGAGCACCCCGCCGGCCTCCACCAGGAAGGCGACCATGGTCAGGGCGACCGCGATCCGCCCGTACAGGTCGCCCTTGAACGTGCCGCCGGCCGCTCCGGGCCCGTCCGGCACGTCGCGGGAACCGGCCGCCGCGCGCGTGACGATCTTCGGGTGGTCGAGTACGGCGGTGCCGCCGCCCTTCTGAGCGACCTGCACCTTCACCGAACCGGCGGCATCGGCACCGGCCCCGGCTCCGGCCCCGGTCAGCGCGGCGGCCGTGCGGCCCACCTTGCTGCGGCTGCCGAACACCCACTCCGCGATGTGCGCGAAGAAGGCCAGGGTGTAGACGGCCATGGACGAATAGATCAGCACATTGCTGGTGTGCGCCAGGTTCTCGTTGGTGGCAGCGGCGGCGAGATTCACTTCTCAGCCCCTTCGGCAGGTTCTACGGGGGGTTCTTCGGACGCGTCGGTCTTCCCGGCGGCGTCCGAACCGGCATCGGCGGACGGGTCGGCATCGGAATCGGGGGACGGGTCAACATCCGGGGACGGATCGGGCACGGTCGGTGCCGACCCGACGAGGGTGACCGCGAGGTCGGCCAGTTCCTCGGGGAGCCTGGCGGACTCGCTGCGGCCGAGCCCCGCCATCTCGACGACCGTGACGCCGTCGGCACCGGTGACCGCCCGCACCCAGACCCGGCGCCGCTGGATGAACAGCGAACCCGCGAGACCGGCGATCGCGGCGACGGCCCCGGTGAGCGCCCAGCCGCTGGCCGGCTGCTTCGAGATCTGGAAGCTGGCCCACTCGTCGACGCCCTCGAAGGTGATGGAGCCCCCGTCGGGGAGCTTCATCGTCTCGCCGGCCAGCAGCCGCTGCTTGAGCGGCTTGCCGTCGGCGCCCTTGAAGGCAGTCATCTTGGACTTGTCGAGCTGGTACACGTTCTGCGGCAGCCCCGAGTCCACGCCCAGGCTGCCGTAGAAGCCGTTGAGGGCGAGCACGGGGAAGTCGGGGGCCGGGAACTGCGAGAACATCGTGCCCTTGCCGGCCCCCGCGAAGGTCGGCACGAAGAACGCCTGGAAGCCCAGCTGGATCTTCTTGCCGTTCTGGTCGCGGTACCCGTCCATCACCTTGATCGCACCGGACGAGGTCACGTTGGCGTCCATCGGCAGCAGCGGCACCGCGTTGCGGTAGACCTCCTTGCCGGAGGAGTCCTTCACGGAGACGACGGGCGCGTAGCCGTGCGCGTTGAGGTAGACCTTGGTGCCGTCGATCTCCAGGGGCTCGTTGACCCGGATGACCGTCTTCTTCGGCTTGCCGTACGCGCCTTCCTCGTACGTCACATGGGCCTCGTAGGTACGGGGCGTGCCGCGCTGGGGACCGCTGCGCTCGTACGTGCCGATGAACTTGTCGAGCGTGAAGCTGAACGGGGTGAGCGAGTCCTCGTCGAAGAGCGAGCCGGACTTGAAGTCGTCGTACTGCGGTTTCGTGTTGGCGAAGCCGTCGCCCTGGACGATCAGCTTGGCGCCCTCGGACTTGAAGAGCTGCCCGTACGCGAAGGCGACCAGCATCACGATCAGGGCGACGTGGAAGACCAGGTTCCCGGCCTCGCGCAGATAGCCCTTCTCCGCGGCGACCGCGTCGCCCACCGTGTGCGCACGGAAGCGGCGCTTCCGCATCGCCGCGAGGGCGGCCGCGCGGACCTCCTCGGGCTCGGCCGCGGTGCGCCAGGTGGTGTACGCGGGCAGCCGGTTCAGCCGCTTGGGGGCGCCGGGCGGGCGGCCGCGGAGCTGGCCGACGAACTGGCCGGTGCGCGGCACGATGCAGCCGATGAGCGAGACGAACAGCAGGATGTAGATCGCGGAGAACCACACCGAGCTGTAGACGTCGAAGAACTGCAGCTTCTCGTAGATCGGCGAGACGGTGGTGTGGAGCCTCTTGAAGTTCTCCACCTTCAGCTGGTCCACGCTGTTCTGCGGGATCAGCGAGCCGGGGATGGCGCCGAGCGACAGCAGGAACAGCAGGATCAGCGCGACCCGCATCGAGGTGAGCTGGCGCCAGAACCAGCGGATCCAGCCGACGACGCCCATCGCGGGCAGGCTCGCCGGACTCTCCTCGCTGGGGGCGGTGGAGAGCCGGGAACCGGCGGCGCCCAGCTCGGCGGGGGTGTCCTCCGCGTCGTCGGGCCGCTCGCGCCCGGGGGCGGAGGGAGTGGACTTGGTGTTGCTCATGGAACTCAGATCCCCACCGTGAAACCGCTGGACCAGCTCTGTACCTGCTGCATCATCGTGTCCCAGACCCCGGTGAGCAGCAGCAGACCGGTCACGATCATCATTCCTCCGCCGATCCGCATCACCCAGGCGTAGTGCTTCTTGACCCAGCCGAACGCGCCGAGCGCCTTGCGGAAGGCGATGGCGGTGAGGACGAAGGGGATGCCGAGGCCGAGGCAGTACGCGACGGTCAGTATCGCCCCGCGTCCGGCGGTGCCCTGGTCCATCGCGAGGAGGCTCACCGAGCTGAGCGTCGGGCCCAGGCACGGGGTCCAGCCGATCCCGAAGAGGGCGCCCAGCACGGGGGCGCCCGCCAGTCCGGTGACCGGCCGTCTGTGGATGCGGAACTCGCGCTGGGTCATCCAGGGCATCAGCCCCATGAAGAACACGCCCATCAGGATCATCAGCACGCCGAGGATCTTGGTGAGGATGTCGCCGTGCTCCTGGAGGGTCTGGCCGAAGAAGCCGAAGAGCGCGCCGCCGGAGACGAAGACGGCGGTGAAGCCGAGCACGAAGAGCGAGGCGCCCGCGACCATCCGGCCGCGCCGGGCCCGCGCCAGGTCGGTGCCGCTGACGCCGGTGACGTAGCTGAGGTAACCGGGTACGAGCGGCAGCACGCACGGCGAGAAGAACGAGACCAGCCCGCCGAGCACGGCGACCGGCAGGGCGACGAGAAGCGCCCCGCTCTTCACGGTCTCGTTCTCGCCCACGAGCGCGGCAAGGGTGTGCACGGGATCACTTCTCCGCGATCAGCGGGTCGATCATCTTGTGCAGGCCCTCGGCGTCGAGCGCGACCAGCGAGCGCGCGGCGATCTTCCCGTCCCGGTCCAGGACCACGGTCGACGGGATGGCCTGCGGCCGGAGCGTGCCCTTGGGGAAACGGAGCAGGAGCTTCCCGACCGGGTCGAAGAGGCTCGGGTAGGTGACGCCGTAGTCCTTCTCGAAGCTGATCGCGGGGCCCTTCTGGGCGTCGCGCGTGTTGATGCCGACGAACTGGACGCCCTTGTCGGCGGTCTCCTTCGCGACCCGGGAGAAGTACTGCGCCTCCAGACGGCACGGCCCGCACCAGGAGCCCCACATGTTGAGCACGACGACCTTGCCCTTGTAGTCGGACACGTCGAGCTGCTTGCCGTCGAGGGTCTCTCCGTCGAGCTTCGGGGCGTCCTTGCGCTCTCCCTTGGCCACGGTCGAGATGCCGCCGGTGCCGGTGACGAAGTTCGTGTTGCCGCCGCCGCCGGCCTGGGCGCCGTCACCGCCGCACGCCGTCAGCGTGAGGGCGAGGGCGGCGACCGCCGCGGGGGCGGCGAGCAGGGTGAAGCGGCGTCGGGGTGCGCGGCCATGGCTCATGTGAAAAGTTTCGCATGGCGCATTCGATGATCTCTGGCACCCCCCTCGGTGCCCGTAAAGCCCGTTGTCAGGCTTGTTTAAAGAAGCCGTTCCAGCCGCCCGAGGGCTCCTCCCCGACCCCCAGCGTACGGAGCTTGTCGAGGACTTCGGGGGTCTGTACGTCGAGCCAGTCGACGAACTGACGGAACGAGACCAGCCGCACGTCCGGCTTTCCGGCGATTTTCTTCAGCACTTCTTCGACGGCGTCCATGTAGATACCGCCGTTCCACTCCTCGAAGTGGTTTCCGATGAAGAAGGGGGCGCGATTCGTGGTGTATGCGCGATTGAATCCGGCGAGGTACGACCCGGTGGCCTGTTCGCGCCAGGCGGGATAGCGCGACGGCATTCCCTTGGTCGTATTGAGCGACTGGTTGGCGAGGATGTTGTAGTCCATCGAGAGGACCTCGAAGGTGTGCCCGGGGAACGGCATCGCCTGGAGCGGCAGATCCCATACGCCGTCCCGCTTCCGGGGCCAGACCTGGGTGCCGCCCGGGGAGCTGGCGTCGTAGCGCCAGCCGAGCCGGCGCGCGGTGGGCAGCAGGTTCTCCTGTCCGAGCAGGCAGGGGGTACGGCCGCCGATCAGTTCCTTGCGGTAGTCGAAAGGCAGCGGTTCGAGGTCGGTCCAGCCGGTGTTCGTCCGCCATTCGGTGACGAAGGAGACCGCCTGGTCGATTTCACTCTGCCATTGGGCGGGGGTCCAGTTCGCCACCGATCCGGAACCGCCGCAGAAATGACCGTTGAAATGGGTGCCGATCTCATGCCCGTCGAGCCATGCCTGACGGACGTTGTTCAGCGTGTCCTTGATGTGGTCGTCATTGAGATATCCGATGTCCGAGGCGCCGACCCGATTGTTCGGCGGCCGGTACAGGGACTTCTTCGACTCGGGCAGCAGATAGAGGCCGGACAGGAAGAAGGTCATCGCCGCACCGTGGTTCCTGGCGAGTTCCAGAAAGCGCGGGAAGAGCCCGTTGCCGACCTCGCCCGCCCCGTCCCAGGAGAAGACCACGAACTGCGGGGGCGTCTGCCCGGGTTCGAGCGGGACGGGCTTGGCGGGCTGGTGCGGCTGCTTCCCGGTGTCGGCGGTGGAACCGTCGCCGATCTTCCGGACGTCCTTCTTCGCGGGTCCGGTGCCCCGCCCGTCTCCGCCCGTGCCCTGTTTCCCCGTGCCCCCCGAACGGCTGCCGCCCGAAGAACCGAAGGTTCCGCACCCCGCCACCCCGACGGCTGCGGCGGCCCCGAGGCCCGCCCCGAGCAGCCCCCTTCGGCTGATGTCACGCATAACTACCCCATTTGCGGTCGTTTTGCCTCATGTCCATACAAACTGGCGAAGTCTTAGATGAGGAAAACGGCACGGGGGTTCCGCGAGCTAGCACATATTTCTGCGCACGACCAGACTCCGGATGTGCTCGAACTCAAGTCCTAGCAGGTGATGGCGGCGTTTACGACCACCACGCGGACAGGGGAAAAAGACGATCGCCGGACGGGTGGATGAACCACACCGTCCGGCGATCCGACCGTTCCGGGTACGGTCCTCGGTCCGACTGCTCCGGGGAGAGCCCTCGGTTCGACTGCTCCCGTCCCGGGAGAGGTCTCAGGCGCCGAACGCCTTCGACTTGCCCTTCACCGGCTTCGCGCCCGCCAGCAGATGGGCCGGCACCAGGTCGCGCGCCGGTTCCGTGTAGCCGACCGAGACGATCTTGTCGCCCCGGTACGTGAAGCTGGTCAGCGAGGCCAGGGTGCACTGCCGCTTGCGCGGGTCGTGCCAGAGCCGCCGCCGCTCGACGAAGCTCCGGACGATCCAGATCGGCAGCTGGTGGCTGACGCAGACCGCCTCGTGGCCGCGCGCGGCGTCGCGCGCCGCGTCCAGCGCGCCCATCATCCGGACGACCTGCTCGATGTACGGCTCGCCCCAGGACGGCCGGAACGGGTTGGTCAGGTGCTTCCAGTTGTCCGGCTTGCGCAGCGCGCCGTCTCCGACGCCGAAGGTCTTGCCCTCGAAGACGTTGGCGGCCTCGATCAGCCGCTCGTCGGTGGCCAGCTCCAGGTCGTGCGTCTTGGCGATCGGCGTGGCCGTCTCCTGGGCGCGCTCCAGCGGGGAGGCGACGACATGGGTGATGTCGCGGCCCGCCAGGTGCTCGGCGACCCGGTCGGCCATCCGGCGGCCGAGCTCGGAGAGGTGGTAGCCGGGGCGGCGCCCGTAGAGCACGCCCTCCGGATTGTGCACCTCGCCGTGGCGCATCAGGTGGACGACGGTGATGTCCGCGCCGTCCTTGTCCTTGCGGCCCTCGGCGGGGCCGGTGTTCCCGCTGGTCTCGCTCATGCGGTGGCCTCCGAGGCGGCGCGGGCGGCGGCGGGCAGGGCGGCGGCGATCCGCTCGACGGCCTGCGTGTCGTGGGCGGTGGAGACGAACCAGGACTCGAAGGCCGAGGGCGGCAGGTAGACGCCCTGGGACAGCATCGAATGGAAGAAGGCGGTGAAGCGGAAAGCTTCCTGCTGCTTCGCCTCGTCGTAGTTCCGCACCGGGCGGTCGGTGAAGAAGACGGAGAACATGTTGCTCGCCGCCTGCACGGTGTGCGCCACGCCCTCCTTGGTCAGCGCCTCGCCGACCAGGGCTCGGATCTCCGCGGAGACCGCGTCGACCTTGGCGTACGCCGCGTCGTCCAGCAGCCGGAGCTGGGCGAGGCCGGCGGAGGTGGCGATCGGGTTCCCGGAGAGGGTGCCCGCCTGGTAGACGGGGCCGGCCGGGGCGAGGTGCGCCATCACGTCGGCGCGCCCGCCGAAGGCCGCGGCCGGGAAGCCGCCGCCCATGACCTTGCCGAAGGTCATCAGGTCGGGCCGCACCCCGTCGACGCCGTACCAGCCGGCCTTCGAGGTACGGAAACCGGTCATGACCTCATCGGAGATGTACAGCGCGCCGTTGGCGGAGCAGAGCTCCTTGAGCCCGGCGTTGAAGCCGTCCAGCGGCGGTACGACGCCCATGTTGCCCGGCGACGCCTCGGTGATCACACAGGCGATCTCGCCGGGGTGCGCGGCGAACGCCTCGCGGACCGCGTCCAGGTCGTTGTACGGCAGCACGATCGTGTCGCCGGCCTGGGCGCCGGTGACCCCCGGCGTGTCCGGGAGGCCGAAGGTGGCGACCCCGGACCCGGCGGCGGCCAGCAGCGCGTCCACATGGCCGTGGTAGCAGCCGGCGAACTTCACCACCTTGGCCCGGCCGGTGAACCCGCGGGCGAGCCGGATCGCCGACATGGTCGCCTCGGTGCCGGACGACACCAGCCGCACCTGCTCCACCGGCTCGATCCGGGCCACGATCTCCTCGGCGAGCGCGACCTCGCCCTCCCCCGGCGTACCGAACGAGGTGCCGCGGGCCACCGCCTCCTGCACCGCGGCGATGACCTCGGGGTGGGAGTGGCCGAGGATCATCGGCCCCCACGAGCACACGAGGTCGACGTACTCGCGTCCGTCGGCGTCGGTGAGGTACGGGCCGCGGCCGGACACCATGAAGCGGGGCGTACCGCCCACGGCCCGGAAAGCGCGTACGGGAGAGTTCACGCCTCCGGGCGTCACGAGGGACGCGCGGTCGAAAAGCGTCTGCGAAACTGGGGCGTCATAGGGAAAGCTCACACAAGCCATGGTGTCAGAGCCTCGGACGGACTCGCGGACAGGTGTTTCACCGGACGCCCGCGGGGGAGGTCACTGACACGATGATCGGGTTGCGCGGCGGGCGCCGCGGCTGCTCAGCGGCCGTTGCTCCTCAGTAGTAGTCGGGTGGATGAGATATGCATCGCGGTGGCGGAGCGGGCGAGGGGACCGGCGGCCCGGGGTCCGAGCCTGCCCGGCGGGGTCGGCACCGGCGTGAGGCGGGGCGCGAGAAGGGCGTACGAGCCGGGGGTGCGCAGAGCGGCGAGTCCGGGATCGGGAGTGGTGGCCGGATGGGGGTGACCTACAAGTACTTCGGCGCGCCGGACGGGGCGACCGCGGCGCGGGTGCCCATTTCGATGCGCCCCGAGGAGCTGGGCGGCGACGAGCTGGGCATGGGCGGCATGTTCACCAAGATCAAGCCCGAGACGGTGGCGGCGATGGTCCTCACCGGCATACAGGGCATACCGCTGCACAAGGTCCCCCCGCTCGAACTGGTGGTGCTGCACCCCGACTACGCGGTGGTCAAGCTTCCGATGACGGTGGTCGACCCGCTGCGCGGCGTCGGCGAGGAGTCGGTGGGCGCGGCGGCGTTCATCTGGTCCACGGTCCCGGACCGCGGCGGCCCGCGCGACGCGTTCAACGTCTACCGGCTGCTCCACGAGTGGCAGGACTTCTCGCACCGGCTGCACGACGCGGGCCATCAGGCGTACTGCCTGGTCTGGCCCTGATCCCGCCCCGTCGCGACCCGGTACGGGGGCGGCGGGTCCCCGGACATGCCGAAGGCGGCGCGGGCCTGGTGCCCGCGCCGCCTTCGCGCGTACGGTCCCGGCCTCGTCCGGCCGGGTGCGCCCCCGGGATCAGGCGGCGGTGGTGGCCGCGCCGACCTTCGCGATGACCTCGGCGATCGCGGTGGCGACCTCGGCGTCGTCGGCCGGGTGGATCTCGGCGAAGCGGGTCACGGAGCCGGGGATGGACAGCTTGACGTCCTCCAGGACCACGGCACCGGCGATACCGGCCGACTTGCGGGCGTCGTCCTGCGCCCAGACGCCGCCGTACTGGCCGAAGGCGGTGCCGACCACGGCGACCGGCTTGCCGGAGAGGGCGCCGGCGCCGAACGGGCGGGACAGCCAGTCGATGGCGTTCTTCAGCACGGCGGGCATGGTGCCGTTGTACTCGGGCGAGAAGAGCAGGAACGCGTCGGCGCCCGCGGCCGCCTCGCGCAGCCGGGCCGCCGCGGCCGGAACGCCGCCCTCGACGTCGATGTCCTCGTTGTAGAAGGGCACGTCGGCGAGGCCCTCGTAGATCTCGATCGAGGCGCCCTCGGGGGCGTGCTTGGCCGCGGCCTCGGCGAGCTGGCGGTTGTGCGAGCCGGCGCGGAGGCTGCCGACGAGAGCGAGGATGCGTACGGACATGAGGAACTCCCGGGGCGGAGTAGTGACGGGCATGAAAAGAAGAACTCAGTAGAGCGGACCGAGGTCCGTTTAAAGTTGTACCACCGAACCGGACCGTGGTCCATTTTCCTTCATCTGGCGTTACGCTGAGTTCATGAACGGCCCCGTTGAGCCTCTCCCCCAGCCGCCCGACCCCGCCCTCCCGGCCCTCCCGCCCCTCCTCTCGGACGCGCCGGACGGGACCCGGAGGAACCTCCTGATCGCGGACGAGCCCCCGCTGCGGGCCGACGCCGCGCGCAACCGCACCCTGCTGCTCGACGCCGCCTCCCGGCTGCTGTCCTGCTGCGGGGCGGCGGAGCTGACCATGGATTCGGTGGCCGCCGAGGCGGGCGTGGGCAAGGGGACCGTCTTCCGGCGCTTCGGCGACCGGGCCGGCCTCCTGATCGCCCTCCTGGACCACCGGGAGAAGCAGTTCCAGGCCGCGTTCCTCTCCGGCCCGCCCCCGCTGGGCCCCGGCGCCCCCGCGGTGCAGCGGCTGCACGCCTTCGGCCCCGCCGTGCTGCACCACGAGCGCGACCACCACCCGCTGATCCTGGCCAGCCGGACCGACCCGCTGCGCGCCTACGCCGTCCCGGCCTACCGGCTGCGCGTCAACCACGTCGCCATGCTGCTGCGACAGGCGCAGGCGCCCGGCGATCCGGAGCTGCTCGCCCACACCCTGCTCGGCTCCGTCGAGGCGGCCCTCGTCCACCACTTCACGGTCGACCGGGGCCTGCCGCCGGAGCACCTGGAGGACGGCTGGCACCACCTGGTCGACCGGCTCACCGCGCGGGCGTAGACCGGGACCGGCCGGGCAGTGGCGCGCAAGCCACGCCTTCGGGTCGAGGGCCGGATATCGCCCTGGCCGGAGTTGATCCATGCTGGAGGGACATCGACAGTTCCCGAGCCCCGGGGGTCCGATGACCGTCCAGACGCCCACCGACGCGACAGTGACCGACCTGGTGGCCGACGCCACCACCGCGCCGTCCATGCACAACGCCCAGCCCTGGCGTTTCCGCTACGGGCGCGGCAGCGGCACCCTCGGCCTGTACGCCGACTTCGAGCGGCGGCTCCCGGAGGCCGACCCCGCCAACCGCGCCCTGCACGTGGGCTGCGGCTCCGCCCTGCTGAACCTGCGGGTCTCCGCCGCCCACCACGGACTGGACGCGGCCGTCACCCTGCTGCCGGAGCCGGCGGACCCGACGCTGCTCGCCTCCGTACGCCTCTCCGTGCGCCCGGCGCACGACGGCGCTCCCGGTGATCCGGACGGCGCCGCGCTCGGGGCGCTGTATCCGGCCGTCGCGAAGCGGCACACCAGCCGGTATCCCTTCGACGACCAGCCGGTACCGGACGACGTCCGCGCCCGCCTCGTCGACGCGGCCCGCGCCGAGGGCGCCGAGCTCGTCTTCCTGGGCGAGCCCCATCTGGAGACCGTGCTCGACCTGATCCGGGACGCCGAGGGCTACGACCGGGGCGACCCCGCGCGGGAGGCCGAGCAGGAGCACTGGGCCCGGTTCTCGAAGACCGACGCGCCGGTCGACGGCGTCCCCGACTACGCCTTCGGCCCCCGCGACGCCACCGAGCGGGCCACCAACCGCGACTTCGCGGGCAGCAGGCCCACCCCCGGCCGGGCCCGCGTCCTGTTCGAGCGCAACCCCCAGTTGGCCCTGCTGAGCACGTCGGACGACCACCCGGCGGACTGGCTCCGGGCCGGTCAGGCGCTGGAGCGGGTCCTGCTCGTCGCCACGCTCGACGAGGTGTCCACCTCCTTCGCCAACCAGCCCCTCGAATGGCCGGATCTGCGCTGGGTCCTGCGCGATCCGGTGCACGGTTCGGGCAACCCCCAGATGATCATCCGCCTGGGCTACGGACCCACCGGCCCGCGCACCCCGCGCCGCGCACTGGAACGGGTACTCACGTTCGAGTCGTAGCCCGTGCCTCGCTTCGGAACAGCCTAGGATCGCCGCCATGGCAGCTCCCCGACGCGACACCCGGGGCATCGTCGACGCCCCCGAACTCTTCGCCCAGGTGCGTTTCCGCCGCCGCGAACCCGCCGTCGAGCTGCGCCCCTATCTGGAGCACTACTGGCTGATGGACTGGGACCTGTCCGAGCCGTACGCCTCCCACCTCGTGCCGCACCCGTCCGTCAACCTGGTCTTCCAGCGGTACTCCGACGACGCCGGGGAGCAGGGCCCGGAGTTCGCGGAGGTCTCGGGGATCGGGCTGGGGCTCTTCACCCAGAAGCTGGCGGGCCGGGGGCGGGTCTGCGGGGTGCAGTTCCGGCCCGGCGGGTTCCGGCCGTTCGCGCCGGGGCGGCCGGTCTCGCGGTGGACGGGGCTGCGGCTTCCCGTCGCCGAGGTGTTCGACCCGCCCGACCCGGCGTCGGCGGTCCTGGACCCGGCGGAGGAGGACGCGCGGGTCGCGGCGCTCGACCGGTACCTTCTGGCGCTCGGCCCGGAGCCGGACCCTCAGGCCGGGCGCGCGATGGCGCTGGTGGACCTGGTCCGTACGGACCGGACGGTGCGCCGGGTCGGCGAACTGGCCCGCGCCGAGGGGCTCTCGCCCCGCTCGCTCCAGCGGCTCTTCGCCACGCACGTGGGCGTCGGCCCCAAGTGGGTGATCCTCCGCTACCGCATCCACGAGGCGCTGGAGCGGGCCACGACGGACCGGCAGGTGGACTGGGCGGCGCTCGCCGCCGAGCTCGGCTACAGCGACCAGGCCCATCTGATCAGGGACTTCACCTCCACCGTGGGCGCGCCGCCGACCGCCTTCGCCCCCGCGCCCCTCCTGAAACCGGGTTGACGGCCCCGTACCCCCTGCGGAACATTCATCTGCGTCACGCAGATTATTCAGCGAAGAAGATATGTGCGCGCCCTCGAAATGCGCACACCGCCGAAGGAGTTCCCCATGCACACCCTGGTCACCGGATGCCGCGGCCGTGTCGGCTCCGCGCTCGTCCCGCTGCTGCTCCGCGACGGCCACACCGTCCGCGCGGCCTCCCGCACCCCCGAGGGGCTCACGGCCACGGCCGCCGCGCTGCCCGAGGGCGTCCCGGTCGTCACCTGCGACCTCTCCGATCCGGCCACCTTCGAGGCCGCGCTCGACGGGGTCGACTCCGTGTTCCTGTACGCCGAGCCGGCCGAGATCGACGCCTTCCTCGACGCGGCACGGGCCGCCGGGGTCGGCCACATCGTGCTGCTCTCCTCCGGCTCCGTCCTCGCCCCGGACCCGGAGGGGAACCCGATCGCCGCCTCCCACCACGCCGTGGAGCAGGCCCTGCTCGCCTCGCCGATCACCGCGACCCTGCTCCGCCCCGACGCCTTCGCCAGCAACGCGTACCAGTGGGCGGAGTCGGTACGGGCCCACGGCTCCGTCGACCTCCCGTACCCCGGCAGCCACAGCAGCCCCATCGACAGCGAGGACATCGCCGAGGCCGCCCTCGCCGTCCTCACCGACGCCCGGCTGCGGGGCAGCGCGTACCACCTGACCGGCCCCGCATCGCTCACCGCCGCCGAGCAGGTCGGCCTGGTGGCGGCGGCGGCCGGGCGTCCCGTCACGGTCAACACCGTGTCCCCGGCGGACTGGAAGAAGGCCCTGTCGGCCCATCTGCCCGCGCCGTTCGCCGATGCGCTGCTCGCGTACGCGGCCGCCTCGGACGGTGTCCCGGCCGCGGTGACCGACGGGGTCGAGCGGCTGACCGGGCACCCCGCCCGCACCTTCGCCGCCTGGGCCGCGAAGCACGCCGCCGCCTTCCGCCCCTGAGCTCCCGCACGCCCCCGCGCCCCCCGGTCCGCCGGGGGCGAATCCGTTGGCCGTCCCGGACCCGCCGATGACATCCTGACCTGGTGAACGGACCCGAGATCCACCTCGAAGTAGCTCCTGAACTGCGGCTGTTCGTCGCGCACGAACGCCGCCTCGGGCGCACGGCCGTGACGACCGACGGCGCCTCCACGCTCGGCCATGTCGTGGAATCGCTCGGCATCCCGCTCACCGAGGCCGGGCAGATCCTGGTCGACGGCCGGCCCACGCCCGTCTCGCACATCCCGGCGGCGGGCGAGACGGTCGAGGTCCGCGCCGTGGAGCGCCCCCAGCGGGTCCCGGGCGCCCCGCTGCGCTTCCTGCTCGACGTCCATCTCGGCACGCTGGCCCGGCGGCTGCGGCTGCTGGGCGTCGACGCGGCGTACGAGAGCGAGGACATCGGCGATCCGGCGCTGGCCGCCCGCTCCGCGCGGGAACGGCGCGTCCTGCTCTCCCGGGACCGCGGACTGCTGCACCGGCGGGAGATCTGGGCCGGGGCGTACGTGTACAGCGACCGGCCGGACGACCAACTCCGCGACGTGCTCGGCCGGTTCGCGCCGCACCTCGCCCCGTGGACCAGGTGCACCGCCTGCAACGGCCCGCTGAAGTCCGCCGACAAGGACTCGGTCAGCGGCCGGCTGGAGCACGGCACGCGAAGCTCGTACGACGTCTTCGCGCAGTGCACCGAGTGCGAACGGGTCTACTGGCGGGGCGCCCACCACTCCCGCCTGGAGGCGATCGTCACGGAGGCGATGGCCGAGTTCGGCCCCGGGCGGCTCCAGAGCTGAGCTTCAGGGACTGGCGTTCAGAGGCTGAAGTTGAGGGTCTGAGCTTCAGGGGCGCCACTTCGGGGCCCGGCTTCAGGGGCGGTGGGTCGTCGTGGCGTCCCGCGCGCCGTCGTCCGCGCGCAGGGCCTCGACCTGGTCGGCGCTCAGCTCGACCGTGCGCCGCATGTGCGTGATGAGGAGCGCCAGTTCGTCGTCGTCGTACGCGTCGAACATGGCCGCCCACGCGCCGCTCAGCCGCCGCCACACCGCGCCGACCTCCGCCATCCGCTCCGGCACGGGCGTGACGAGCACCCGTCGGCGGTCGACGGTGTCCCGCGCGCGCGTGACGTACCCGCCGCGCTCCAGGCGGTCGACCAGCCGGGTTGCCGAGCCCGTGGTCAGACCGGTCAGCTCCGCGATCCGGCCGGTGGTGACCGGCGCCGCTTCCAGGCCGAGCAGGTTGAGGCACTGGAGGTCGGTCGGATGGAGCCGCAGATGGTCGGCGACGGCCTGGTTGAAGAGCGCGTACGCGGCCATGTAGCGGCGCGACTCGACGGTCAGCTCGGCCATCAGCGCACTGCGACCGGGCCGGGACTTCTGCGGCATGCGGAGAGTGTACGAAGCGGACGGACCCCGTCCGGCATCCCGCCGCGCGCCCTTCCCCGCTCCCGCGCCGCCCTGCCCGCGTTCCGTCACGGCGATTCGGCGGTGAGGTAGCGCTGGACGGTGGGCGCGAGCCAGGCGATCACCTCCTCGCGCGACATCTCGACGGCGGGGGCGATGCGCAGCACGTACCGTGTGAGCGCCATCCCCAGTATCTGCGAGGCGACGAGCGCGGCACGGCCCTCCGCCTCGGCCGGGACGGGGCAGACCCCGGCCGTGACCGTACCGATCTGCTCGGTGAAGATCTGTCTCACCCGCTCCGCGCCCGCCTCGTTGGTCACCCCGACGCGGAGCATGGCCGTGAGCACCTCGTCGCCCTCCCAGCGGTCCAGGAAATGGCCGACGAGGACGGCGCCGACGTGCTTGGCCGGCAGCGATCCGAGCGGGGGCAGCCGCAACTCGATCGCGGAGGCGGCGACGAACAGCGCCTCCTTGTTGCCGAAGTAGCGCATGACCATCGACGGGTCGATGCTCGCGTCCCGGGCGATGGCCCGGATGGTGGCGCGCTCGTACCCGTCGGCGGCGAACCGCTCTCTCGCGGCCCGCAGGATCGCGGCCTTGGTGGCGTCCGAGCGCCGGAGCGCGGTGGCGGGTTCTGTCATGCCAACAAATGTAGGCCAACAAGCGTTGACATGCCAGAGGCCGCGGTTCTACCGTTGATGCCAACAGGTGTTGACCAACGTTTGTTGGCACGCGGTTCCCGGTCGGTCGGCGTCCCACCTCGGCGCCCGGCGCCGGAGGCCGATGCCGCCGTACGGGCCCAGGAGGCAGTCATGACCACCACCCCGAGCACCGCACCCGCAGCAGCACCCACCCCCGAGACCACCGGCACCATCGGCGTGATCGTCGTGGGCGCGGGCCCCACCGGCCTGCTGCTCGCGGGGGATCTCGCCGCCCGGGGCGTCTCCGTCACGCTCGTGGAGCGCCGCCCGCGCCGGACGAGCAACCTCACCCGCGCCTTCGGGGTGCACGCCCGCACGCTCGAACTGCTCGACGGCCGGGGCCTGGCCGACGAACTGCTCGTCACGGGCACCACGCGGGCCTCACTGGACTTCTTCGGCGCGCTCTCGCTCGACCTCGGGCGGCTGCGCACCCGCTTCCCCTACATCCTGATCACGCCGCAGTACGAGGTGGAGCGGGTGCTGGAGCGCCGGGCCCGCGAGGCCGGTGTCGACTTCCGCTACGGGGAGGAGCTGACCGGCCTCCGGCAGGATCCCGCCGGGGAGTCCGTCACGGCCGAGCTGCGCGGGGCGGACGGCGCCCGTTCGTCCCTCACGGCCCGCTTTCTCGTCGGTGCGGACGGGATGCGCAGCGCGGTGCGCCGGGAGCTCGGGCTTCCCTTCCCGGGGAAGTCCGTGATCCGGTCGATGGCGCTCGCCGACGTCCGGCTCACGGGCGAGCCGCCCAACCTCCTCGCGGTCTACGGCGAGGGGGACGCCTTCGCCTTCTTCGCCCCCTTCGGCGACGGCTGGTACCGCGTGATGGCGTGGAGCCGCACCCACCAGGCGGCCGACAGCGAGCCGATCGACCTCGAAGAGGTGCGCGCGATCACGCGTGCCGCCGTCGGCACCGACTACGGCATGCACGACGCCCGCTGGGTCTCCCGCTTCCACAGCGACGAGCGCCAGGTGCCGTCGTACCGGACCGGCCGGGTCTTCCTCGCCGGGGACGCCGCGCATGTCCACTCCCCCGCGGGCGGCCAGGGCATGAACACCGGCCTCCAGGACGCGGCCAACCTCTCCTGGAAGCTCGCCGCCGTGCTCCAGGGCCACACCACCGCCCCGGAGGCCCTCCTCGACAGCTACCACGCCGAACGGCACCCGGTCGGCACGGCCGTGCTCCGCTCCAGCGGCGCGCTCGTCCGGCTCGCCATGGCCCGCAGCCCGCTCCAGCGCTCGGTCAGAAACGTCGCCGCGAAGACGCTGTCCCGGTGCCGGCCCGCCGCCGACAGGACCATAGGGATGGTCTCGGGCATCGCGATCTCCTACCGGGCCCCGCTCGGAGCGCACCCCCTCACCGGGAAGCGCGCCCCGGATTTGGGGCTGCGGGAGGGCCGCCTGTACGAGCTGCTGCGCGAGGGCTCCTTCGTCCTGGTCGCCCCCGCCGGTACGGACACCCCGGCCGGGTCGCCGGTCCCCCTGGTGCGCGCCCACTGGCGCGACGGGCGCACCACCGACCTGCTCGTCCGCCCCGACGGCTACATCGCGTGGGCGAGCGACCGTCCCGACCCGGCGGCACTCCGGGCCGCGGTCGCCCGATGAGCCCGCGCCGGGGGCGGGGCCGCGCGGATCCGCGCCAGGGCGGGACCGGGTCGATCCGTGCCGGGGGCGGGGTCGGGTCGATCCGTGCCGGGGGCGGCGCCCGCGCCGGGGGCCGGAGCGTGGGCGCGGGTCCGTGCCGGGGCCGTTCCGGGCGCGTCCGCATCGGGAACCGGGCCCGCGCGAGCAGGCCCGCACCCGGACCCGGGGCCCGCGCCGGAGCAGAGGTCCGAGCCAGGGCCTTGCAGGCGGGGCCGCGCCGGGGCCGTGAAACGCTGGCCCCATGACCGTGACCCGATCCGTCGCCCTCTTCGTCGTCGCCGCGCTCTTCGAGATCGGGGGCGCCTGGCTGGTCTGGCAGGGCGTGCGTGAGCACCGGGGATGGATCTGGATCGGGGCGGGCGTGCTGGCGCTGGGCGCGTACGGCTTCGTCGCCACGCTCCAGCCGGACGGTGATTTCGGCCGCATCCTGGCCGCCTACGGCGGTGTGTTCGTGGCCGGATCGATCGCCTGGGGCATGGTCGCCGACGGCTACCGCCCCGACCGGTGGGACGTGATCGGCGCGCTGGTCTGCCTGGCCGGAATGGCCGTGATCATGTACGCCCCGCGCGACCACTGAACGGGCCGGGGCACGCCCCGGGGTGGCGCGTACCCCCGCCTGCCTATCCTGGGCCCGTACCGACCAGCTGCCCGAGGAGTCCCGTCATGGCCGCCACCCCGATCGCCGTCGTCACCGGAGCGAGCAGCGGCATCGGCGCCGCGACCGCCCGGCAGCTGGCCGCGGCCGGTTACCGCGTCGTGCTGACCGCGCGCCGCAAGGACCGCATCGAGGCGCTCGCCGCCGAGATCAACGAAGCGGGGCACCAGGCGACGGCCTACCCGCTGGATGTCACGGACCGCGCCGCGGTCGACGAGTTCGCGACGGCGTTCCGTTCGCTCGCCGTGCTCGTCAACAACGCGGGCGGCGCGCTCGGGGCCGACCCGGTCGCCACCGGCGACCCCGCCGACTGGCGTCAGATGTACGAGACCAACGTCATCGGCACGCTCAACGTCACCCAGGCCCTGCTGCCCTCCCTCACCGCGAGCGGGGACGGCACGGTCGTGATCCTCTCGTCCACCGCGGGCCTCGGCACGTACGAGGGCGGCGGCGGGTACGTGGCCGCCAAGCACGGGGAGCACGTCCTGGCCGAGACGCTCCGCCTGGAGATCGTCGGCACCCCGGTCCGCGTCATCGAGGTCGCCCCCGGCATGGTCAGGACCGAGGAGTTCGCCACCACCCGCTTCCGCGGCGACACCGAGAAGGCCGCCAAGGTGTACGCGGGCGTCGACGCCCCGCTCACCGCCGACGACGTGGCCGACACCATCACCTGGGCGGTCACCCGGCCCAGCCACGTCAACATCGACCTCCTGGTGGTCCGCCCCCGGGCCCAGGCTTCCAACTCCAAGGTCCACCGCACCGCCTGATCACCTGACCGCCGGACTCACCCTCGACGGGCAGGCCACCGAAAACGGGCAGGCGACCGGAAACGGCCAAGCAAGCGGGAACGGGAACGGGCAGGCGGCCGAAAACGAGCAGCGGGAAGGGCCCCGGACACACCACCCGTGGTCCAGGGCCCTTCCGTCCAGCCGTGCGCGAAGGAGGCAAGAGGTCCAAGAGGTCCAAGAGGTCCAAGAGGTCCAAGAGGTCCACCGGACGCTCCGCCTCGGCCTCAGCCCTTCACGCACACGATCTGCTTGAGCTTGGCGACGACCTCCACCAGGTCCCGCTGCTGCTCGATGACCTGCTCGATCGGCTTGTACGCCGCCGGGATCTCGTCCACGACACCGGAGTCCTTGCGGCACTCCACGCCCCGCGTCTGGTCCTCCAGGTCCTTCGTCGAGAAACGCCGCTTCGCCGCGTTCCGGCTCATCCGGCGCCCGGCGCCGTGCGAGGCCGAGTTGAACGACTTCTCGTTCCCGAGCCCCTTCACGATGTACGAGCCGGTGCCCATCGAGCCCGGGATGATCCCGAAGTCCCCGGAACCGGCGCGGATCGCGCCCTTCCGCGTGACCAGCAGGTCCATGCCGTCGTACCGCTCCTCCGACACGTAGTTGTGGTGGCAGGAGATGACCGGATCGAAGGTGACCTTCGCCTTCCTGAACTCCTTGCGGACCACGTTCTGGAAGAGCGCCATCATGATCGCCCGGTTGTGCTTCGCGTACTCCTGCGCCCAGAACAGATCGTTCCGGTACGCCGCCATCTGCGGGGTGTCCGCGATGAAGACGGCGAGGTCGCGGTCGATCAGGTCCTGGTTGTGCGGCAGCCTCTGCGCCTCCCCGATGTGGAAGTCGGCCAGTTCCTTGCCGATGTTCCGCGATCCGGAGTGCAGCATCAGCCAGACCGAGCCCGACTCGTCGAGGCAGAACTCGATGAAGTGGTTGCCCGAGCCGAGCGTTCCCATCTGCTTCGTGGCACGTTCCTGACGGAACCGGACCGCTTCGGCGACCCCGTCGAACCGTGCCCAGAAGTCGTCCCAGCCGGGCGCCCGGAAGCCGTACAGCCGGTCGGGGTCCACGGCGTCGTCGTGCATGCCGCGGCCCACCGGGATCGCCTGCTCGATCTGCGACCGGAGCCGGGACAGGTCGCCCGGCAGGTCGTTGGCGGTCAGCGAGGTCTTCACCGCCGACATCCCGCAGCCGATGTCCACCCCGACCGCCGCCGGGCAGACCGCGCCGTGCATCGCGATGACCGAACCGACCGTCGCCCCCTTGCCGAAGTGCACGTCCGGCATGACGGCGAGGCCCTTGATCCACGGCAGCGTCGCCACATTGCGCAGCTGCCGCATCGCCGCGTCCTCGACCGAGGCCGGGTCCGCCCACATACGGATGGGGACCTGGGCCCCCTCCATCTCCACATACGACATAGTCCCTCGATTCCCCCGAAAAGTCTGATAGCGCAAAACCGGTGCCAAGGTCGGCAAATGAGTCGGCCAACCGGCATCCACGGCGGCGCGTGCGATACACATTGTCTCCATCGGCCGCCATCGGGCGGCAACCGTTTTTCGCACGAAGGGAGCCCAGGACCGTGCGACGAATGGCCTACGCGACCGGCACCGCGCTGCTGGCAGCGCTCGTCGTCGGCTGCAGCGCCGACTCCGGAGCCGATGGTTCCGCGGCCGACGGCAAGTCCGGCGAGACCACCGTCGCCGCCGCGGCCCCCGGCAAGTACCGCACTCTCCCCGAGGCATGCGGCTCCGTCACGGTGTCCGCGCTGAAGGACCTCCTCCCGGGCACCGCCGACCTCCCCGAGGACCAGCAGAAGAAGGTGTACGCGGGCACCGCCGCCGTCACCTACAACACCGAACGCCGGGTCGGCTGCAGCTGGAAGTCGGACACCTCCACCGCAGCGCACACGCTGAAGATCGACTTCGAGCGGGTCGTGTCCTACGACCCCGCGGTGAGCGACGACGACCGCGCCCTGGAGGTGTACACGAAGAAGGAGAACGCGGCGGGACTCTCCCCCGCCTCCTCCTCCGCGAGCCCCGACAGCGCGGAGGACGACGGCACGGGCGACGACACGAAGGACACGGACAAGCCGGGCTCCAAGGGCGGCGCCAAGGGCTCCGACGCCGAGGACTCCGACACCGGCTCGGGCCCCTCCTCGCACGCCCTGGCCACCTCCGCGACCGCGAGCGCCGACCCGGACTCCACCGCCACGGACGGGGCCGGCACCGACGGGACCGACGCGGACGGAACCGATACGGACCTCCGTCCCCGGCTCCTCGACGGCCTCGGCGACAGCGCGTTCCTGAACGACCGGCTCACCCACTCCGGCTCCGCCGCCCAGCACCGCACCGTGAGCGTGGTATTTCGCACATCGAACGTCGTCGTGACGATCGAGTACACCGAGCAGCCGACCGTCTCCACCGTCGTCCCCGACAGCGCGGAACTGCAGGAGAAGGCCCAGGCACTGGCCCGGAACCTGGTCGAGAAGTTCAGCGAATGACCCCGCCCCCGGCGCCCCCGGCATCCGCCGGTCCGGGCCGCCGGGACCTCCGGTCCGGACTCCGCCCGGCCCCGGTCCGTCGTACCGTGGCCCTCCGGACCGCCCGCACCCGCGTCATCCCAGTGAAGGAACCATGCACCGTTCAGCTCCGCGACTCGCCCGCATACTCGCCTGCGCCGCCGTTCCGGTGATGCTCGTCGTCGCCGGCTGCTCGTCGGACTCCGGCGACAAGGACAAGGACAAGGAGGGGGCAGGTTCGTCCGCTTCCGCGTCGCCGGGCGGGAGCGAGAAGGCGGAGCCGACCGTCGAACCCGCCAAGTTCGCCTCGCTGCCCAACCCGTGCAAGACGGTCACCAAGAAGACGATCACGTCGCTGGTCCCCTCGGCGAAGAGCAAGAACGGCACCGCCGCCACCTCCAGCGACACCTCGTCCCGCGCCGGATGCTCCTGGAACGGCCTGGACGACAACGGGGTGAAGGGCTCCCAGTACCGCTGGCTCGACATCGGCCTCACCCGCTTCGACTCCGACCAGGCCCTCGGCAGCGGCGCCGACCGCGCCCAGCAGGACTTCACCAAGCAGGTCACCAAGACGAAGACGGCCGAGGGCGCCAAGAAGGTCGCCGAGAAGTCCGTCAGCGGCATCGGTGAACAGGCGACCCTGGTCACCTACGACCTCACCAAGACGAAGGAAGACTTCAAGTACGCGACGGTCGTGGCCCGGACCGGCAACGTCGTCATCACCCTCACCTACAACGGTGCCGGGTACGCGGGCGCGAAGACCCCCGCCGCCGACGACATCGCCAAGGGCGCCGAGCGGGCCGCCAAGGACGCGGTGGCCGCCATCGCCGCCGGTACGGACGCGGGCACGGGCACGGACAAGCCGAGCGAGAAGGCCGACGACAAGAGCGGCGACAAGTCCAAGGACGCGGACAAGTCCACGGACAAGGACACGGCCGAGGACAAGGACGCGGCCAAGTCGGACGACACCAAGAAGTCCGGCAGCGGCGCCTCGCTGGAGAAGACGACCAACTAGGCGATATCGCCCGTACGACGAAGCCCGGTGCTCCCCGCGAGTACCGGGCTTCGCCCCTCCCCGCGCAACGCGCCCCACCCCCATGTGCCAGGCTGTGCCCGCCGGAAGTCGCAGCAGGACGCCGGATCGGGCGTCAGGAGAGGGGAACGCGGGTGGCCGCGATGCAGCTGACACGCACCCACCGCATACTCATCGGTCTCGTGGTCGCCGGTGCGGTGCTGATCGCCGCGATCGGGTTCGCGGGATCGTACGCGGCGGTGCGCGAGCTCGCCGAGAAGAAAGGTTTCGGCGACTTCTCCCTGGTCTTCCCGATCGGCATCGACGCGGGTATCTGTGTCCTGCTCGCCCTCGACCTGCTGCTGACCTGGCTGCGCATCCCGTTCCCGCTGCTGCGCCAGACCGCCTGGATGCTGACCGCCGCGACGATCGCCTTCAACGGCGCCGCCGCCTGGCCCGACCCGCTCGGCGTCGGCATGCACGCCGTCATCCCGGTGCTCTTCGTCGTCTCCGTCGAGGCCGCCCGCCACGCGGTGGGCCGGATCGCCGACATCACCGCCGACAAGCACATGGAGGGCGTCCGCCTCACCCGCTGGCTGCTCTCCCCCGTACCGACCTTCCGGCTCTGGCGGCGGATGAAGCTCTGGGAGCTCCGCAGTTACGAGCAGGTCATCAAGCTCGAACAGGACCGGCTCGTCTACCAGGCCCGCCTCCAGGCCCGCTTCGGCCGCAACTGGCGCCGCAGGGCACCCGTCGAATCGCTGATGCCGCTGCGCCTGGCGAAGTACGGGGTGCCGCTGGCCGAGACCGCCGCGGCGGGTCTGGCCGCCGCCGGCGTCGAACCGCAACTGCTGCCCCCGCAGCCCCTGACCGCCGCCCCGGAGCTGGGGCCGCAGCTGGGGCTGGAACTGGAGGCCAAGCCCGTCCAGGCGGTGGCGCCCGCACCGGCCGTGGCCGCGCAGGAGCCCGTACCGGCCGTGGCCGCGCAGGAACCCGTACCGGTTGCCGCCGCCCAGGCGCCGGTACAGGCGCCGGTACCGGTGCCGGTGCCGCCCGCCCAGGAGGGGCAGAGCCAGTGGTTCTCCGCGCCCCGGAACACGCCGTACCAGGGCGGGTACGACCCGAACTACGACCCGGCCTCGCAGCAGTCCCAACCGCCTCAGGCACCGCAGATCCCACACCCCCGCGCCGCCGAGCCCGAGCCCGCACCGGAACCGGTCCAGGAACAGCAGCCGCCCCAGGAACCCCAGCCGGAACCCGAGCCGCACGTCCAGGTGCCGAACGGCGCGGGCGGCACCCGGCCGCTGGGCGAGGGCACCCCGGCGGCGACCCCCTCGGACGAGGAGCTGTACGAGGTGTTCCGGTACTCGATCGCCGGCGAGGGCATGCCCACCCCCGGCGCCTTCGCCGCGAACGTCGAGGCCACGTACGGGCTGCGCCTCCAGTCCCGCAAGCTCAACCAGTACATGGACCGGTTCTCCGCCCGTTTCAACAACGAGCTGATGGAGGACCACATCGCGTAGACCGCGATGTGCCGGACCGTACGACGACGGAGGGCCGCCGCCCGGAACTCCCGGACGACGGCCCTCCGTCAACTGCTCTCCGTCAACAGCCCTGACGGGCCCTCCGTCACGCGCCCAGCAGCGTGCGCACCCGGTCCGCGCCGACCGCCAGCAGCAGCGTGGGCAGCCGCGGCCCGGTCTCCCGGCTCACCAACAGCCGGTACAGCAGGGCGAAGAACGCCCGCTGCGCGACCTTCAGCTCCGGCGTCGGCTTGGCGTCCGGCTCCAGGCCCGCCAGCACCTTCGGCACGCCGTAGACGAGCGTGGTCAGCCCGTCCAGCGACCAGTGCGTGTCCAGCCCCTCCAGCAGCAGCCGCAGCGACTCGCTGCCCTGTTCGTCCAGGGAGCCGAGCAGCTCCTTGTCCGGCTCCGCGCGCACGATCGTGCGGGCGTCGGCCGGGACCTGGGTGGTGATCCAGTTCTCCGCGCGGTCCAGCCGGGGCCGGGCCTCGTCGAGCGAGGTCAGCGGGTTCTCCGGGTCCAGCTCGCTCAGGATGCGCAGCGTCTGCTCGTCGTGCCCGCCCGTGATGTCCACGACCGAGGCGAGCGTGCGGTACGGCAGCGGGCGCGGCGTGCTCGGCAGCTCACCGGCGGCCGTGCCGATGGCGCGCGCGTACGCGGCGGCGTCGGCCGGCAGCACCGAGCCGTCGGCGACCTTGCGGGTCAGCGAGTCCCACTCGTCGTAGAGCCGCTGGATCTCCTGGTCGAAGGCGATCTTGAAGGACTGGTTGGGCCGACGGCGCGCGTACAGCCAGCGCAGCAGCGGCGCCTCCATGATCTTCAGCGCGTCGGCCGGGGTCGGCACGCCGCCCTTGCTGGAGGACATCTTCGCCATGCCGGAGATGCCGACGAAGGCGTACATCGGGCCGATGGGCTGCACCCCGTCGAAGATCTCGCGGACGATCTGGCCGCCGACGACGAACGACGAGCCCGGCGAGGAGTGGTCCACGCCGCTCGGCTCGAAGATCACGCCCTCGTAGGCCCAGCGCATCGGCCAGTCGACCTTCCAGACCAGCTTGCCCCGGTTGAACTCGCTCAGCCGGACCGTCTCGGCGAAGCCGCAGGCCGTGCAGGTGTAGTTCAGCTCGGTGCTGTCGTCGTCGTACGACGTGACGGTGGTGAGGTCCTTCTCGCAGTTGCCGCAGTACGGCTTGTACGGGAAGTAGCCGGCCGAGCCGCCGCTGCCGTCGTCCTCGCTCGCCGCGCCGGAACCGGCCTCGGCCTCCAGCTCGGCCTCGTCGACCTTCTTCTGCTGCTGCGGCTTCTTACCGCCCTTGGCGCCCTTGGCACCGGCCTCGGCCGGGTCCTTCTTCGTCCGGTACCGGTCGAGGACGGCGTCGATGTCGGTGCGGTGCTTCATCGCGTGCAGGATCTGCTCGCGGTAGGCACCGGCCGTGTACTGCTCCGTCTGGCTGATGCCGTCGTACTCGACGCCCAGCTCGTCCAGCGAGGCCGTCATCGCGGCCTTGAAGTGCTCCGCCCAGTTCGGGTACGCGGACCCGGCGGGGGCGGGCACCGAGGTCAGCGGCTTGCCGATGTGCTCGGCCCAGGTCTCGTCGACCCCGGGGACGCCGTTCGGCACCTTGCGGTAGCGGTCGTAGTCGTCCCAGGAGATCAGGTGGCGGACCGTGTACCCACGGCGGCGGATCTCGTCGGCGACCAGGTGCGGGGTCATGACCTCGCGGAGGTTGCCCAGGTGGATCGGGCCCGACGGGGAGAGGCCGGACGCGACGACGACCGGTTTGCCAGGCGCACGACGCTCCGATTCGGCGATGACCTCGTCCGCGAAGCGGGAGACCCAGTCGGCCTCGGTGCTGCTCTGACTCTGAGCCACGGTCTGCACGTCCTTCTCTCTGGTAGGGGCTGCGCCCATTCTCCCAGGTCCCCCCGGGAGCGCGAAAACGGCTTTACCACCCGTGGAATACTGGTTGTGATCCCTTGTACTCCTACGGAAACGGCAGCCAGCTCATGGCCTCGGTCAATTCCCTCGCTTCCTCGCTCCAGCAGCAGCTGGCGGACGCCCTGACGGCAGCCCTGCCGGATGCCGGCACCGCGGACCCGCTGCTGCGACGAAGCGACCGGGCCGACTTCCAGGCCAACGGCATCCTGGCCCTCGCCAAGAAGCTCAAGGGCAACCCCCGCGAGCTGGCCTCCAAGGTCACGGCCGAGCTCCCGTCCGGCCCGGACGGCGGCCTGATCAAGGAGATCGAGGTCTCCGGCCCCGGCTTCCTGAACATCACGCTCAGCGACCGGGCGATCATCGAGACCCTCGCCGCGCGCGCCGCCGACGACACGGACCGGCTCGGCGTGCCGTACAACGCCGCCGCCGGCACCACCGTCATCGACTACGCCCAGCCCAACGTGGCCAAGGAGATGCACGTCGGCCACCTCCGGTCCGCCGTGATCGGCGACGCGATGGCCCGGATCCTGGAGTTCAGCGGCGAGTCCGTGGTCCGCAGGCACCACATCGGCGACTGGGGCACCCAGTTCGGCATGCTCATCCAGTACCTGGTCGAGCACCCCGACGAGCTGTCCCACCGGACCACCGACGGCACGGAGGACGGCGAGGCCGCCATGTCCTCGCTGAACCGGCTCTACAAGGCGTCCCGGGCGCTCTTCGACTCCGACGAGGAGTTCAAGGCCCGCTCCCGGGACCGCGTCGTCGCGCTCCAGGCGGGCGACGCCGAGACCCTCGCCATGTGGCAGCGGTTCGTCGACGAGTCGAAGATCTACTTCTACTCGGTCTTCCACAAGCTCGACATGGAGATCAGCGACCCCGACATCGTCGGCGAGTCCGGCTACAACGACATGCTGGAGGAGACCGCCCGCCTGCTGGAGGAGTCGGGGGTCGCCGTCCGCTCCGAGGGCGCGCTCTGCGTCTTCTTCGACGACGTGAAGGGCGCGGACGGCGAGCCGGTGCCGCTGATCGTGCAGAAGTCCAACGGCGGCTTCGGCTACGCGGCCACCGACCTCTCCGCGATCCGCGACCGGGTCCAGCACCTCAAGGCGTCCACCCTGCTGTACGTGGTCGACGCCCGGCAGGCCCTGCACTTCAAGATGGTCTTCGAGACCGCCCGCCGGGCCGGCTGGCTGAACGACGACGTCAAGGCCGTGCACCTCGCCTTCGGCACCGTGCTCGGCAAGGACGGCAAGCCGTTCAAGACCCGTGAGGGCGAGACGGTCCGGCTGGCGGACCTGCTGGACGAGGCGATCGACCGCGCCTCCACCGTCGTCCGCGAGAAGGCCAAGGACCTCACCGAGGACGAGATCACCGAGCGCGCCACCCAGGTCGGCATCGGCGCGGTCAAGTACGCGGACCTGTCGACGTCCGCCGCCCGCGACTACAAGTTCGACCTGGACCAGATGGTCTCGCTCACCGGCGACACCAGCGTGTACATCCAGTACGCGCACGCCCGGTCCCGCTCGATCAAGCGCAAGGCGGGCGAGCTGGCCTCCCGGCCCCACCCGGAGCTGGAGCTGGCCCCGGCCGAGCGCGCCCTGGCCCTGCACCTGGACCAGTTCGCCGAACTCGTGTCCGAGGTCGCCGCCGCGTACGAGCCGCACAAGCTGGCCTCGTACCTCTACCAGCTCTCCTCGCTGTTCACGACGTTCTACGACCAGTGCCCGGTCCTGAAGGCCGAGGTCCCCGGCGATGTCGCCGAGAACCGCCTCTTCCTCTCGGACCTCACCGCCCGCACCCTCCACCAGGGCATGGAGCTGCTCGGCATCCGGACGCCCGAGCGCCTCTGATCACACCCGTCGCACCCGCGTACGTCCCGGCCCGGTGACCGTGACCAGGGAAGGACCCCGGCCCTAAGGTCCTACTCCTTCTCCTTGGTCACCCACTGGGCCGTGTCGTACCGGTACATGTACGTCGGCCGGGCCTGGATGCTGCTGGTCCGGAACGGCTTGCCGGCGTCGTCGATGCGGAGCAGTCCCGTGCGGCCGCCGCTGCTCCACTCCAGCTCCAGGAACCAGCCGACGTCGTGGCCCTCGACGTGGACCTTGAGGTCGAAGACCTCCACATCGGTGGAGGACACCCGGAACGGGAAGTTCTTCGGCGGTACCCGCTCGCCCTCCTTCTCCCCGGCGACCGGCCGCAGCACCGGCAGGTTGTCGTCGAGGTCGACGTCGAAGGACTGCGGGGTGATGCCGCTTCCGCAGCCCTCCCCCATCGAGTACGCGGACCAGGGCAGAGGCGCCTTCCGGGAGACCGTCCGCACATGGATGCGCTTGATCACGACGGCCTGCTCCGACTTCCCCTGCACGGTGACTTCGAGCTGCATGCTGCCGCCGCCCACCCCGCCCAGCGCCCTCGCCCAGCCCCGGGTGCTCTGCGGCGCGGGCGGCGGAGGCACGTCCTCCGGTTTCTGGTCGAGGACGTAGTACTGGCCGCAGGGCTCCTCCCAGTTGTACGAGCTGATCGTGGCGGTCAGCGGGGTGCCGACGACCGCCGGCTTGGACCCGCCACGTCCGGCCGTCGCGCTCGCGGAACCGCCCGGCGCCGGTGACGAAGCGTCGGCCGAGCCGGACGGGGAGGAGCTCGCCGACTTCTTCGCCCGGTCCGGCGAGGCGGTGGTGCCCGCAGTGGTCTCCTCGGGCTCGTCCCCGTCCTTGGCCGCCACGGCGGGAGCGTTGCTCCACTCGTCGGAGCGGTCGGCGGTCAGCTTGCTCACCACGATCGAGGTGGGCACGGTCAGCGCGACGACAGCGGCGGCGGCGAGCAGCACCCGGGTCCGCCGGGAGGCCGGGAACACCCTGCGCGGCCGGACGGGCGCCGGGCCCCCGGTCACGAGTGCGTCATCGGACGCGGATACGGCGGTGGGTTCGGCCTTTGCCTCGGGCTCCGGCTCGGGGGCCGACTCCAGCTCCGGCTCGGGTACGGAAACGGGCACAGGCGCGGGTGCGGGCGCGGGTTCGCCCGACGCGGCCGGGCGCCGACGCGCCGCGTCCGCCACGATCCACCGCCGGTGCAGTTCCACCAGCTCCTCGGGGCTCGCCCCGCACAACCGCCCCAGCCGCTCCACCGGCGCGTACTCGTTCGGCACCGCGTCCCCGTTGCAGTACCTGTGCAGGGTCGACGTGGAGACGTGCAGTCTTCCGGCGAGAACCCCGTAGCTGCGCCCCGAACGATCCTTCAGTTCCTTCAGCAGAGCCGCGAATTCCTCGGCTTCCGGCGTCGCCATCCCGGCGTTCCCCCTCCTGGTCCGTCCCGGAACGCCGTTCCAGGGACGTGGAATCTGCCCAGGTCACAGTACGCGCAGCCGTTCCAGCATCCCCAATGGCCCGTTCGGCGTTGCGGCCGGAATCCGCCGCCCCGCAACCTGATGACACACCGCAGCGACCACCAGGGACGACGCAGTGCGAATGAACTTCCGCATCGAGATCGTCGATGCCGTGGCCATCGGCGTGGTGATCGTGTCCACCGCGATCGTCATGGTCCTGATCTGCCGCAACTGACCCAGAAACCGCACCTGTACACACGGGGAGTACCACCACCATGCGCAAGCACCTCCGCACCACCACCCTCGCCGCGACCGCCCTCCTGGCCGCCCTCTCGCTCACCGCCTGCAACGCGGACGACGTCACGGACAACGGCAAGAAGGCGGGCGAGTCCGCCCCGGCCGCGTCCGAGAGCAACACCGGCGCCCCGAAGACCGACCAGGACACCGAGGGCGCCAAGGGCGCCTCCGAAGGAAGCTCCGAGGGCGCCGCCAAGGGAAGCTCCGAGGGCAACTCCAACGGCACCTCCAACTCGTCGGCCGGGAACGCCTCGTCCAAGGGCGGCGGCAACGGCGGAGGCTCCACCAGCAAGTCCCCCGTCACCTGCACCGGCGCCAACACCAAGGTCACCGTCACCCAGGTGAGCCGGCCCATCAACCACCTGCTGCTCACCGCCACCAACACCGGCACCGCGCCCTGCTTCGCGTACTACGCGCCGGGCCTCCGCTTCGACAACGCCCAGTCGGCGTTCCCGGTGCTGGAGAGCAGCAAGCCGCAGGCCGTGGTGACCCTCGCGCCGGGCCAGTCCGGGTACGCCGCCATCGGTCTGGCCGGGGAGCCCGACGGCCAGGAGCAGCACAAGTCCAACCACCTCTCGGTCTACTTCACCGGCCGGGCCAACCAGGGCTCCGTCGGCTCCCCCGCCGAGCTGACCCTCCCCGCGGGCACCACCTGGGCCGACAACGGCTTCGTCACCTACTGGCAGGCCGACATGGCGGACGCCCTCACCTTCTGACCCGCCGGAGAAGCAGGGGAAACGGCAACGCAGCAAAGGCCCCGCACCCGTCGAACACGGGAGCTAACATCGGCCGCATGGCGATGTTCGTGCACCTGACAGCCTCCGCGAACGCGGCGCGCATCCGCCGCTCCGGGGTGAGGGCCGTCAGCCACGGACGCGACGCGGACCGGTCGCGGGGCCTCTACTGCTTTCCCGTACTCCCCTCGTACACCCTCACGCACCAGTGGTTGCGCGAGCTGTCGCGGCGCAGTGGGCCGAGGAGGCTGGTCGCCGTGCATCTGCGGCTCCCGGACGACGAGCCGGTGACGGTGGGCCGCTACCACCAGGAGCCCAGGCACGTCACGGCCGCCGAGGCGGTACGCCGGATCGGCGCGCTGGACGATCCGCGCGGCTGGGAGGTGTTCGTCCCCCGGTCGGCCGCCAAGGGCGAGGTGCACAGCGTCCGCCCGGTCCGCCAGGTCACCGGCTGGCGGTACTTCCCGGACGCGCACGGCACGACCCCCTGCACCTGCGCCGGTTGCCGGGTACGGGGCGAGTACGGGTCGCGGCGCCTGCGGGAGCGCCGCCCGCACCCCCTGGACGGCCCGCCGCCCGCCGCCCCGGTCCTCCTCCGGCAGATCGCCGCGGCGGGCACCCCGGGCGACCCGGAACAGCTCACCCGGACCCTCGACTGGTTCGGGCTGCGGCGACGCGGCCCGGTCGACCAACTGGCCCACCTCGCGGACCACCCGGACCGGGAGGTGCGCCGGGCCCTCGTCTGGGCCGTCGCGAGATGGACCACCCCCGGCACCGCCGACCTGCTCCAACGCCTCGCCGGGGACCGGGACGAGTCGGTCCGGGAGGCCGCCGCCTGGAACCTGTCCGAGCGCTCCTGAGCCTGTGCCCGGACCCGTACAGATTTTTTGTACGGGTCGTGCGCGCGTGACGCGGGCGCGCGGGTGGAAGTTCGCTCGGTATGCACCCCAGTAAGCGGAAGCGCAAGAACGCGTCGGCCATGAAGATGGTGGGACGGCTGATGGCCTTCTACCGTGACCGGATCGACGTCACGCAGGTCCAGTTGGCCGAGATGACCGGCCACCATCCGGAGACGATCTCCTCCATCGAGCAGGGGCGGCGCGTCCTGTTGCGTTCGCTGGCCGTCAAGGTCGACGAAGTACTGGGGACGGGCGGCGCGTTGGAGGTTGCTCTTGAGGAGCTGCCGGAGATCGACCTCATCCCGCAGTGGGCGGACGAGTACCTGGAACTGGAGCTGGATGCGCTGACCCTGTCCTGGTACGACAACCAGGTCGTGCCCGGGATCCTCCAGACGGCGCGGTACGCGGAGACCCTCTTCCGCAACCGGGTCCCGGCCTACAGCGAGGAGGCGGTGGCGTTCCACACGGAGACCCGGCTGAAGCGTCGGGAGATCCTGCACCGGCCGTCGCCGCCGACCACCAGTTTCGTCATCTGGGAGCCCGTTCTGAGCCTCCAACTCACTGACGACGCAGCGCATGCGGAGCAACTGCGGCATCTCCTGGAGTGCGCCGAGCTCCCCAACATCTGCCTCCAGGTTCTGCCCTTGGCCCACCGCACCCACGCGGGCCTCGCCGGCCCCTTCACGCTCATGGAAACACCGGACTTCCAACGCGTGGCCTACTTCGAATCCCAGCGCGGCAGCCTGCTGGTCTCCGACCCCGACGAGGTCAGCATCCTCGCCCAGAAATATGCGATGCTGCGAACCCAGGCGCTCACCCCCGAAGACACCAGGCGCCTGTTGAAACGCTTGCTGGGAGAGCAATGAGCACCGCACTTGAGTGGTTCAAGTCCAGCTACAGCGGCAGCGAGGGTGGCCAGTGCCTCGAAGTCGCCTACGAATGGCGTAAGTCGAGCTACAGCGGCGACGAGGGCGGCCAGTGCGTCGAGGTCGGCTACCACTGGCAGAAGTCGAGCCACAGCAGTGACGAAGGCGGCCAGTGCGTCGAGGTCGCCGCGTGCACCGCCGCCGTCCACATCCGCGACTCCAAGAACCCCGACGGCCCCACCTTCACCGTCGGCCCCACCGCCTGGACATCCTTCGCCGGATACGCCGCCGCCGAGCAGCACACTGGCTGAGACCATCCCCGAGGGAGAGACGGCGCCACGATGTCAGTGATCCACCGCACCACCCTGAAGCCCACCAAGCTCGAACTCCTCACCCCCTGGCTGCCCGCGCAGCCCTGGTACGCCGGTGCCGAGGGACAGCGGCCCGAGCTGGACAGGACCGGAGGATTCCGGCTCGACGACCCGGCGGGCGAGGTGGGGATCGAGTTCATGGTGGTCACCGACACCTCGGGGCCCGAGCCGGTCTCGTACCACGTGCCGCTGACCTACCGGGGCGCGCCGCTTCCCGGCGCCGAGCACGCCCTCATCGGCACCACCGAGCACGGTGTCCTCGGCGACCGCTGGGTCTACGACGGGGCGCACGACCCGGTCGTGGCCGCCCAGTTGTGCGCGCTCCTGCTCGGCGAGGCCGAACCGCAGATGCAGCGCGTCAGCGACACCCCCGACCCGTCCGTCACCGCCCGGTTCACCGGACAGCGCGACGCGGCCGGGCCCACCGTCACCTCCGTCACGTCCGTCACCGACGCCCCGCACGGCACGGACATCACCCTCACCACCGCCTCCGGCGGCGGTCCGCTGATCCTGCGCGTCCAGCGTGTGCTCGGCCCCGGCGAGGAGAGCGACACGGAGGCGCTCGGCGAGGTCACCGCCGACGCGCCCCAACCGGACGGCACCCCGGCACGCGCCGTCTTCGTCACCGCCCACGCACAGCCGTAACCCACCGACGCCGGTTCCGACCGGCCGAACCCGGGCCCGGTCGGCCGGGCCCGGTCCGTGGCGTCCCGTCCCGTACTCCGTGTCAGACGGCGGACGCGGGGCGGGGCGCCCGGCGCATCGCCCAGACCGGCGGGCCGCCGTGCGGAAGCCCGGCCTCCGCGAGCACGGTGAAGCCGAAGTGCTCGTAGAAGGGGACGTTGGCCTCCTTGGACGACTCCAGGTAGACGGGCAGGCCCGCCGCGTCCGCCCGCTCCAGCCCGGACCGCAGCAGGGCCGCGCCGTGCCCCTTCCCCCGGGCCGCCGGATCGGCGCCGACCACCGCGAGGTACCAGTGCGGTTCCTTCGGCCCGTGTTCGGCCGCCAGGGCGACGGCCTCGCGGAACAGTTCGGCCCGGTCGCCGAGGACGTCGGCCAGCTCGCCCAGCGTCGTCGCGTCCGGAACGACCTTGTCCTGCGCCTCCGGTGGCACCCAGAACGCCGCCGCGTCGTCGGTGCGCTCACACATCCCGTACGGGCCGTACTGCCGGGTGAAGATCGTGGTGAAGTACCGGGCCAGGCCCGCCGCCCGGGACCGCTCGTCGGGGAAGAACCAGCCCATCATCGGGTCGTCGTCGAAGGCACGCGTCAGAGTGGCGGCGATCCGCTCGGCGTCCTCGGCCACGGCCGGTCGCACATCGTTCTGTATCGGCATACGGGGCATTCTGCACCGCCGCCCGCGACAGGATCAGCTTCCCCCGCTGCTCGGCGAGTTCGCCCTCGACGCCGGGTGATCCGTACCGTTACCCGCATTGGTCTTGACCAATCTTTCGAGGTATGAAAAGCATGGCCAAAGTCGTCACAGATGGCCATACGACCACCTTCGCGGGAGAACGAACCCCCATGCGCATATCCGCAGCCGCCGCAGCAGCCACGCTCGGCGGAGCCCTTGTCCTCGGTCTGACGGTCGCCCCGGCCGTCCAGGCCGCCCCGGCCGATTCGGCCTCGTGCACCAACGACGCCTTCTCCGTCGCCGGGAAGTACGGCGAGTTCGTCCTCGGCGACGACGTCCACACCCCCGACGCCGAGGGCGCGGTGGCCGTGGGCGGCAACGCCGACTTCCGGGGCGGCTTCAGCGTCGCCAACGAGCTCTCCGCCGCCGAGGTCGACGCCCTGCCGGGCCGCGCATCGCTGGTCGTCCGGGGCGACCTGCTCAACGGCAACTCCGTCACCGCCGTGATGAAGGGCAACGCCGTCGTCGGCGGCGACATCCGCGACCGCGCCCTCGAAATGCACGCGGGCAGCGTCAGCAAGAACGCCGGACTCATCGACTTCGACGCCGAGTTCGGCAAGCTCCGCGCCTACTCCACCGCGCTGGGCTCCGAGGCCGCCACCGACGGCACCCGCGTGGAGGCCAGCGGCAACCGCCTCACCCTGGAGGGCACCAACTCCTCCCGCAACATCTTCAAGGTGACCACCGCCCAGCTGGAGAAGGCCAAGGAGGTCTTCCTGAAGGTTCCGGCGGGCGCCACCAGCGTCGTCAACGTCAGCGGCCGCGACTACGACATGGCGCAGGCCGGCACCACCGGGTTCTTCCTCTCCGGCGGCCAGGACTTCGTCCTCGACGACAAGCTCCAGAGCGCCTCCGGCGGCAAGGTCCGCGCCCGCCTCCTGTGGAACTTCCCGGACGCCCGCACCGTCACCAAGCACAGCGGCGCCGCCTGGCCGGGCAGCGTCCTCGCCCCCAACGCGCACCTGGAGCTGGGCAGCGGCGCCCCGGTCAACGGCTCCGTCTGGGTCGCCTCGCTGCACGGCACCGGCGGCGCCGAGACCCACCACTTCCCGTTCAGCGGCTGCCTCCCGGAGACCGGCGAGACCCCGCCGCCCGCCACCCCGAGCACCACCCCCTCCACCACTCCGCCCACCACCTCGACGCCGTCCGCCCCGGCCACCCCGCCCGCGAGCGGCACCCCGACCCCGGGCACGTCCAGCCCCGCGGTCCCGGGCACCCCGGCCCCCTCGGACAGCGCCCCGGGCGGCAAGGCGGACGGTAACCTCGCCTCCACCGGCAGCAGCGGCACGATCCCGCTGGTCATCGGCACCGTCGTCGTCCTCGCCGCGGGTGCGGGCCTGACCGTCGCCGCCCGCCGCCGCTCGAAGCGCGCCTGATCCCGGGCCGTCCGGGGCGGGGCGTCCGGGGTGAGACCCCGACGCGCCGCTCCGGGCGGCCGGCTGTCAGTGGGGCCCCGTACGCTCACCACCATGGCGAACCTTCCCAACCCGCTGGTGTCCCCGGCCGATTCGGGGCTCCGGCTCCCGCCCGGCTCGACGATCGACACCACCTGCGACGGCACCTGGCACGAGCCCCTGCTCTGGTGCGCCGACGAGCCCGCCGCCCACGGCGACTGGCGGGAACTGCGGGCGGCCGGGCGGCCCGTGGGACTGCTCCCGGTCCTGATCGACGGCGGGCGGCGCGACCAGTGGCCCGCCGAGTGGGACCTGATGCCGGAGGACACCTCCTACCCCGGCGACCACGACGCGGAGGAGATCCTCGCCGGGTACTGGCAGGACAACGCCCCCGAGGAGATCGACGCCGCCGAGGGCGACTGGCCGGGCCTGGCCCCCGTACCGGCCGCCGAGGGGCTCGACACCCCCGACAACCTGGCGGCGGCCATCGCGGAGGAGTGCGTCGGCCCGGACGGCTGGTACCCCGGATCGCGGGCCGCGCTCGTCCCGGCCCGCCGCAGCGCGGACATCCCGGCGGCCATCGGCTGGTCCGGCCCGCTCAACTACGAGGAGGACACCGGCCGGATCAGCGCCGTGCTCCGCTCCTGGGAGGACCGCTACGGCATCCGCGTCGTCGTGCTCGGCTTCGACACCCTGACCGTCACGGTCTCCCGCCCGCCCACCACCCTCGCCGAGGCGCGGGCGGTCGCCGCCGAGCACTACGCCTTCTGCCCCGACAACATCGACCAGAACCCGCCGTACGACCTCGACACCTACGCGGAGAAGTCCGTGCTCGGGCAGGAGATCTGGTCCTTCTGGTGGGACTGACCGACCCGCCAGACTCACCGGCGGACTGAGTACGCGCACTCATGCGGCGTACCGGGCCACGGAGTTGACTCGTACACATGACCGAAGACGTGACCACATCCACGGCCGGCGCCGCCGCGCCCGAGCGCCCCTCGCGCGTCTGGATCGGCTCGCTGATCTCAACGCTCGCGACGCTCCCGCTCGGCCTGCTCGTCCTGGTCTACGGGGGTCTCTCCCCCATGGCCTGCGACTCCTGCACGGAAACGGTCGCCCACCGGTTCGACGCCAGCTTCGGGCCCGCCTGGACGGCGCTCTGCGTCCTGCTGGGGCTCGCCGGTGTCCTGCCGGTGGCGAGCTGGGTGGGCGCCTTCAGCAGACCGGCGGCGGGGACGGTCCTCGCCGTGCTCGCGCCCGTCACGGTGTTCGTCGCCTGGGTCGTGTTCACGGCCATGATCGACTGGCCCTGACCGGGCACCACCCGCCACCGCGATCCACCGCACCCTGACCGAAAGGCGCACCATGACCCGGACCCCCGGCGAACTCGCCGCCCTCGTGGCCGAGTTCCGCGCCCTGCCCGCCGACGACGACCGCAGACGCGCGATCATCGCCGAGCTGGACGGCGACCCGGGTGCCGAACCGTTCCTGATCGGCGTCGTCGCCGACCCCGAGGAGTACGACCTCGCCCGTACGGAGGCCGCCACCCTGCTGCGCCTGTGGCCCCCGGCCGACCCCGAGGTCCGCCGCGAAGCCGGCCGGGCCCTGCTCGCCGCGCTCGACGACCCGGAGGAGGACCTGGTCCGCCAGTACGCCGCCATGGCCCTCGGCCCCTACGCCGACGCCCCGGCGGTCCGCCGGGCGCTGACCGCCGCCGCGGAGGCGGGCGACGACCCCCTCGTACGCGCCGCGGCCCGCAGCGCCCTCGCCGAGGCGGGCCCGGACGGCGCGCCGTAGCCCGTCGACGACGCGTACGGCAGCCTCGCCTCCCAGACCAGCCGGCAGATCCTGCTCGACTTCTTCACCGAGGACGCCCGCTGACCACCGGGGCGGAACGAGGACGGTGACGGGGTACCAGCCATACCGGCCGGCCCTGTCACCGTTGCCATCACCGGCCCCGTCATCGTCGCCGTCGCCGGCCCCGTCATCGTCGCCGTCGCCGTCGCCGGTTCAGCTTCCCCCGCCGTCCAGGGCGGCGATCTCGCGCACGGACCCGGCGATCGCCCGGAAGTCCTTCCGGAGGATCGCACCGTGGTTGCTGGGGACCTTCGCGCCGACCCGGATGCGCGGGTTGCGGGCGGTCACCCCGTCGAGACTGGTGCGTATCCGCTCCTGCTCGTCGTCCCGGCTTCCGAGCGACGTGCCGGAGGCGACCACATAGCGCACCGGAACGGCGATGCCGTCGAGCACGGGGCCCAGTTCGTTCGCGCGGGAGATGCGGCCCAGCTCGATGTTGCTCTCGGCCTGCTGCTCGGCGGACATGCGCGGGGCCAGGCCGGTCGGGCGCAGCAGCGGCAGGAACCAGCTCATCCGCCGGAACATCTTCCGTATGCGCAGCTCCATCGCCTCGTCGAGCCAGTCGGACGGGAACGCACCGTCGACCAGGACCGCGCCCAGCGCGCGCTCCGGATTGCGCGCCGCCCAGTGCGCCCCGACGAACGCCCCGTAGGACCAGCCCACCACCAGTGCCCGGTCCACGCCCCGGGCCTCCAGAACGGCGTCGACGTCCCGGACGGCCGCCTCGAAGGAGTAGTCCGCCGAGCGCTTCGACTTCCTGCCGCGCGCCCGTTCGTCGTAGGTGATGTGGCGCCATTCGGTGCCCAGTTCGGCGAGGACCCGGCGCCAGTAGCCCTGGGTGGCGAACTGGCCGTTGAGGTAGATCACGGGGGTTCCTGGGCCGCCGGTGTCGGTGACGGCCAGGGCCGTGTCGTCGACCGGGACCATTCCGGTCCACGGTGCGCGGTTCCCGGCCGCGCCGTTCGCGGGTGTGCTGTTCGTGGGTGTGCTGTTCGTGGGCGTGCGGTTGGCGTGCGTGCCGTCTTCCCTCATGGGTTCCCCCTGGTCACATGGGTCCGGTCGTCGGTGCTGGTCGTCGGAGCGGGTCGTCAGAGGCTGCGGGCGGTGATGTCGCCGTGCGAGGTGGTGGCGCGGATGTCGAGTCCGGCGGTGCCGTCGTTCCGCAGGGCGTTGTCGACGCGGCCGTGGTCCGTACCGGCGTCCAGGGTGGCCGAGACCCCGGCGGCGGCGCCGACCGAGATGTCACCGGACCGGGTACGGAGTACGACCGTGCCGCGTACGGCCTCGGCGACCTCGATGCGGCCCCGCTCGGTGCTGATCTCCGCGGGGCCGCCCAGTCGGCCGACCTCGACGTCCCCGTCGATCGCGGTGAGGCGCAGGCTCGCGGCCTCGTCGATCCTGATCCGGCGGTACGCGCCCTCGAAGACGACGTCGCCGAGACGGCCGACGCCCCGGAGCTCGGCGCTGTCGGCCCGCCCCTCCACGCGGGAGTCGGCGGGCAGCCGGACGGTGATCTCCACTGCCCCCGAGGGCCCGGAGAGCCGACCGCCGGGGGCGTCGGCCGCGATCCGCAGGACACCGTCGGCGTACGAGACCTCGATCCGCTCGACGGCCTTGGCGTCGCGGCCCTTGGAGGCGTCGGCGGGCCGGATCTCGACGGTGGTGTCGGCGCGGTCCGCGGCGATGAACCGGACGCTCCCGGCGGGAATGTCCAGGACGGCGGAGACCGGGGCGGGAGTGTCGAACTTCTGCATCGTGCTCTCCTGTGCTCGTTTCGTTTCCGACAACAGAAACGCTACGTTGCTTTCCAGATCACGACAACACATTCATTGCGATGGATCGGCATTTGCACAGCTCATAGCGGTGTAATTGTTGCAACGATCCTGAACAACAACGCAACGAAGCGACCCGACTCGTTGCAATGGAAAGGAGGTGAACGCTAAGGTCGGACGGTCAGGAGAGGGACCGCCCCGTGACCACCGATACCAACGAGGAGACCGCGATGCCGGGAGGAAGACTCACCCAGCAGGAGCGCCAGCAGATCGCGCTGGGGCTGGCCGACAGCCTCCCCTACGCCGAGATCGCCCGTCGCCTCGGCCGCCCGACCTCGACGGTCACGCGCGAGGTGATGCGCAACGGCGGCCCCACCGCCTACCGCGCCGACCTGGCCCACCGCGCCACCGAACACCGCGCCCACCGACGCAGGCCCGGCACCGCACGGAGGCCGGAGTCCACCCCCCACCCGGACGGCCGCGACACCGGAGCCGTGGCCGCCTACGAGGAGGCGTTCACCACCGTCCTCATGGGCTCCGGCCTGAACAGGATGGCGGCCCGCGTCCTGACCTGCCTGTACACCACCGACTCGGGCAGCCTCACCGCCTCCGAGCTGGTCCAGCGCCTCCGGGTCAGCCCCGCCTCCGTCTCCAAGGCGATCGCCTTCCTGGAGGGCCAGAGCCTCGTCCGGCGGGAACGCGACGACCGCCGCCGCGACCGCTACGTCGTCGACGACGACCTCTTCTACCAGGCGACGATCGCCAGCGCCCGCGCCAACGACCAGCTCGTCGAGACCGCGCGCCGGGGCGCCGCCGTCCTCGGCGCCGACACCCCCGCCGCCGCCCGCCTGGAGAACATCGCCCGTTTCCTCGACTTCATCAGCGAGAGCATCACCCGCGCCGCCGAACAGGCCCGCGAGGTCCTCCGCACCACCCCCGCACCGCCCCCGGCCCGGCAGGACCCGGCCGACTGACCCCCGGACCGGACCACACCAAGACCCACGCACGCGCACGGGGACCACACGCGGCCGGGGGCCGCCGCGGCACCCCCGTACCGCGACGGCCCCCGGCCGTCACCACTCCCGGGATCAGCCTCGGGTCAGCCCCGGGCCAGCCGCTGCGCGACCTCCGTCGCCCAGTACGTCAGGATCATCTGCGCGCCCGCGCGCCGGATCCCCGTCAGGCTCTCCATGATCGCCGCGTCCCGGTCGATCCAGCCCTTCTCCGCGGCCGCCTCGACCATCGCGTACTCACCGCTGATCTGGTACGCGGCCACCGGCACGTCCACCGCGTCGGCGACCTTCGCCAGGATGTCGAGGTACGGACCGGCCGGCTTGACCATGACCATGTCCGCGCCCTCCGCCAGGTCCAGCGCCAGCTCCCGCATCGACTCCCGGGCGTTCGCCGGATCCTGCTGGTACGTCCTGCGGTCGCCCCTGAGCGAGGAGCCCACCGCCTCGCGGAACGGCCCGTAGAACGCCGAGGCGTACTTCACGGTGTACGCGAGGATCGACACGTCCTCGTGGCCCGTCTGGTCCAGCGCATCCCGGATGACGCCGACCTGGCCGTCCATCATCCCGCTCGGCCCCACCACGTGGGCGCCCGCGTCGGCCTGGACCTGGGCCATCTCCGCGTACCGCTCCAGCGTCGCGTCGTTGTCGACCCGGCCGTCCTCGGTCAGCACCCCGCAGTGCCCGTGGTCGGTGTACTCGTCCAGGCACAGGTCCGACATCACGACGAGGTCGTCACCGACCTCCTCGCGCACCGCCCGCAGCCCCGCCTGGAGGATGCCGTCCGGGTCGGTGCCCGCCGTGCCCCGGCCGTCCTTCTTCTCGTCCGCCGGAACCCCGAACAGCATGATCCCGGAGACCCCCGCCGACACCGCGTCCACCGCGGCCTTCCGCAGGGTGTCCAGGGTGTGCTGCACCACACCGGGCATGGTCGAGATCGCGACCGGGGCGTCGATGCCCTCGCGCACGAACGCGGGCAGGATCAGATCCGCCGCGTCCAGCCGCGTCTCGGCGACCATCCGGCGCATCGCCGGGGTCGTCCGCAGCCGCCGGGGGCGGGAGCCAGGGAAGTTTCCGTACACCGTCATGGTTCGAGACTAGACCCGCACACATCACCGGTTTACCGACACCCGTGCCGGAAAAACCGCGCGAAAAGGGCGGAGGCCCGGTCGCCGAGGCAACCGGGCCTTCCCCCACCGCGTATCGCGACCCGTCAGGTCGTCGTCCGCCTACGACGCGCCCCCGGGCGCCGCTCGCTCGGCCGCGTCACCGGGTCGCCGGCCTCCTTCGCGGCCTCCCGGCGCCGCGCGCCGAACTCGGCCAGCGCCTCGGCCAGCTTGTGCACCGAGGGCTCCGGCGACAGGACGTCGACCCGCAGCCCGTGCTCCTCCGCGGTCTTCGCCGTCGCCGGCCCGATACACGCGATCACCGTCACGTTGTGCGGCTTGCCCGCGATCCCGACCAGGTTCCGCACCGTCGACGAGGAGGTGAAGAGCACCGCGTCGAAGCCACCGCCCTTGATCGCCTCACGGGTCTCGGCCGGCGGCGGCGAGGCGCGGACCGTGCGGTACGCGGTCACGTCGTCGACCTCCCAGCCCAGCTCGATCAGCCCGGCCACCAGCGTCTCCGTCGCGATGTCGGCGCGCGGCAGGAACACCCGGTCGATCGGGTCGAAGACCGGGTCGTAGGGCGGCCAGTCCTCCAGCAGACCGGCGGCGGACTGCTCACCGGACGGCACCAGGTCCGGCTTCACGCCGAAGTCGACCAGCGCGGCGGCGGTCTGCTCGCCGACCGCCGCGACCTTGATCCCGGCGAAGGCACGGGCGTCGAGCCCGTACTCCTCGAACTTCTCCCGGACGGCCTTCACGGCGTTGACGCTGGTGAAGGCGATCCACTCGTAGCGGCCGGTCACCAGACCCTTGACCGCGCGCTCCATCTGCTGGGGCGTACGGGGCGGCTCCACGGCGATCGTGGGGACCTCGTGCGGCACGGCGCCGTACGAACGGAGCTGGTCGGAGAGCGACGCCGCCTGTTCCTTCGTCCGCGGCACCAGCACCTTCCAGCCGAACATCGGCTTGGACTCGAACCACGAGAGCTGGTCGCGACGGGCGGCGGAGGTGCGCTCACCGACCACGGCTATGACGGGGCGGTGGCCCTCCGGCGACGGCAGCACCTTCGCCTGCTTCAGCACCTGCGCGATCGTCCCCAGCGTGGCCGTCCAGGTCCGCTGGCGGGTCGTCGTCCCCGCGACCGTCACGGTCAGCGGGGTGTCGGGCTTGCGGCCCGCCGAGACCAGCTCACCGGCGGCCGCGGCCACCGAGTCGAGCGTCGTCGAGACGACGGCCGTGGCATCGCTCGCCCCGACCTCCGCCCAGCACCGGTCGGACGCCGTACGGGCGTCGACGAACCGGACGTCCGCGCCCTGCTCGTCCCGGAGCGGCACACCGGCGTACGCCGGCACGCCCACCGCGTTCGCCACCCCCGGAACCACCTCGAAGGGGATGCCCGCGGCGGCGCAGGCGAGCATCTCGGAGCCCGCGCTCCCGTCCAGCCCGGGGTCGCCGGAAACGGCACGGACGACCCGCCTGCCGCCCTTCACCGCCTCCATGACAAGATTGACCGCATCCCTCAGGACGGGGACGCCGGCGGCTGCTGACTGCGCGTCAACAACCGTCAGCTCGGGCGTGCTTACGCCTGCCCGCGCATGGCAGCGAACGACGCCGAGGACGTCCGGCTCGGCGACAAGGACGTCCGCGCTCGCGAGCGCCTCGACGGCGCGCAGCGTCAGCAGTCCCGGATCGCCGGGACCGGCGCCGAGGAAGGTGACGTGCCCTTGTGCGGACAGGGCCGGAAAGTCGGATGCGGCGGGGCCGGTGGGGCTCAAAGTGCTCGCTCCCCCATAAGACCGGCCGCACCCTTGGCAAGCATCTCGGCCGCGAGCTCGCGACCGAGCGCCGCCGCGTCGTCCTGCGACGTGGGAACGGGACCGGTGGTGGACAGCTGCACCAGCGAGGAACCGTCGGTGGAACCGACGACTCCGCGCAGGCGCAGTTCGTTGACAGCCTGTCCGTCGACCAGGAGGTCGGCCAGCGCACCCACAGGTGCGGAGCAACCGGCCTCCAGGGCGGCGAGCAGGGCACGCTCCGCCGTCACGGCGGCCCGGGTGTACGGGTCGTCGAGCTCGGCGAGCGCGGCGGCGAGGTCGGCGCTGCTCGCAGCGCACTCGATCGCCAGTGCTCCCTGGCCGGGAGCGGGCAGAACGGTGTCGACCGACAGGAAGTCGGTCACCTCACCGCTCCGGCCGAGGCGGCTGAGCCCGGCCGCGGCGAGTACCACCGCGTCCAGTTCACCGCTCCGGACGAGTCCGATACGCGTATCGACGTTGCCCCGGATCGGCACCGTCTCGATGTCGAGCCCGTGGCTGCGGGCGTACGCGTTGAGCTGCGCCATGCGGCGCGGCGAGCCGGTGCCGACGCGGGCGCCGGGCGGCAGCTCCCCGAAGGTCAGCCCGTCCCGCGCCACCAGCACGTCGCGCGGGTCCTCGCGCACCGGCACGGCGGCCAGCAGCAGGCCCTCGGGCTGGGCGGTCGGCAGGTCCTTCAGCGAGTGGACGGCGAAGTCCACCTCGCCGCGGAGCAGCGCCTCGCGCAGCGCGGCGACGAACACACCGGTGCCGCCGATCTGCGCCAGGTGCTCGCGCGAGATGTCGCCGTACGTGGTGATCTCGACGAGCTCGACGGCCCGACCGGTCACCTCGCGCACCGCCTCCGCCACATGGCCGGACTGCGCCATGGCGAGCTGGCTGCGGCGGGTACCCAGCCTCAGCGGCTTGTCGGCTGCCGTGCCCAGGGATGAGTTGTCGGTCATGACCGCCCTCGATTCGGGTCGTTCAGGTCTGCCCGGGAGACGGCGGCGACCGTCTGCGGGTCAAGGTCGAAGAGTTCTCTCAGCGCGTCGGCGTACCCGGCGCCGCCGGGCTCGCTGGCGAGCTGCTTGACCCGCACGGTGGGCGCGTGCAGGAGCTTGTCGACGACGCGGCGCACGGTCTGGGTGATCTCCGCGCGCTGCTTCTCGTCCAGGTCGGGGAGGCGCCCGTCGAGCCGCGCGATCTCGCCCGCGACCACTCCGGCGGCCATCGTGCGCAGCGCGACGACGGTCGGGGTGATGTGGGCGGCGCGCTGGGCAGCGCCGAAGGCGGCGACCTCGTCGGAGACGATGGTGCGCACCTGGTCCACGTCGGCGGCCATCGGGGCGTCGGCCGACGCCTCGGCCAGCGACTCGATGTCGACGAGACGCACCCCGTCGAGCCGGGCCGCCTCTCCGTCGATGTCGCGCGGCATGGCGAGGTCCAGCAGCGCCAGGCGCACGGGGCCGGCGCCCTGGGCGGGCACGGTGGCCCGGCGGACGGCCTGGCGGACCGTTCCGGCACCGCTCCCCGCGGCGTTCTCGACCCAGGCGGCGTGCCGGTCGACGTCGGCGGACGCGGGCACCACGGACACGGCGGGGATCTCGACGGCGGGGGTCTCCACGGCGGGCGCGGCCTCCAGGCCGAGCGCGCCGGCGACGGCCTCGGCGGTCAGCACGAGACCGGTGGCGCCGGTGCACGACACGACGATGTCGGCACGTGTCAGTTCGTCGCAGACATCGGCCATCTCCACGGCCCGGGCGACCACTCCGGTGCCCCCGGGCTGGGCCAGGATCTCGACGAGCCGGTCCGCGCGGGCCCGGGTCCGGTTGGCGACGACGATCTCGGCGACCCCGGTACGGGCCAGGGTGGCGGCGGCGAGCGAGGACATCGAGCCCGCGCCGATCACCAGGGCGCGCTTGCCCCCGGCCCAGTCGGCGACGTCCCCGCCGACGGCGAGCTGTTCGAGCCCGAAGGTGACGAGCGACTGCCCGGCCCGGTCGATCCCGGTCTCGCTGTGCGCCCGCTTACCGACCCGCAGCGCCTGCTGGAAGAGGTCGTTCAGCAGGCGGCCCGCGGTGTGCAGTTCCTGCCCCACCGCCAGCGTGTCCTTGATCTGGCCGAGGATCTGGCCCTCGCCCACGACCATCGAGTCCAGCCCGCACGCCACCGAGAAGAGGTGGTGGACGGCCCGGTCCTCGTAGTGCACGTAGAGGTACGGGGTCAGCTCGTCCAGGCCGACACCGCTGTGCCGGGCGAGGAGCGTGGACAGCTCGGCGACGCCCGCGTGGAACTTGTCCACGTCGGCGTAGAGCTCGATGCGGTTGCAGGTGGCGAGGACGGCGGCCTCGGCCGCGGGCTCGGCGGCCAACGTGTCCTGGAGCAGCTTGTCCCGGGTATCGGCGGACAGCGAGGCACGCTCCAGCACGGACACCGGAGCGCTGCGGTGGCTCAGTCCTACGACGAGAAGGCTCATGCCGGCATCACGGCGGGCATGTCCCCGTCAGGTCCCTTGCGGTCGGTGGCGGCGGCCCGCACCGGGGGCGCGGCCGGGTCCCCGGCGCCGCTGGCGGTGTCCTCGACGGCCTTGCGCTGCTCGTGGAAGGCGAGGATCTGGAGCTCGATGGAGAGGTCGACCTTGCGGACGTCGACACCGTCGGGCACGGAGAGCACGGTCGGCGCGAAGTTCAGGATGGAGGTGACGCCCGCGGCGACGAGCCGGTCGCAGACCTGCTGCGCGGCCCCGGCCGGGGTCGAGATGACACCGATCGACACACCGTTGTCCCCGACGATCCGCTCCAGGTCGTCGGCGTGCTGCACGGGGATACCGGCGACCGGCGTCCCGGCCATCGCGGGATCGGCGTCGATCAGCGCGGCGACCCGGAAACCACGGGAGGCGAAACCGCCGTAGTTGGCGAGCGCGGCGCCGAGGTTGCCGATGCCGACGATCACGACCGGCCAGTCCTGGGTGAGCCCCAGTTCGCGGGAGATCTGGTACACGAGATACTCGACGTCGTACCCGACGCCGCGCGTCCCGTACGAACCGAGGTAGCTGAAGTCCTTCCGCAGCTTCGCGGAATTGACCCCGGCCGCCGCGGCGAGTTCCTCGGAGGAGACCGTGGGTACCGAGCGCTCGGAGAGCGCGGTCAACGCGCGCAGATACAGCGGAAGACGGGCGACGGTGGCCTCGGGAATTCCTCGGCTACGGGTCGCCGGTCGGTGATTTCGGCCAGTTGCCACGGTGCTCCTGCGGGATGAGCGGGGCTGCAGGCGGCCGTATTTCCCATGACCGCCCCGTCGAATGCAGGCTATGTCTTTGTGAACGCGTGCACAAAGATAGTGTCCGTTTTGTCCGGTCAAAGTGACCGGGGTCACGCACATTCGTCGCGCGATCCCGGAACCAAGGACCGCATCAGCCCGTTGCAGGCCCGAAGGGGGCAAAGCGGCACACACTCCTCACAACCACTCCCCCGAGACCACTCAAAACGCCCACGATGGTAACCGGCTTCGCTCAGGAAAGCAGCGCCCCGCGCAACCGCGCCGCGTCCACCCGCCAGAACGTGTGCTGCTCGCCGTCGACGAGCACGACCGGGATCTGCTCCCAGTACTCCCGGTACAGCCGCTCGTCCAGGGTGATGTCCTTCTCCTCCCAGGACGCCCCGGTCTCCTCGCACACCTCCCGCACCACCTGCCTCGCGTCGTCGCAGAGATGGCACCCGGGCTTCCCCACCAGGGTCACCACCCGCTCCTCGGGCTTCTTCTTCGTACGTCGCAACAAGGGGCTCATGCCCTCATTCTGCGCCGCGCCCACACCAGCTCCCCCCGCGGGCCCGGCGGCCGCTTCACCCGTTCGACAAACCTCCGGTCAAGAGTTCACGCCATGGCATACCGGCAGCTCGGGAAGGGCCCGGCCGACTGGCTATGCTCACCGCATGGCCGCTTTTGGATGGCTCACCCCCCGTAGGCGCCCCGCGACAGCACGGAGTGTGCTGGCCGGCGAGGCGGCAGCCGAGGCAGCGCGCAAGACCTCCCTCACCGACGACCTCACGGAAGCCGCAGAGACCCCGGAATCCTCCGAGACCTCGGAGTCCGCGAAAACGGCGGAGGCCGAGGAGGTCCCGTTCCCCGTCGTCGGCGACGACCTGGCCGCCGCCTTCTTCGACCTGGACAACACCGTCATGCAGGGCGCCGCCCTCTTCCACTTCGGCCGCGGCCTGTACAAGCGGAAGTTCTTCCAGCGCCGCGAACTCGTCCGGTTCGCCTGGCAGCAGGCGTGGTTCCGGCTGGCCGGCGTCGAGGACCCCGGCCACATGCAGGACGCCCGCGACAGCGCCCTGTCCATCGTCAAGGGCCACCGGGTCTCCGAGCTGATGTCCATCGGCGAGGAGATCTACGACGAGTACATGGCCGACCGCATCTGGCCCGGCACCCGCGCCCTCGCCCAGGCCCACCTCGACGCGGGCCAGCGCGTCTGGCTGGTCACCGCCGCCCCGGTCGAGACCGCCACCATCATCGCCCGCCGGCTCGGCCTGACCGGCGCGCTCGGCACCGTCGCCGAGTCCGTCGGCGGCGTCTACACCGGCCGCCTGGTCGGCGAACCGCTGCACGGCCCCGCGAAGGCCGAGGCGGTCCGCGCCCTGGCCGCAGCCGAGGGCCTCGACCTCGACCGCTGCGCCGCGTACAGCGACTCGCACAACGACATCCCGATGCTCTCCCTGGTCGGGCACCCGTACGCGATCAACCCCGACGCCAAGCTCCGCAAGCACGCCCGCGCCCGCGAATGGCGGCTGCGGGACTACCGCACCGGCCGCAAGGCCGCCCGCGTAGGCATCCCGGCCGCCGCCGGGGTCGGCGCGCTCGCGGGCGGCACCGCCGCCGCCGTCGCCCTCCACCGCCGCCGCCGCTGACCCGCGGGCGCTGCCGCCCCGTACATCCGTACGCCCCTCCGCCCGGCCCGGAACGACCGCGCCGCCTCGCACAACCGATCGCCCGCACAAGCGATCGGTGACGTACGGCCGACCAGTGGCGCACAACCGGTCGAACTCCTCACCCGCAGGCCCGCACGACCTGCCGACCTGCCCTCGCACGGGCACAACTCGTCGCCCCGACAGACAGATCTCGAAGTAATTCGATCAATAAGCGATCACGAACTGCTGCTCGATGGGTCGTCTAGTCGTCACAGAAGCGACGTAATCGATGATTTGAGCAACTGGGCGTAGTGCCGCCTGTACGAAGCGTTATTCTCCTCAGACGCATTCCGGAACCCCCCACTCACTACGACGAGTGAAGGTTTCGCACTGAACGTGATGGAAGCTCTGCCTCTGGGAGTCCCGTGTACCCACACGTCGGGGTTGACGCCTCGGGCCTGGCTACGCTGCGCGCAACGGTCACCGACCTCTTGCGCGGCTTCGTCCCCACCGCGTACGCCGTACCCGCATTCGCCGCCCCTGCACCTGTCGGCCCCTGCTATGCCCTGGCCGAACGGAGTGCGGCGGTCGGAAGACGCGGCAACCGCGGCTCGGGCGCCACCTCCACCGTCCGCCGGCCGACCGCCGACAGCGACAGCGCCCGCATGATGGAGCTCGTCGAGCGCGCCCAGGCCGGCGAGGCCGACGCCTTCGGCCGCCTCTACGACCAGTACAGCGACACCGTCTACCGGTACATCTACTACCGCGTGGGCGGCAAGGCGACCGCGGAGGACCTCACCAGCGAGACCTTCCTGCGCGCCCTGCGCCGCATCTCCACCTTCACCTGGCAGGGCCGCGACTTCGGCGCCTGGCTCGTCACCATCGCCCGCAACCTGGTCGCCGACCACTTCAAGTCCAGCCGCTTCCGGCTGGAGGTGACCACCGGCGAGATGCTCGACGCCAACGAGGTGGAGCGCAGCCCCGAGGACTCCGTCCTGGAATCCCTCTCCAACGCCGCGCTGCTGCAGGCCGTGCGGCGGCTCAACCCCCAGCAGCAGGAGTGCGTCACCCTCCGCTTCCTCCAGGGCCTCTCGGTCGCCGAGACCGCCCGGGTCATGGGCAAGAACGAAGGCGCGATCAAGACCCTCCAGTACCGCGCCGTCCGCACCCTGGCCCGGCTCCTCCCCGACGACGCCCGCTGACCCCTCGACCCGCTCCGCCCCGTCCCCAACTCCCGTGCGGAGCAACGCTCCGCGACGTCCCTGTCACGGACTGGTCCGATCATCCTTAGTGCGTAACCCAAGTGCCGCGCCCCTCGTTGTGCCGGTTGCAGGCCCCCTGTAGTCACCCCATGTCCGCCGACACTCACTCAATCGTGTGAAAGCGCTCAAGGTGTGCAACCCTCCGTACCCCCAGGGGAGTCGACCGTCATGATTGAGAGGAGGTGCCGCCAGTGATCGCAAACGTTTCGGCACACCGGCGGGCGAACGCCTTCGCCCAGGCCCTGGAGGAGCAGTCGCTCCACGGTGCGGCGGCCGGACAGCCCGAGGACCCGGCCGGACCGGCCGACCACGGACCGCTGTTGGCCCTGGCGAACGGCCTCGGTGAGGTACCGCGGCCGGAGTTGGACCCCGAGGTCAAAGTGGCGCAGCGAGCCCAGCTCGTCGCCGCCATGGAGGCCATGTTCAGCGAGGGCGGCGCGTCCGTGGGCCCTACGGTGCCCGAGCAGCGCGCCAAGGGGGCCCACCGGGCCTCCCCGCTCCGGAAGTTGCGTCCGCGTTCACGGTGGACGAAGGGTCTCGCGGCCGGCGGCCTCACCGTCGGTGTGGCGGCGGGAGCCTTCGGCGGCGTGGCCGCTGCCAGTTCCGACGCCCTGCCGGGTGACTCGCTGTACGGGCTCAAACGCGGCATGGAGGACATCCACCTGGGCTTGGCCAGCGGCGACACGGACCGCGGCGAGGTATACCTCGACCAGGCGTCGACCCGGCTCAGCGAAGCCCGCCGCCTCCTGGAGCGTGCCCGCTCCGGCGCCCTGGACCACGAACAGCTCGGCGAGGTCCGGCGCACGCTCAACGGCATGAGCCACGACGCCAGCGAGGGCCACCGCCTCCTCCGCTCCGCCTACCAGCGCAACGGGGCCATCGGCCCCATCCAGACGCTGGACTCCTTCTCCCGTTCGCACCGCGAGACCTGGAGCAGCCTCCGCGACCGGCTGCCCCTGCAGCTCACGGACGTCGGCGACCAGGTCAGCTCGGTCTTCGACGCCATAGACGAAGAGGTCGGCCCGCTCCAGTCGCTCTTCCCCCGCACCCCGGACAGCGACGGCGCCCGGCGGTCCGGCACCGCGGAGCGGGGCACCGGCCCCACGCACACCACCCCCTCGGCACGCACCTCCCCCGAAGCCTCCCGGGACCACTCCGAGGCCGAGAGCTCACCCCGCCCCTCGGGGCCGGACAGCTCCCCGGCCGAGGGCGGCCTGATCGGCGGCTCCACCGGCGGGCTCCTCGGCTCCGACCCGTCCCCGGGCTCCACCCCGTCCGCCGACGACCGGCCGGGCGGCCCGCCCGCCCCGGACATCACCCTTCCCCCGATCCTCCCCGGTCTCCTCCCCGGCCTGGGCCTGCACGGCCAGGACGCGGGCGACTGACCCGCGCGGACCACGTGGTCGGGGGGGCGGGCCCACTCGGGCCCGCCCCCCCGGCCACGTACGCCTGCCGAAGAGCCCGGAATTCGTCAGAAGAACACCGACCTGCGCCGCACCAGCAGCCGGTACAGCGTGTGCTGGATCTGCTCCCGCACCTGATCCGTCAGGTTGAACATCAGCATCGGATCCTCCGCCGCCTCCACCGGATAGCCGCTCGTGGAGATCGGCTCGCCGAACTGGATCGTCCACTTCGTCGGCAGCGGCACCGCCCCGAGCGGCCCCAACCAGGGGAACGTCGGCGTGATCGGGAAGTACGGGAAGCCCAGCAGCCGCGCCAGCGTCTTCGAGTTGCCGACCATCGGGTAGATCTCCTCCGCCCCCACGATCGAGCACGGCACGATCGGCACCCCGGCCCGCAGCGCCGTGGACACGAAACCGCCCCGCCCGAACCGCTGGAGCTTGTACCGCTCCCCGAACGGCTTCCCGATGCCCTTGAACCCCTCCGGCATCACCCCCACCAACTCACCCCGCCGCAGCAGCCGCTCCGCGTCCTCGGCGCAGGCCAGGGTGTGCCCGGCCTTGCGGGCCAGCTCGTTGACGACCGGCAGCATGAAGACCAGGTCGGCGGCGAGCAGCCGCAGATGACGCCCCGCCGGATGGTTGTCGTGCACCGCGACCTGGAGCATCAGCCCGTCCAGCGGCAACGTCCCCGAATGGTTGGACACGATCAGCGCCCCGCCCTCCGCGGGGATGTTCTCGACGCCCTTCACCTCGACCCGGAAGTACTTCTCGTACACCGGCCGGAGCATCGACATCAGGACCTGGTCGGTCAGCTCCTCGTCGTACCCGAACTCGTCGACGTCGTACTCACCAGTGACCCGGCGCCGCAGGAACGCCAGCCCGCCGGCGATCCGCCGGTCCCAGCCGCCGCGCTCCCCGTCCTCCGGCTCCGGCCGGGGCTCCGGGGCCCCCTGCCGGCCCGGGAGGGCGCTCACGGCCGCCGTACCCGCCTCGGGCCCCGGCCCGGCCCCGGGGACACGGCGCCGGGCCGGACGCGCCGCGCCACCCGCCCGCGAACGGTCGTCGTCGAACGGAATGACCTTGGCATCCGCCATCGTCGGTGCGCTCCTCTACCTGCCGCCGGAGGACGGCGCGGTGCCGCCGGCCCCGATGATCCCCGAAACATCGCCGCCCGCCCGCGCGAACGGCAGCGCGGCCAGCCGGTCGACCGCGCCACCCACCAGCTCGGGCGGCAGCAGCCCCGGCCCCTGGCCGCGGACGAACTCCGCGAACGTCTCCGCCGTACTGAACCGGGGGTGGAAGCCCAGCGTCTCGCGCATCTGGACCGTCGAGACCACCCGGCCGTGGGTGAGCAGCCGGATCTGCTCCGGCGAGAAATCCGTCATCCCGACCCTGCGCAGCGCCTGGCCGACCCAGGTGACGGCGGGCAGCAGCAGCGGCGCCGTCGGCCGCCCCAGCCGCCGCGAGCACTGCGAGAGCAGCAGCACCCCGTCCCCGGCGATGTTGAACGTGCCGCTGTTCAGCGTCCCGCGCCCCGGCTCCCCGGACGCCACGCCCAGGACGTCGACGACATCGTCCTCGTGCACGAACTGGAGCCTCGGGTCGTACCCGAACACTGTCGGCAGCACCGGCAGCGACAGATAGTCCGCGAGGGGCGAATCGGCCCGGGGCCCCAGGATGTTCGCGAACCGGAGCACGCACACGGCCACGTCCGGCCTCCGGCGCGCGAACCCGCGCACGTACCCCTCGACCTCCACCACGTCCTTGGCGAAGCCGCCGCTGGGGAGCGACTTGGGCGGGGTGGTCTCCGTGAAGACCGCCGGATCGCGCGGCGCCGAGCCGTACACGTTCGTACTGGACTTCACCACCAGCCGCCGCACGGTCGGCGACTTCTGGCAGGCACCGAGCAACTGCATGGTGCCGATGACGTTGGTCTCCTTGACCGACGTCCGGCCGCCCGTGCCGACCGCCTTGGCCGAGACGTCCAGATGCACCACCGTGTCCACCGCGTACTCGGCGAGCACCCGCGCGATGGCGGGCTGCCGGATGTCCGCCCGGACGAACACCGCCTCGTCCAGCGCGTGCCCCGGCACGACCGCGTCGACGGCGATCACCCGGTCCACGCCCGGCTCCCGCTGGACCCGCCGCACGAAACGGCCCCCCAGCTGCCGGGCCGCTCCCGTGACCAGCACGACCTTCCCCAAGATCAGCGCCTTCCGTCGAAAGGTTTCCCCTGGCCGTCACCGTAGCCGGTGAAAAGCACCGCAGCCCTTCCACCGGACCGGTGGAAGGGCTGCGGGAAACACGAACCGCGTTCGCCTACTTCTTGTTGCGACGCTGAACGCGCGTGCGCTTGAGCAGCTTGCGGTGCTTCTTCTTGGCCATCCGCTTACGCCGCTTCTTGATAACAGAGCCCACGACTACCCTCGCTCACTTCTTCTTCACTGGTGCGGGGCGTCTGGGCCCACACGACCTACGTCGGCCTAGCCTACCCGCCAGCGCGTGAGGGGCGTAATCCGAGGTGAAACTCAGGCGGACTCCACCCCCACGAAGGACTCGCGGAGATACTCGTGAACCGCTTGCTCCGGTACCCGGAAAGACCTGCCCACCCGGATCGCCGGCAGATGACCGCTGTGCACCAAGCGGTACACGGTCATCTTCGACACTCTCATGACCGAGGCGACTTCCGCCACAGTCAGGAACTTGACCTCGTTGAGAGGCCTCTCGCTGTCAGCAGCCATGACTCACCTGTACCTTCCGCACGAGACGCTCACCGGCTTCCCCTCCGGTGACTCTTCGTCGTTGTGCGCTCACTGCCCAGGTTAGGGGCGGGTGATGCGAGTGGGGAAGAGGAGAGACGATCGACCGCCTACCGTGACAGAAACACCCGATTGAGTACATATCGAGTGAGCGGTCGATAGAAGGCCGACTCCACCCCGTCGTCCACCGGAACGGCCACCGACACCCGTCCCTCGGCCTCCCCGACGAACAGCGCGGGATCGTCCGTGTCCGCCAGCCCGATCGCCTCGATGCCCAGCTGACCTGCCCCGCAGACCCAGCCGTGGTCCCCCACGACCAGTTCCGGAAGCAACCCGCGCTCCTCCGCGGCCGCCGCCAGGGCGACCCGGACCGGCAGCGGGGAATGGGTGTGTGCGCCGGTGTCACCACCGCCCTCGCGCGCGCCGGGCTCACGCACCATCGCGACTCCCCGTACGTAGTCGAGGCTGCACGTGCGTACGCCGAACCGGGTCGTTATGTCGATACGTCGCCCCTGTGCCGGGGTGAGTACGGGGCATCCCGCCGCCGACATCGCGTCTGCCAGCGCGACGTAGAAGCCGAGCAGCCGATGCGGATGGCCCGTGCCGAACAGCACCGGCGCCCGCCGATCCGCCGCACACGACAGCCGGTCCGCGAAGGCGTCCAGCCCGGCCAGCGTCCGCTCCGGATCGATCACGTCCGGTCCCACGACATGGGCCGGGTCCTCCGAGACCCCGCACTTCTCGGCCATCAGCCGCAGTAGATCGGTCTCCGCCCAGCCCTCGCCGGGGACCAGACCGAGCGTCACCCGCGGGTCCCCGGCCGCGAAGAGCCGATAACTCCGCAGACTCGTCTCCCGCGAGGTGGCCACGGGCCCGGCCAGCCGGGCCGCCAGCAGATGCGCGCGCAGCGCTCCGGTGCTCAACACCCCACGATGCTGCCCCACCCGCCCGGACGGGGGGCCGGAAGCCGAGGACTCCCCACCGTTGGCGCAACCAATACGCGCCACCGCCCACGGGCCCGCGCACACACCGCCGTACGCGAGGAGGGCCCGAGGGCTCCTGGCGAGGAGTCAGGTCAGCAGCCCCCGCAGGGGGAACGCCGCCCGCCGCGCCGCCAGTACCGCCTGGTCGAGCCGGTCGGCCGGGTCGTACCCCTCCTCCCACGGCTTCCAGGACGGCGTCCGCCCGTCCGTCATCCGCGCCGGTCCCAACTGCCGGGTACGGGCGTAGACCTCGGCCCGCCACGACTCCGGGATCATCGACTCCGGCTCCACCGGGGCGTGCGCGGCGATGCCCACCAGATGCGTCCAGGACCGGGGCACCACGTCGACCACCGCGTAACCGCCCCCGCCGAGCGCCACCCACCGACCGCCCTCCGCATGCGCGTGGGCCAGGTCGTGGCAGGCCGCCATCACCGCGCGCTGCGCGTCCAGCGAGACCGCGAGATGGGCGAGCGGGTCCTCGAAATGCGTGTCGGCCCCGTGCTGGGTCACCAGCACCTGTGGCCGGAAATCCGCCAACAGCTCGGGCACCACCGCGTGGAAGGCCCGCAGCCATCCCGCGTCCCCGGTCCCGGCCGGCAGCCCCACGTTCACCGCGCCGCCCTCGCCGGCCCCGGAGCCGGTCTCCTCGGGCCAGCCGGTGTGCGGGAAGAGCGTCCTCGGGTGCTCGTGCAGCGAGATCGTCAGGACTCTCGGGTCCTCCCAGAACGCCGCCTGCACCCCGTCGCCGTGGTGGACGTCCACATCGACGTACGCGATCCGCTCGGCGCCCAGCTCCAGCATCCGGGCGATGGCCAGCGCGGGGTCGTTGTAGATGCAGAATCCGGCCGCGCCGCCCGGCATGGCGTGGTGCAGCCCGCCCGTGAAGTTCACCGCGTGCGCGGTGTCCCCGCGCCACACGGCCTCGGCCGCCGCCACCGACTGGCCGGCGATCAGCGTCGAGACCTCGTGCATCCCGGCGAAGGCCGGGTCGTCCACCGTCCCGAGCCCGTAGCGCTGGTCGGCCCGCTTCGGATCGGCCGAGGCGGCCCGCACCGCGGCCACGTAGTCCTCGCGGTGCACCAGCCTCAGCGTCGACTCCCCGGCGGGCCTGCCCGCCACCACGTCCACCGCACGGTCGAGCCCGAACGCCCGCACCAGCCCCATGGTCAGGGCCAGCCGGACGGGGTCCATCGGGTGGCTCTCCCCGAAGTCGTATCCCGTTACCGCGTCATCCCACATCAGCTGTGCGCGCCCGCTCATGCCCGCCACCGTATCGGGCGGGCTCCGCACCGAACGACTTGGCGTACACCAGCGTCGCGAGCACCAGCACCATCGGTACGAGCATCGCGCCCCGGTAGCTCCAGGCGTCCCCGATCGCACCGACCAGCGGTGATCCCACCAGGAACCCCACGTAGTTGAAGACGTTCAGCCGGGCGATCGCGGTGTCGCTCGCCCCCGGGAACAGTCGCCCGCCGGCGGCGAAGGTCTGCGGGACGATCACGCAGAGCCCGAGCCCGAGCAGGGTGAACCCGAGCATCCCGGTCCACGCGCCGCCGGCCGTCGCCACCACCACGAATCCGGCGGCCGCCAGCACGCTGCCGCTCCGCACCACGGCCACGGCCCCGAACCGCCGCACCCCGAGGTCCCCGACGGCCCGTCCGAGCAGCGTCGTCACCATGTAGACGTTGTACGGCAGGGTCGACATCTGCTCCGAGCTCCCCAGGACGTCCTGGAGGTACTTCGCGCTCCAGTTGGAGACGGTGGAGTCGCCGATGTACGCGAAGCTCATCACCAGGCAGAGCGGCATCAGCAGCTTGAAGGAGACCGACCCGGCATTCCTGCCCGGGTCCTCCGCGCCGCTCTGCGCGGAGGCGCCGTCGGAGTACCACCGGCTTCCGGCGAACGCGGCCGGCAGCAGGACGGCGACCGCCGGGAGGTAGGAGACCAGCAGCGAGAGGTCCCAGTGCGCCCCGGCCCACGCCATGGACGCCCCGGCGATTCCGCCCAGGCTGTACGCGGCGTGGAAGCCGAGCATGATGGAGCGCCCGTAGGCCCGCTGGAGGCTGACGCCCATCATGTTCATGGAGGCGTCGAGCGCCCCGACGGCGAGCCCGAACAGCCCGAGTGCCAGCGCCGCCTCCCACATCGCGTTCCCGGCGCCGGCGCCGAGCAGCGCGAGCATCACGACGGGCTGCGCCCACCGCAGCACGATCCTGGGCCGTACCCGCAGGACCACCTTCTCGGTCACCACGCTGCCCACCCCGGCCAGGATGGGCACCGCCGCCAGGAACGCGGGCAGCAGCCCGTCGGATATCCCGTACCGGTTCTGAATGGCGGGAATCCGCGTCACCAGCAGAGCGAAGGTGACTCCCTGGACGAAGAAACTCAGCGTGAGGGAGGCCCTGCCGTGCCGCAAACCACCGTTTGTCATGGCCGCGAGCGTAAGGCCAGTTTCTACCGGTGGGTAGATGGATCACGCGAGCAATTCGCGGAGCTGTCCCATGTCGGAGATGTACCCGGTCACCCCGGTGAGCCGGTCCGCGGGCATCATCGACGTGAACCCGTAGACGTCCATCCCCGCGGCCCTGGCCGCCTCCACGCCAAGCGGGCTGTCTTCGATGACGACGCACCGTTCGGGGGCGACGCCCATCCGCTCGGCGGCCAGCAGGAACAGGTCGGGGGCCGGCTTTCCCCGTTCGACGTCGTCCACGCTGAAGATCCACTCTTCCTCGAACCACTGGTCGAGCCCGGTCCTGCGGTGTCCGGCCCGGATCCGCTCGTGACTCCCGGAGGAGGCGACGCAGTAGGGAACGCCGTCGGCGACCAGCTTCCCCAGTACGTCCTCGACGCCTGCGACGGGTTCCAGCTCCTGCGCGTACGCGGCGAAGAGCCGCTCGTGGAACACGGCGTCGAAGTCCGGGGGCAGTTTCTCCCCGGTCCGTTCCTCGACGAGCTCGTGCACCCGGTGCATCGCGGCCCCCATGTAGTCCCGGAGGCACTCCTGGTACGACGTGGGGTGGCCGAGCTCCGTCAGGTACTCGGCCAGGATGGTGTTGGAGATCGGCTCGCTGTCCACGAGCACACCGTCGTTGTCGAAGATGACCAGTTCGTAGCGCATGGATCGAGCCTAGACGCTCGGAAACGCAGAAAAGCCCCGTGTCCACAAAGGACACGGGGCTTTCCCGTAAAAGAAGTTCGGCGGCGTCCTACTCTCCCACAGGGTCCCCCCTGCAG